>RECJ01000130.1 GCA_007694115.1 Leptolyngbya sp. DLM2.Bin27 | reverse complement strand
TGTGGATCGTCAGCGACGGCGGCACCCAGATGCTGATGGATGCCTTCTATGCCAATTTGAGCCAGGGGTTGAGTAAGACCGAGGCCTTGCAACAGGCCCAAATCGCCCTGATCGAGGGCGACTTTACCGCGTCGGGGGTCGATCGCAGAGCGAGTGTTGATGTGATCAGCACCCAAACAGGGCTGCCCCTGGGCGTAGCCGATCGCCTCAGCCATCCTTACTACTGGGCACCGTTTATTTTGATTGGCAATGGTCTGTAAAGAGATCCTGCTTATGCAAAGTGATACGAAAACTCCATGAATAAGTTCCCGGTGGTCAGCAATAGTTAATAGTGGCGGGGGAAATCACCCTGCCACCCCGACCGTTACCCTTGACCCGCAAGTTCCAGCAACCCATGGATACTGCTTCACGCTATTGGCAACTGGTGCGCCTGACCAGCTCAGGCCAGTGCCAGGTGCAGGTGCTGCCCCAGGTGCAAACCTGGTTTGAAAGCACCATTGCCGACGCCCCCGAGACCGACTGGCCAAGGCTGATCTTGGCCATCTGGTCATCGGGGCAGGCCGAGGCCGATCTGGCCCAACTGAGTCTGCGCTGCTTCATTACTCACCTAATTCAGCAGGTGTGCGTTAGTCTGGCCCAGCGGTTTGGACGAGACTACGGCTTTACCAAAACCGATCTCTTCTACTTAGTACTCGACGACGATGGTAGCCTGGCCCCCGACTACCATCCCTTTACTTTGGAGATTCTCACCACCTACGACCCGGCCAAAGCGGCCCTCAGCACCTGGGCCAGTCGGCGCACTAACCACCACCCGGCCCTGAACCGGGTGCTGCTCGAAAAGGGCCTGTATCGGGTCAGCGACTGGGCGATTTTGAACGACACCGAGCCCGAGCCGCTGCAGCGGATTTTGCGCCAGTACCACCTGTGCAGTGAGTACGAAGTCACCCAGGCGACGGCATTGCTGGAGCGCTACCAGCAGGTTTATAAGCGCGATCGCATTGCCCAGCGTCTCAAACGCCAGCGTTGCGAGACGCCCACCCCCGAGCAACTGCGGGCGATCGCCCCTGACCTGCCGCCCAAAGAGACCCTGGCCCAGCTGCGGCAACTAGCTGGACAATTGCGCCAGTACCGGGTGCATGTGCGGGGGGGGCCAGCCCTGGCCTATCAATCCGAAAGCGTCGATTGGGAAACAGTGGCCGATGCCCAGGCCAGCCCGCCGCCGGATACCGGCGATGACCAGGACGAGTTTTTGCAGGCCTATCGCCAGGCCATGGTGCAGGAGCTGGATGGGGCGATCGCTGCCGTGATCCAGGCCAACATCGATCGGCTGCGGGGCCGGAAGCCGCCCCAAGATCGGGCCTACGTGCAGGGGCTGCACCTGTTCCACTGCAAAGGGCTGGGCATGGGCAAGCTGGCCCCCGACATTGGCCTCACCTCTCAGGTGCAGGTGAATCGATTGCTGAATCTGAAGCGGCTGCGATCGGATGTGCGCCATCGGCTGTTGCCCCAGCTCTACGAAACCGTGCGCCGCCAGGCCCTCGCCTACGTGTCTGCCGATCGCCTCAAGGCCCTCGACCAAACCCTAGAAACCCTGCTGGCCGAGGAGGTAGACGACATGCTGGCCGCCGCTGCCGCCGAGGCTCAACAGCCCAAGGGCCGCACCGCCAAAAGCCTGTTTGCCCACCAGCTTTGCACTACCATTCATCCTTTTATGTCGGGTACTGAGTCATGATGTTGCTCTCTTTCGCCGCCTACCCATTCCCCCATCTACGTCCTATGAGCTATTCTGCCGAGTCTGCTGAGTTTGAGTTTGAGCCCTGGCGCTCATCGACAGTGACCCTGTCGGCCACCGCCATCGACTGGGCGGTGCAGGTCTGTCAGCAAGAGCCCGATGCGGCCCAGCAGTGGCCGACGCTACTGCGGGCCATGGCGGTGCAGGGGCTGCAACAGTGGCTAGAGGCAGGGGCTCAAGATCTTGCCTTTTACTGCGATCGCAATCGCCCCCCCCATCCAGCGGTCACCTGTCGGGTCAACGGCTTTCGCCTGGCGGTGGTGGCCCAGGGCAGCCTCAGCGATGAGGTGGTGACCATTCCCCAGAGCAGCCTCGACGATGCCGCCAACTTTGCCCACCTCTACGTGCTGGCCGAGGTGCAAGAAGAAGCCGACCAGGTGACGATTTTGGCCGGGCTACGGCGCGATCGCCTGCTGGCCCACCAGCGCCAGGGAGCACTCGTCGCCCAGGCCGACGGCACCTACCGCCTGCCCGTGCAGTACTTTGACACCGCTCCCGACGATATGCTGCTGTACCTGAGCTGCCTTGACCCCGAGCAGCTGGCGGTGGCCAGCCCTGAAGTCGCCAGCGCGCCGACCCCGGCCCGCCCCGCCCTGCTGACCCAGCGGGCCGGAGACTTGATCAACGCGGGCCGCTGGCTGCGCGATCAGCTCGACACCGTCGCCGATGGCTTGGCCTGGACGCTGCTGCCGCCCCTGGCCCCAACCCACGCCCTGATGTCGACCAGCACCCCCGCCGAAGAGCTGGAGGCGGTTTTGAGAGACTTAGAACCGACGGGGGTCTCCATTCCCAGTACCGCCAGGGGAGCCTACACCGACCTCCAGCAGTTTGGCCTACCGTTTCGGCTCTATGCCCTCACCTGGACGATGTTTGAACCTCGCCCGCCAGAATGGTCGCTGTTTCTCTTTCTGGGGCCGGTGCCTGGGGAACAGCTGCCGCCCGGCACCCGGCTGATTGTGCGCGATGCCGAGGCGATCTTAGCGGAGCAGACCCTGAACCCAGATCTCGACGCTGCCTACCTCTATGCCCAGGTAATTGGCACCTGGGATGAGCAGTTTACCGCCACCATTGAGCTGCCCAACGGCACCACCCTCAACTGGCCACCGTTTGTGTTTAGACCAGAAGTGTGAGGTTATTTCAGCGGCAAGGGTAAATAGTGAATAAGCTCTGCCTCACCAGTCATAGGTAGGAATGTCCCCTTCATCCCGATGCTGTTATGAATGCCAAGCTATCGTTTTACTGTGCCGTTGCTGCGATCGCACTGATTGCAAACGATCTAAATGCCGCCGCTGACCGCTTACCAGCCACCCCTACCCCAGCTCAGATCTACAGCACCGAGGGGCTACTGTATTTGCAGCTGGGGCAATGGCCTCAGGCGCTGGCCAGCTACAGAAAAGCTTTAGCTGAGTTTCGCGCTGCCGACGACTTAATGGGGCTGGGGCAAACCTGCTGCCAATTGGGCGTCATGATGCTGCAACAAAACCGGTATGAGCGAGCGCGGCGCTGGGCAGAGATCGCCCTGTACAGCTTTACTAAAGTAGGCCGCACCGACGACAACTCATCGCTGGTACGCATTCACTATGCGGCAGCGCTGCATTTGCTAGGCACCGTCAACTTCCATCAGGGGCACTATGCTCTGGCGGTTAAACAGTTTGAAAAGGTGCTGGCCATCCGCTACGAGTTGCACGATCAAATGGGCGAAGCGCTGGTGATGGCTGACCTGGGCCGGGCCTACCAAGCTCAGGCAAAATACTGGTATGCCCTGGCCTGCTACGAAGGCGCGCTAGACATTTGCCAACCGCTGGAAGCGGCGTTGGAAGGCGGCTGGTTTGAGGCCAAGGTGCGGTGTTTGATGGCTCGGCTCTGCCGCGCCTGCGGCCACCAAGATCTCGCCATCAAGCACCACCTAGAGGCGCTGGCGCTGGGGGCAGAGCTGGGTTCGAGCATCAGCCCCTAAGCCGGGTCTTGTCCCTAGGGCCAAGGCTAAAGAGCGCAGGGGCGATCACCCCAAAGAAGCCATCCGCTCAAGGCAGTGGTCTACGACATCTTTACTCCACAACGCATAGCTTCGAGAAAGCTGAACATCATCGCCACTACCTGAGCCCCTCAGTGCCGACGGGCATCACCCTCAGCTCGGCTCTCGCCAAAAGGTCAGATTCTCACTGATCGGCTGTAGCGTCGTGCCAGGGTAGTAAAACTGCAAAATGCGCGGATAGGCCCAGCCCAGGTTGCCCAGACGGTAAGACCCCGCCTGGCTCAGACCCACGGCATGGCCCCAGCCGCCGCCGACAAAGCGGTAGCCGGTGAGCTGCCCCGGTGCCCCCTCGGCCCCGGCGCTGTGGATCGGTTCGATGTAAAACAGCAGGCTGCGGGGGGGGCGCAGCACGCGAACAATTTCATCCTTGCGGAGTTCTACAACGCCGATGTCGGTTTCTACCTCAACCCGCTGCACCCGGCCTGAGTTGGCCCGCTCGGCCACCCGCAGCGACTTCACCTGACTAAACCCCGCTAGGGGGTGCTGCCTGCGCCCCAGATAGCCCTTCAAGTCGGCGGTGATCACGCTCAAGTCGCCCTCATTGCGCCAGCGAAACAGCGACCAACCCACCTCGTTAAACCCCTCGTTGAGGGCAATGAAGCGCCGAAAGGCCTCTTCAGAATTCAGCGGGTGCTGGTTGATATTCCACAGATCGTATACCGAATCAACCACAGGGCGCAGGTAGGGGCGGTCTGGCCCGTCCCACACATCGCTGAAGGCGGCGGTAATGCCCCCGGTGGTAGAGGAATAGAGCGCGTCTACCAGCTCGTTTTGGTAGGTGAGCACCTGACCCTGGGTGGCGATAATCGCCTGGTCGGTGACGGTCGCTGTGCCCGTCAGGCCGCGATACACCTGGCACTGGGTGTCGGCGCAGAGTTCGTAGTCGTCGATCTCAAAGCGGCGCAGGTTGCGCAGGGCGTAGGTGCGGGCCAGCACCGCCTGGGCCTGAATGGCGGGCACCGGGGCACCGGCTCCGATTTCGTGGGGCACCACGCCGCGCAGGTAAGTTTCAATCGGCACGCTGTTGACCAGGGTGTAGGTGCCATAGGTGTTGGGCTGCACCCGCAGGGTGCCGCCGTAGACGCGGGTAATGGGGGGTTCGCCCGGCTGGGTGACCCGCACCCGACCGCCGCTGGCGCGAATGTCGAAGCTGTTGCGGTTGTAGCGGTAGCCGTTGGCCTCAAAGTAGGTGCGCGGTATTTGGCCAATCACCTGACTGTCGAGAAAGACTTCAGTAAAGCCCTGGTCGTGGAGGTTTTTGACCAGCAGACGGCGCACTAGAGGGCTGTCGTAGGTCTCGCGGTTAGCCCACACCTCCCAGCTGCCGGGCTGGGCGATCTCGGGCTCAATGCCGCGATCGCGCCACTCTTGGGCATTGTATTCGGCGGTTTCAAAGCTGCGGTGGTTGCCGAGCACAATGCGCTCGGCCAGCTTGGCCTCGGGCAGTGGCTCAGGGCTCAGGCCAATCACTACCCGGTTGGTGGTCACAGTTTGGGGTTGGCCGTGGGTGTCAAAGCTGAGCACCAGCTGCTCACCGGGTAGCGCCTCTAGGGTGATCTGGTCTTGGAGATTTTCGCCAAAGCGCTGCACAATGCCCACCTGGATCACCGGGTTGAGGGCAGCGGGGGCGGGGGCGGCAATGATGGTGGTGAGGGCGATCGCAATTCCGCCCACGGCTCCTAGCAACCGCCACGATCGTCGATTGCCCAGGGGCCGAAACTGAAGTCGGGGCAGGGAAAGCGTAACCATAGTGCTCTAACGAGGTAGTGGGCTACCCGCTGTTTGTGCAGTCGGGTCAAAGAGATTCTAGCGGCTTCAGACGTCTGGGGGTGGGAATCTTTCCTAGCCTATATCTTGAAAGGATAGTAGAATCTGCTTGAAGCCTGTAATGGTTTCCCTTTTTAACATACAAGCAGCTAATAAGAATAGGAATTTCCAATATGGCTTTAGATCAACTTGAGGCATTTTTAAAGAAAATGAAGTCTGAACCTGCCCTTAAAAAGGAGGTGCTCACAGCATCAACTGCAGATGATGTTGCGCGAATAGCACTAAAACTTGGCTTTGAATTTTCAGGTGATGAATTGCTGAGAATGTCAGGCAAGAATTTTGGCGGAGTTACTGTTATAAAAAACGTTCTTCCTGGAGAGTATAATTAAATGCTTTTGAATATCTGATCATACAAGTGGAGAGATGCGATCGAGTGCATCCCGAGTTTGTAAATTCATCATTACTGACAGCCAGCAAGTCCGTCATTCCCGTGCAAACGGGAATCCACAGCGGATATCTGACTCCCGAATGGATTCCCACTTGCGTGGGAATGACGGTGGCAACTGCAAAAGTGGGATGCACCCGATGCGATCGCACTGGTTCAGGGTTTTATGCATCACGACAAGGCAAGCAGTGACAAGCTTTCATCTTCATGAAATAGTTTGATCGCGTCAAAATTTCGACGCAACACATTTTCAACTTGCCGTGTTGAGCAGTTGCCAAGGCGCAGCCAAACAACTTTTGGTGGATTGCCAAGTACCAAGCTTAAATCGTGCATATCTGCGTCTTTTGAAACAATCATTAAATTGGGTGCATCCCACTTTTGCAGGTGCCTACGTCATTCCCACTTGCGTGGGAATCCATTCGGGAGGCAGATGTCCGCTGTAGATTCCCGTCTGCACGGGAATGACGGGCGAACTAGCCGTCGAAATGATGAATTTACAAATTTGGGATGCACTCCATTAAATTGTTGTCTTTCGCAAAATCCCAAACTATTGGGTCAATCGTTGCTTTCATGTCTACATCTCGCACATGAAGTGAGTTTGGGAAAAGGTCGCTCAAGCGATTTGGCAATTTGGGCGATAAGTTTTCGTCAAAAAGTAGTCTCATGCCGATAGGGGCGCGATCATGAACCGGCGTTCGCGATCGGCAGCATAGGCGATGCAGGCTTTTAGATCTTCTCTCGTCAGGTCGGGAAAGTCATCGAGAATTTCGGCTTCGGTCATCTCGGAAGCCAGATATTCAAGCACTTCATAGACGGTGATGCGTAAGCCGCGTACACAAGGTTTGCCGCCGCGCTTATTGGGTTCGATGGTGATGTAGTTTCGGTAGTCCATAAATTGTTCCTTAATCACTTTAATTTTTTGATGCTAAAAGTTGGGATTTTTGGGTTTCCTGCGTCAACCCAACCTACAAGAGATCTGCGATCGCGCTAACTTAAGATCTTTTGGATGCCATCGAGGAAGATTTGAAAGCTACGAGACTTATTTTTAGATAATGATAAATATGGAGCAATTGCCCTTGAATGAGTACCTGGATAGTATGCTGGAACTAATTTTTTAAGCTCTTCTTTGGCAGAGTTCAATTGATCAGGGTCACGGAACTTGCTTTGGTCTTGCTTTTGACTCAAACTTTCAGGATTAAGCTGGTAAGCTTGCTCGATAGCAGAAAGATCGCCAAGAAACCATGACTCTAATTCATGGCAAATAATACGAACAATCACCTCTGATTCTCCGGCATCTTTGCAAAGATCTAGTAGCTTGCTTTTTAACTTTTTGCAATCATGAGAGTCTTGATCATGGACAATTACAAATTTTGTTTCAGGGTTGAAACGAAAGGCTCTGATCTTGTTAGGAATTGACTTGGCGAGATCTTGTTTTCCTTGGTGGGCGATGCAAATATAGATTATGTGCTCAGGGATAAGTTTGGGAAGTATGGCCTCTAGGACAGCTTTAGTAGATCGTTCCTCTAGCAAAAAAATTAAGTCATAACTCATCAGGGAGCGACTCCTTCAAACCAGCCTTGATTCCAAAGGTATCCAGGCAAATCTCCTTCTCGAACTAATCTTTTTAATATTTCATGATCAGCAGCCCGGAAAATCTTAGTGATGCCTTGTTCTTTTGCTAGCCAGAAAATACTATTTAATGAGACAGCATTAAGAAAATCTGGAGAATGGGTCGATACAAAGACCTGCCCACCTCTATCGGCATAACTAGCAAATTCTTCAGCAAGCTCATGCAGTAGACTGGGGTAAAGTTGATTTTCGGGTTCCTCAACGCAAAGCAGAGGGTGAGGTTGAGGATCAAAAAGTAGAATTAAGTAAGCAAACATTTTCATTGTGCCGTCAGAAACGTAACGATCAATGAAAGGATCTTTAAAGGCTTGATCCTGGAATTTTAGAATCAGTCTTCCATCTTCAGTCTCTTTTGCTTCTACTTGAGAAATACCAGGAACTCTTTCCCTCATTTTTTTGAGAACAACTTGAAAAATATCATAATGGTTTTGATAAATATATTGAGCCACTACTGCCATGTTATCCCCTGTGGGAGAAAGGTGCTCGGCATAGAGTGCATCTTTACTGCCCCTAGCATCGCTGATATGAAAGTCGGAAACATGCCAGTTTTCAATCAAGGAGCGGAAAGCACTGGCTGCTTTGAATCGCTGAAATTGACCTAATCCTTTTATAGCTAAAATATCTTGAGATTCGAGTTGTTGTTCTTCGCGATTTAATTCTTCATCAGTTTGCTCAAAATCTTCTTCGTTAGTAATAGCATAGCCTTTGCCTTTCTGAAAGTCTAAAAAATGACAAGGAGAGCCGTATTCGCCACGTTTATACTTTAGAACTTCTCTTTTTACTACAGGTCGACCTATGTCTTGTCCAACGACCAAGAGATAGGTAACGAGACGTTCTTTATTCAAAATATTCATGCGAAACTTTAGCTCTATCTCAATATCTTCTTGCTCTTTTCCCCTAGTAATAACTTCATTGAAACCGCCTCGAATTTGGAGAGCCTGGCGAATATTATTTTTTAAAGAATCGCGCAAAAAACCAAAAATATCAAAAAGCGTCGATTTGCCTGTACCGTTGGCTCCAATAATCACACAAAAGGCTGGTATTGACTTGATTTCCAGTGATTCAAAAGCACGATAATTTTTGATTCTTATGGAAACAATCTTCATAACTTATAACTCGTTATCACTTTTGCCTGACTGGACTCTTTGAAAAGCTTTTTAAAGCTCGTTTTGCGGAAAGGAAGGGTAAGCCAAAGTCTTAAAAATGATCTAGGGTGTAGACTTTACCGCTTCACAATTTGCAAAATAATAATCTGATGAAGATATCATCAGGTAATATTTGTTTCAATTGCTGCTTAAGTAAATTTTTATCATGACAAACAAATAGACCGTGATTCCAAGGTCAATGACTAAACAGAAACAGAGAGTATAAAATTTTAGGCATTTTGTCGGCTGGCCTCATGAGGCACTATAAATCAGGTATTCCTACACATTTGCGTAATGCCCTTAGTTTATATCTACCTCCCACCCCACGGTTGACGGGAGAGCGTTTATAGCATTATTCTCTTTCATTAAGCCGTTCAGCAGAGCGGTGGTTACGCAGAACTCGAAAATCTTGGCGCTGTCTGAAGGTGTCTCACCACCAACAGACAGCTAACCCCGCAACTCTTGCACGCAGATTGCGAGGCTAGGTTCATGGTACCCTAGCCCCTTAAGTTTGCACTCAAACTGCGGGGGGCTAGGGTTTTCGCGTTCTGTCTTCCTCAACCACACATGGAGACAGAACCGATGTTTGAATATCTCGAACCCGACGACAGCGACAACTCAGAAACCGGGGCCCTACCTGTGCCACCCAAATCTGGGTCACCTAGCCAAGGGACTCGATCCCTAAATCCCGAGAAGGTGCGGCACATGCTCTACGGCAGCCTCGCCGCCATCGACCGCACCATCAAAATCCTCCACGTCCTCGGCTACACCGACCCCAACGACTGGAGCGACCCGATCCCCGTGCCGCCCACCAGCGGCACCCCTGGCCCCACCGCCCCAGCAGGCACCATCTGGATGGCCATTGCCACCAAAACCGTGCTGATTGAGTAAAGCCCTGCCCGCCCCCGACAGCCTACCCATGGCTATCGGGGGCGGCGAAGTGGTTCGCTGATGGCCGACGGGTGGACTGATGAAACGGTTCCACCCACCCAGTTTTTTCACAACCCCAGCGCGATCGCAACTCTACTATCCATCACCAAATGTGCCGAGGATAACAAACAGCCCTGGGCTGCCGGGGTATAAACCGTGAGTAAATTTAGCGGTTTCTCCTTAATACCTCGTTGCATTCCAGCCCCCAAGAGCATTTCAATCCATGGGATACACGCCAAACTATTCCGTCATTTTTAACAACCTAGGCTTTTTTATCCAGGGGGCGATCGCCACGCTGCAACTGGCTATGACCTCTATCCTCTTGGGTCTGGTACTGGGCATTTTGGGTGCCCTGGGCCGCACCTCCGGCAACCGCATTCTGAACGGCATCGCCGTCGCCTATGTAGAATTTTTCCGCAACACCCCGTTTCTGATCCAGCTGTTTTTCTTCTACTTCGGCTTTTCGAGCGTGGGTCTGCGCATGAGCGCCTGGCAGGCGGCGGTGCTGGCTCTGGCGATTAACTTTGGGGCCTACTCCACCGAGATTGTGCGGGCGGGCATTGAGGGCATTGGCAAAGGCCAGGTCGAGGCGGGCATGGCCCTGGGCCTCAAGAAAATGCAGATTTTTCGGCGCATCATCCTGGTGCCCGCCCTGGGGAATATCTATCCCTCCCTGGTGAGCCAGATTGTGATCGCCATTTTGTTTACGAGTGTGGTGTCGCAGATTTCTGCTGAGGAGCTGACCTTTGTGGGCAGCTATCTACAGTCGCGCACCTTCCGCAGCTTTGAGATCTACTTCTTTATCTCGCTGCTGTATCTGGCCATGGTGTGGATCGTGAAGCTGGCGGCCTACCTAATTCAGCGGCGCTTTTTTGGCTTTATGCGCTACGTGCGCTAACCCTGTCTCTGTCGCCTGTTCCCTAGCTCAGCGAGTTTCATGCAAGATTTCACCCTCACCACCATCACCTACAACCTGCTGCTGGCCACCCGCTGGACGATTGTGCTGTCGCTGATTGCTTTTGCGGGGGGTGGCCTGGTGGGCTTTTTGCTGATGCTGATGCGAATTTCGCCCATTGCCTGGGTGCGGCTGCCCAGCGTGGTCTACATCGAGTTTTTCCAGGGGACGCCGCTGATCATGCAGCTGTTTCTGGTGTTTTTTGGCATTTCGGTGCTGTTTCAGATCAACCTGTCAGCCTGGGAGGCCGCCACCATTGCCCTAACCACCTATACCAGCGCCTTTCTGGCGGATATCTGGCGCGGCTCCATTGAGGCGATCCCCCAGGGCCAGTGGGAGGCAGCCCGCGCCCTGGGGCTGAGCTACGTCAAGCAGATGAAGCGGATTATTCTGCCCCAGGCGGTGAAGATGTCGGTGCCGCCCACGGTGGGGTTTGCGGTGCAGGTGGTGAAGGGCACGTCGCTGGCCTCGGTAATTGGGTTTGTGGAGTTGACGCGATCGGCGGCCTCGATCAGCAATGTCACCTTTCAGCCGTTTTTGGTGTTTTCCATTGCGGCGGTGATCTACTTCTGTCTCTGCTTTCCCCTGTCGCTGCTCAGCAAGCGCCTAGAACGCCAGTTCGCCTTCGAGTAGCCGTCTGCAGGGTGCATTAGCGCAGCAATGCACCATCGAGGATCCTCGCAGAAAAAAGCTTCTCCTTGCACAACTTTTGTACACAGAATACAAGGACGTAAATAATGACTGTTAAGCGCAACTCCCCCGAAAATCTCAGACCCAAGCGGTTTTGGGCCGCCTGGCGACGACCCTGGGTTGCGATCGCGATCGCCCTAGTTATGGTCGTGGGCGTGGTCGCCTGCGGCGGCGGCGGCTCGATCACCGGCCAGTCGGTGGCGGGAGATGCTACCGCCCAGGCCCCAGCCGAGGGCAGTGCCCCAATGAACGCTGGCTCTACCCTCGATGCGATTCTCAGTCGGGGCACGGTGCGGGTGGCGGTACCCCAAGACTCATCGCCCTTTGGCTTTGTTGGGGCCGATATGCAGCCCCAGGGCTACGACGTGGATGTAGCGGGTCTCTTAGCTGAAGCCCTAGAGGTGAATTTGGAACTAGTGCCAGTCACCAGCACCAACCGCATTCCCTACCTACAAACTGATCGGGTAGATGTAGTCATCTCCAGCCTAGGGGCCACTCCGGAGCGGGCCAAGTCGATCCACTTCTCGCGGCCCTACGCCCCATTTTTCTCTGGCATCTACGGGGCTACCAATTTAGATGTTTCTTCCTACGATGACCTAGCAGGGTTCAGGGTAGGCGTTACTCAGGGGGCCATCGAAGACCTAGATCTGTCGAGTCGAGGGCCAGAGGGCATGACCATTCAGCGCTACGACGACAACAGCACCACGGTGTCGGCTCTGCTGGCGGGCCAAGTCGATCTGATCGCTGTGGGCAACACCATTGCTGCCCAAGTAATTCAGGAAAATCCAGGCCGCAACATCGAAAACAAGTTTGTGATACGCAACTCACCCTGCTACATCGGTGTGCGGCGCGGTGACCTTGACATGGTTCAGTGGCTGAATGTGTTTGTCACGACCAAGATTCTAGATGGCTCCCTCGACGAACTGTCAGAGAAGTGGTTTGGTGAACCCCTGGAGCTGCCTAGCGTGTAGGGAGCCAGAAACCCGGTTTCTAGAGCCGCGAATGCCCTTTACCCTCATTCCAAGCCATGACTTCTCCCCATCTTGACCCGGCCACCGCCGCCGCCCAGGCCACTGGCTCCGACCTCGATGCCGTTATCATCGCTAAGGGCGTTGAAAAGTGGTACGCCAACAACTTCCACGTGCTCAAGGGCGTTGACCTGACAGTGAGCCGGGGCGAGGTGGTGGTGATCATGGGGCCGTCTGGCTCCGGCAAGTCCACGTTCATTCGCACCTTCAATGCTCTAGAGCCCTACCAGAAGGGCCGCATTGAAATCGATGGTACTGTGCTCACTCCCAAGATGCGCAACGTTGAGGCGATTCGGCGGGAGGTGGGCATGGTGTTTCAGCAGTTCAACCTGTTCCCCCACCTGACGGTGCTGGAGAACGTGATGCTGGCCCCGATGGAGGTGCGGGGCTGGAAAAAGGCCCAGGCCAAAGACAAGGCGGGCGAACTGCTGGAGCGGGTGGGCATTCTCAGTCAGGCCCAAAAATACCCTGGCCAGCTCTCGGGGGGGCAGCAGCAGCGGGTGGCGATCGCCCGCGCCCTGGCCATGCAGCCCAAGGTGATGCTGTTTGACGAACCCACCAGCGCCCTTGACCCTGAGATGGTGCGGGAGGTACTGGACGTGATGCGCACCCTGGCCGCCGATGGTATGACCATGGTGTGCGTCACCCACGAGGTGGGCTTTGCCCGCGAGGTGGCCGACCGCGCTGTGCTGATGGCCGATGGGCTGATCGTCGAAGAGGGCACGCCCGATCAGTTTTTCAAGAATCCTCAGAGCGATCGCACCCGCCAGTTTCTCTCCCAAATCTTGCACTGAGGCCTTGGGAGCAATCGCCCCTCCGTGAAAACTGGGGCACTGGATTCTTTAGTGCCAAGTCAGGTCGGGTTCTAGGCGGCTCCCTCGGGGTTTGGGTTGTGCTTCCGGTTGTGCAGTCGGGTGAGCGAAATTCTCGCCGACTCGGCCACCTGAAACTGGTAGTCTTTTTCTAGGTACCGCAGGGCGGGCTCGGTTTTGGGTGTGGGCAAATAGCCCAGGGCTTCGGCCAGCCGCTGGCGCACCAGCCAGTCCTCCGACTGGGCAAACTTGAGAATTTCGTCTACCGCTTCGAGATCGCCAATCTCGCCGACGGCTGCGATCGCAGCCTGCTGCATCACGACCTCGTCACTCTGCAATGCCTGCATCAGCACATCGTGGGCGCGGGGGTCTTTGAGATTACCCAGCGACACCGCCGCGCTAAAGCGCACCAGCCAATCGGTGTCTTCGTAAAACGCCCGCACCAAGGTCTCAAATGCGCGGGGATCTTCGAGATAACCCAGCGCCCCCGCCGCGTCGGCGCGAATGCCGTAGTCGGGGTCAGACTTGAGCAGATTGATCAAAATATCAAACGACTCGGCGTCGGGCTTAATGCCCAGGGCAAACACCGCCATCGATCGAATTTGCAGATTTTTGTCGTCGAGGGCCTGGCGAATCAGCGGTGCCGCCTGGGCCGCAGGCACATCGCGCAGCGAGGCCAGCGCCAGCATTCGGTCTTTAGAGTCTTCGCTTTTGAGCTGGGCGGCAATCTGCTCTAGATCCATGGGAAAGGTGCGGTGTGAACAATCCTTTTAAGTATAGGGAGTTTGGAGGAGTGGGTGATGTGGGGGAGTGGGTGATGTGGGGGAGTGGACGAGGCCACCTACCCACCTACTCACCTACCGTTTCTTCATTCGGCCAAAGTGCTCTTCCCCCCGGCGGGAGGGCATTGAGTTAGCCACAGGCTCTAGGGCAATGACTTCAAAGAGGGGTTCAAACAGCTGGCGCACAGCGGCGGGGGTGGTGCCAAAGGGCGGGCCACCGGGGCGCTGGTGGGTAAAGAACACAGCCAGCAGTTCGCCGCCGGGGGCCAGCAGGTCGGCGGCGAGCTGGGCATAGGCGGGGCGCAGGACGGGGTCGATGGCGCAAAAGCAGGTGTGTTCGATGACGTAGCTAAACTGCCCAGCAAACTCGGGCACCAGGTCAAAAATATCCCGTTGCAGCAGTTGTAGGGAGAGATTTTGGGCCTGGGCCTGCGGCTCTAGGGCCGCAATGGCGGAGGGGGCAAAGTCTACGGCGGTGACGGCAAACCCCTGCTGGGCAAAGAAGAGGGCATCGTGGCCGCGCCCGGCTCCGAGGGCGATCGCAGATCCGACCTGGGGCGCGTCGGCAGACTCTAGCAGGGTTTTGAAGGCGGGGGCAGGCTGACCCAGATCCCAGCGGGGGGTGCCTGACTGGTAGCGCTGTTCCCAGGCGGTAGCGCTCAGGGCCGAACTTTGGCTAGAACTTTGGCTAGAACTTTGGCTAGAACTTTGGCCAGAACCCTGGGAAAAGGGGGTTTGTGCAGTCACAGGTCGCTCCGGTATATGCTCAACGTGATGTTTTTATCCTCTCAAAAGGTAGCGCGTCTGCGGCGGCGACAGCGATCGGGCGGGCTGGAGCCGCACCAGGTAGGCGGGGACGGTCTGGTCTACCTCGACTTGCCACCCGGCGGGCAGGGTGTCTAGCAACTCCTCGGTGGGGTTGACCACAAAGAGGGCGGTTTGCGGCTGGGTCTGCACCACCGCCTTCAGGGTTGCGGCGGGGGGCAGCTGGTTCTCTGGCAGCAGCCAAAACTCGGTGTTGGGGGTGAGGTAGTGGCTGAGAGAAATCGCTTCTCCAAGGGTGTTGTTACCGGGTTCTAATAGGATCACAGGCGCAGGCAGCTGGTTAAAGTGGGCGGCCAGAATGTAGTTTGACGAGCTGAAGCTCTTGTTCCACCAGGCGGGGGCGCGGCTGTAGGCGACCCCAGAGGTGAGCCCGAGGGCCAGCAGCAGGGCCAGCAAGGTTGCGCCGATCAGGCGCTGGGGCCGTTGAGAATGGGCCAGATTGTCGTCAATCAGGGGGGCGATGGCCAGGGGCACCAGCACCAGCGACGGGAAAAAATATCGAGTAGCCCCCGAAAACTGACTGCCCCGAATCACATCGCCACCCATCAGCACCAGGGGCGGCACCAGCAGCCCGCAACCGATAAACAGAGCCACCTGCCGGGGATGTTTGTGGATCAAATGTCTGAGACTGACCACCAGGAGAGCGATCGCCAGAGCGGGGCCAACCACGGTAAACGGGTGACTGAGGGGAGCGTTGAAATCCACTAGGGTCGAGCTGTAGTGCAGCCCCCAAAACTGGGCTAAAAACGCCAGCGGCATAGCTTCATTGGCCCAGGCGGTCACGGTTTGCACGCGCCCCCAGCCGTGGGCCATCACCCCTAGCCAGGGGGCAAACAGCCCCATGGCCAGGCCGTGGGCGCAGGCAAAGGCCAGCCAGGTTTTGAGCTGGCGCTGGCTCAGGGCCATAAAGACCAGGTGGCTCAGCCCCAGCAGGGCCGTCATCAGTGAGCCATACCAGGCGAGCTCCAGGGCCAGACCGTAGAGCACCCAGGCCCAGGCGGTATCCCGTTGCAGCGATCGCACCAGCGCCCCGTGGGCCAGCAGCAGCCCCACCACCCACAGACTGTACTCCCGCGCCTCCTGGCTGTAGATCAGCTGCACGGGCGACACCGCCAACAGGGCGGTGGCAATCCAGGCCGTCGTGGGGCTAAGGGGAAACAGCTGCCGCCCCAGCCAAAACACGGCCAGCATTGCGATCGCACCAAACCCGGCTGCGATCGCCCGGTAGCCCGCCACCGATGCCCCAAACCGCCGCGCCCAGCCGTGGGCTAGCAGATAGTACAGCGGCGGGTGCTCAGGATGATCGCTCAGGGTGGCCCAGGTGTCAGCCAGCGATGGGGCCGAGGGCAACTGCTGATATCGCAGCAGGTCAGCGGCTGTGAACCTAGACTGATCACTCACCTCAGCCTGCACCCGTGAGCCTACATAGCCCGCCACCCGTAGGCTAGTGAATACTTCATCATGCCAGTAGACCTTGCGGTCTAAATGGGCAAAGCGCAGCACCAGTCCTATCGCTATCGCGCCTAGGGCGACCCGCTTCACCCAAACCTTAGAATGCGACAACCCGTTTCTCCATCGCTGCCCTATGTGGCCCTAGGCCATTTCCATCCGTAGCTCAACTTGCCCTGACTGCCCTGGCAGCCCAGAGTTCCCCGCAACAGTTGAGTTGGCAACGGGACGACGATTGTACCAACCCGGCCCCACGGGTCGCTCGCGGTGACACCCCCATCGAGATTGAGCTAGAACCTACTAAAACTGATAGCCCACGTCGCCAAAATTGGTGATCAGGGCCACATTGGCATGCTCTAGGCTCGTCACTAGCCAGGGCACCTCTTTGCAGATACGACGCTCGTGCAGATTAAACAGCACCGAGAAGCAGCGCTCTAGCCAGGGCTTAGCCGCCGAGCAAAACAGCACCAGCCGCAGCAGCAGTCCCATGGTCAGGGCATGGCCGACATCGTTCACCAGGTAGCGAAAGTTGCGAAATACCGGGCGTTGGGGGCTGTCGACTACCAAAAAGTTGAGCAGACGACGGCAGGTCTCCACCAAAATGAAGCTGTTTAACGGCTGATTGTCAAACTCCGCTAGGGTCTCGCGCAGATACTGACGCAGGTTGCGAGTAAAGTGGTTGCCGCCGTACTTGGGCTCGGCGGCGGCGATCGGCTGAATCAGGTAGTCGACAAACTCGTCTTTGAAGTCGCGGAACGAGCGCACGGTCTTGCTGTAGGTCGCAAACCAGCGCGCCTGATCGCGATGGGTGCGGCCATTGGCCTTGCCCGTGTAAAAGCTCAGCGCTGCGTTTAGTCCCTCCGCATCCAGCAGCGTCGGATTAGCAGCTGGCTCTATACGGTCTGACCTCTGGCTCTGGGCATGGTAGCGGGCCAGGCGAATGCCCAAGCTGGTTTCGGCTCGGTGACGCAGGTCGTTGATGTTTTGCTTTTGCTCTTGGCCACTGTCTTTAGTCAGCAAGCTGTTGTCGTAAAGAAAGGGATAGTGGCGAATGCGGTGACCCAGGGGCTGCTCTTCAATTGCTGCTGGCGTGGGGCAGTCGGCCTCACTCGGTTGCAGAATCTCCCGGAGCCGCACTAAAGAGGCATACTGTTCGGTCTGGGAAAATCCCTGAACCAGGTGATTAATTTTCTGACTTTTCGGATGCGCGCTGGCGGCTGGCGGCAGGTCTTCAAACAGCTGCACCAGTTTGAGAATCGCCCAGTGGTCACGGGGCTGGGTGTACCAGAGATTGATCAGGGTATAGCAGCAGCGGTTGAGGACGTACTTAAACTCGCGGTCGGCGGTGTCCTGCTGTGACAAACTGATTAAGGCGCTAGCCACTGAGCTGTCAGGGTAGCTGACACTGTCAAAAAACAGGTTGTAAAAGCGCTCAATCAGCGCTTGAGGATCCTCATGCTTGCGCCAGTACTGAAAATGCTGGTAAAGCAGATCTTCTAGACTGGCCGGGGGCCGACTAGAGTAATTTGACCACGAATCTAGAGAATCCCAGGGACTCATGCTGCTGACCTGATAGGGAGGGCGGAGGCACTGACAGTACTCAAGAACTATGGTGACTACCCTGGGGGCCAGCTCCTAGAGGTGAGCCCGACCCCAATCGCCTCAGCATTTCACCCCGTAGTGAACAATACTCAGACTATCCCGCAGCACGGCCATAGTCCTGTTAATGATACCTAGGGAAAGGACTTTTTCCGCCGCTATGTAGGATGCAGTTTTTAAAGTTTTTATAGATTTTTCGGCATTTTGCCTCAGTTGCTGGGGTCTATTGGGCCTCGATCTGCTGCACGGCGGTCTGCGCTGAGTAGCTCACCCCCGCTGTGCCTTCGCCGGGGTGGGTGCAGTCGCCCACCAGCCACAGCCCCCCCACCGGCGTGCGGCTGGCAAACCCAAAGGGGCCAAAGGTGCTGACCCGCATGCCCAGCCCCCCAACGGTGCCGCGATCGCGGGCCGTAAACCGAGCAAAGGTGCGAGGCGTGGCCGCTTCTACGTGGATCAGATGTTCGTCGCGCAGGTCAAAGTAGCTCGACAGGCGCTGAATGGCCCCGTCGGTGTAGGCCTGCTTCAGGGCCTCGTAGTCGTTGGCCCGCCACCAGGGGCCAATATCGGTGAACGATGAGGCCACAATGGTAGCCCGGCCCTCGGGGGCCCGGCCGTCGCCGGGGCGACTGACCGACACAAACAGGGTGTTGTTTTCGGCCATGGGGCCGTCGTAGTTGTAGAAAAATTGCAGGTGGGGTGGGCAGTCGGGCGGAATGGCCGCCGCCTCGACACCCAAATACACCACAAAGGCCCCGCTGCCCTGGGGCAGGGCGTTGACCCGGTCGCGGTAGCCCGGCGGCACGCGATCGCCCAGCAGCTGCACCAGATTTTGCACCGTGACGTTGGCCACCACCTGGTCGGCGGGCTCTACCCAGCTTTGGCCCGTTTTTTGGTTCTTTACCGTTACCCCCGTCACCTGGCCCCGGTCGGTGTGAATTTGCTGTACCCCGTGGTTGAGCAGAAGCAGCCCACCGTCGCGGCCCAGGGCTTTTTCTAAACTGTCGCTGAGCACCTGCATGCTGCCGTGGAGGTGCCACAGCCCCTGGGGGGCCTGCGACATACTCAGGGCAGTGGCGGCATAGAGCACCGCCGTCTCGTCAGCGCTCACCTGGGAGTAAAGCTTGAGCTGAAGGTCGAGAAAGGTCTTAAGGCGGCGATCGCCCCCTAGGCCTAACTGCTTGAGCACCTGCCCCACGGTGGCAAAGGTATAGGGCACCGTCACCAGGGTGTCGGGGCGCAGCGCCTGGGCCAGCCGCCACAGATCCCACGGGCTGCGGGGAGGCAGCACCGGCCCCCGGCCCTGAAACCGCCAGCTGGGCTGAAACAGGCGCTGCATCAGCTGCCAAAAGGGCTCACTGCCGGGGAACTGGCGCTGGCGCTCGGCCTGCCAAGCCGCCGGGTCGCGCCACACCCGAATCGGTTCAGTCTCGCCCGGCAAAAACACGGCACAGGCGGGGTCACAGGGGGTGGCCTCGGGCAGGGGCAGATCGAGCTCGGTAAAAATCTGCTGGTGAATGCCCCCTGGCTCTAACCCCGCCACTTGGGTAGCTCCCACGTCAAAGGTAAAGCCACGCCGCTTAAACGTGGAGGCACAGCCCCCCGCTACCCTGGCTTGGTCAAACACCTTGACGGCGTAGCCCCGTCGCGCCAGCAGCGCCGCAGCGGTCAGACCACCGATGCCAGCGCCAATCACCACCACCTTGCGGCCTGACGATGAAGCAGTGCGGCCCATGCAGTTTACATTTCGTAACGACTCTCTCAGCTTAGCCCAAATCGCCCTATTACTCGACGGCAGAAATAGTCCCCCTATTCTCGAAAAGCATAGCCCTTAGCAGAAAGAGGATCCCTTTTCTGCCTTCTGCCTTCATACTTCTGCCTTCCCGTACTAGTCGTATTCCCGGCGGCCCGCCGCAAACTGAAGCACCATCGGCAATCCGCCGTCTTGGTGGTACTTGTTAGCCCAGGCCCGCAGCATGTCGTCTAGCTCCTCTAGGGCCTGCTGGCGCTGGTCGGGGGCGACGTCAAACACCTCGACCCCCCGCAGTACCCCAGTCTCCTCACGCACCCAGGCTTGCAGCAGAGCAAAGTAGCGAGCAACGTCGTCAATCATGGCAAATACCCGCTCCTGCTCTCCCTTGGGGGAGTAAGACTCACTCGCCAGGGCATAGAGCGGAATATCCACCAGGGGTGAATCAATTTGGATGACCGTGCCCGAATGCAGCAGGCGAAACTTGATGTGCGACAGCAGGGCATCGCTAAAAGCCATGCGCTGGGCTTTGGGCAGCTCTTCCTGAGACATGTGGTGGAGTAGTTCCATCAGTTCGTTGAACTCCACTTGATCTAAAATTCGGGCGCGGGGGGTACCAGCGGGCAGACTCTTCTCGATGGCTTTGCGCTCGCCGGGGGTGAGTCCCTGAATGCGCACTCGGGCTGCGCCCGCTTCACAGGGAAAGTGATCTTGCCAGAGGAAGGGTAGGGCAATTAAGTAGTAAGGCTCTTTGGAGTTGAGCACCTTGAGGCTCTGCCCCTCGGCGAGGGCGGCCTGGATTTCCTGCACGATGGCCTTAACCCGCTTGGGCTCGACGTGATATAGCAAGCTGGTTTTGCGAAGGTTGTTGTCCTGTTCGATAAACGTGCTGTAGATCGCCAGCTTAGCAGCGGTGGTAGCAGCGTCTAAGAAAGTCCCGTAGCGATGCCCTCCCATTTTCATGGTGCTGAGGGCTAGGTTTAACAAAATCCAGTCTGCGGGGCTATTGTCTACGGCTCGCAGCAGGTCTTGCTCTAGATCAGGCGGAACTTGGGACTGGTAGGTCACAGGGCAGAAAAATCTCAAACTGGATAAGTCACGAGCTGCTTCCTCAGGAATTTACAGGGAGCAATAATCGATGGTCTGTAATCGATAGTCTGTAATCGATAATCTGTCGGAGACGCTAATAGGTCTGGCTGGCCAAAAGTGGCAACCGGGCTAGGGGGGTTAGGGGCTAAATATCAGGTCTTGGGAACAGCTGACCTACTGGTGCCACCCAGGGATAGCGCAAGATCGACAGTTGAGTGCGGCCGGTGCGGTCTAACATCACTGATGATCTCAGCAATGATCTCAGCAATGATCTCAGCCAACTCGGCCCTGGGGCGATCGGCTGAAACCTAAGCCTGCCTGAGCCGCGAAGTCTTTCTATAGCAAGCTGCTACGCCAGTAGACTACTCCGCTACTAACATAGCCTGAGCACGGGTTTGTTGGTGGGTTTTTATACCCAGGGACTGGCTCAGCTCAAAGTATAGGTTTAGTTCTGGGAAATGCTTCACTTTTATGGGACCAATGGCCCGGTCGCTAGCTGAGCTAGCGACCGGGCCATTGGCCAAAGTTGATCGGGTTTGGGAGAATCGCCTTAAGACCCTAGATCGGCAGGCTGGGCTGCACCGCAGTAGCTGTTGACGTTGGTGATCAGCTGCGACTCGGTTTGGGAGAGGTTTTCGATGGCGGCAACTGCGGCCATTGTCTGCTGCTGTGACTCTTCTATTCTGGCGGGTAGTTCGGCCTCAGACTCGACTTGCACCACCAGTTCCATGGCTTCACGGGCGTCGGTGAGGGCGGCCCCAAACCCTTGAACCACCACCACATAGCTGTCTCTAAACTGGCTCAGATCTTCGTCGCGTAGGGTGGTCGCTTGTAGGTCACTCACTAGCCCATCGAGGTTGGTGACGACTTTGTCGACGGCGGTGGTGTACTGGCTGGCTGCCAGTTTGATATCGTCTAGGTCTTGCACCTGGGCGGCGCTCTCGCTGAAGGTTTGAATCTCGACTTCAAACTCCTGCATGAAGCCCTGAGTTTGGTTGACAACCTCGGCTAGCTGATTGCACTGGGCGACCTTAGACGAGCCGCAGCCCATCAGCAGCAGCGGCAGCAGTAGCCCTGCCGCGCGACCAATCAGCCGCCCTTGCCGCCTATTCATGCCTGTCTCCGCTGACTGTGTCATTGCTGCCGCCATTGTTGTTGCTAGGGGTGGTTGTTGCTACGGCTTCAAGTTTTACCCTGTCTTGGTGAGGTTTACAACTTTCTGCCTGGGGTAGTTTGATCAGCCAGCTGGAGCTGGGCGCGGGCAAGTGCAGCGGCGATCGCTACCGGGGTAATGGGTTTTGCTGGCCTGGGCGATCGCCCAGGCCGGGGCTAAAGTTGGGGCGCGATCGCAGCCCAACTCTTCCTAAGACTGGAAAACTGCTGATAGGATCATTTTAGGCAAAGGGTATTGCTGGATACCAGGTGCCCTGGATCGAGGGTTCATCCGGGGCGCTGGCCCTGGCTGCCCCACCGGGCGAGATGGTCTCAGGGCTTTCGCACCGGTGCCGTCAGCTGATCGGGTCGGGGCTTCTGCGATATCTTGGATCATCTAGCGATCTGGTAGCGATCTGGGCCAGGCCCAAACTGCTGTCCCTGACTCTCTGGTTCCTGGCCCTCTGGTTTCTGGCCCTCTGGTTTCTAAAGTTCTGGCCCTTGATTGCCGCCTGACTCTCTACACAACAACTGTCATTGCCCTATGTTCACCCCTCAAGACTTTTTGGTGTTTACCCAGTGGGGCGCTATTGGCACCGTGGCCCTGGCTGTGCTCACGGGGTTGGCCTTTGCCTTCAAGTGGGGCATCCGCTTTCGTCTCGTGGGGGCCACGGGGTTTGCGGGGGTGCTGACGGTGGGCCTGTTGGGCCTCAGTTTTGAGCCCTTTTCCCGCACGGCGGTACCCGGCGCTATTCCCTACGCCACCGTCTACGACTCGGGAGCCAGTCAGATTGTGATTACGGTGCCTCCGACCATTGCCCCAGATACCCTTGAGGCCACCCTGCGCCAGGCGGCTAGCAACCTGTTTAAGCCCTATCGTCTAGGCCTGCCGGGTCAGGCGGCCACCATTCGCGCTCGCACTATTGCCCACGACCCGGGCGGGGTCTCTCGCCTGCTCTATCTGGGCCAAATTCAGGCGGCTCCGAAGGGGGCTGACGATAGCTTTGTGGTGCAGCTCAATCTCGACAACTGGCCCACCCCTGAACCCTGAGCCCTGCCTGCCCCCTGCCTGCCCCCTAATTTATCCACCTGACTCATCTTCTCTTTCCATCTATGATCACAGCTCAACTGCCCATCCTTGCCATCGCTCCGGCCCAGGTTATCCGGGGAGATGGTATTTTAGCTGCCCAGGACGCTGCGAGCCTGGATGCGATCGCAGCGCCCATCGCCCGCCTGGGCCAGCGGCCTTTGATCGTGGGCGGCAGCCACAGCCTGGCCCTGGCCGCGCCTCTAATTGGCACGTTAGAGCAGGCGGGGCTGGCGGCTCAGACCGCCGTCTACGGCCGCGACTGTAGTGAATCAGCCCTGGCCCGTCTGCACACCGCCGCCGATGGACACCGGGCTGATGTGGTGATTGGCATGGGCGGCGGCAAAGCCCTAGATGCCGCCAAGCTGCTGGCCCACCAGATCCATCGCCCCGTAGTCACGGTGCCCACCTCGGGGGCCACCTGCGCCGCCTGGACAGCCCTGTCTAATGTGTACTCAGACCAGGGGGCCTTTCTCTACGATGTGGCCCTAGACACCTGCCCCAGCCTTTTAATTCTCGACTATGCCCTAATTCGCACGGCCCCCCGGCGCACCCTGGTGGCGGGCATTGGCGACGGCTTAGCCAAGTGGTATGAGGCGGCCATCAGCAGCGGCACCAGCCAGCAAACCCTGATGGTGGCGGCGGTGCAGCAGGCCCGCGTGCTGCGCGACATTCTCTTGCAAAAGACGCCAGCGGCCCTGCGCCACTGGGGCGGCCCCGACTGGCAGGAGGTGGTCGATGCCACCGTGCTGCTGGCCGGGGTGGTGGGCGGCATCGGCGGGGCCCAGTGCCGCACAGTGGCGGCCCACGCGGTGCACAACGGCCTCACCCAGCTGCCCGCCAGCCACGGCATTCTCCACGGCGAGAAGGTGGCCTACGGCATTTTGGTGCAGCTGCGCCTCGAAGAAATGGGGGGCAATGCCGCCCTAGCCCGCGCAGCCCGTCAGCAGCTGCTGCCCTTTTACCGGGCCGTCGGGCTGCCCCAAACCCTAACCGACCTGGGTCTAGGCGAAATCACCCTGAGCCAGCTGCACCAGGCGGCGGCGTTTGCCTGCCGCGAAGGTTCTGACATTCACCACCTACCCTTTACGGTGGCCCCCGAGGCGGTAATGGCGGCCATGGTGTCGCCCCTGTGCCCAGAGCTGCGATCTAAGCCTGCGGCCCCGGCTCGTTCGTCTTCTAGCGTTGCCCCGGAGGTGCAGCCATGACCCTTGACTGGATGCCCACCGC
>RECJ01000292.1 GCA_007694115.1 Leptolyngbya sp. DLM2.Bin27 | reverse complement strand
CACAATGGAACTATACCGCCGTACCAGAAGTACAGGTTGTTTAATCCACGTTCCTTAGCACCCCCCAGGCCCACCTGTGGAACTATCAACCCAACTTTGCCGCCGCCTATGAAGCTCGTTTGCCAACCCTTTACCGTCCACAAGCGTGTCCCGCTCACCATCAGTCGCGGCACCACGGCCCAGTCCACCAACCTCTGGCTCAAACTCAGCGCCGAGGGCATCGAGGGCTGGGGCGAGGCGGTTCCATTTTCCATCGGCACCCACCGACAGACCTTTCAGAGGTTGATGGCCGACATCGACCCGTTAACGACGGCTCTAGAGCCGTTCCATCCCTTTGAGCGCCAGGCGATTGACGCTGCGATCGCAGATATTGCCCTCCCTTCCGCCACCCGCGCCGCCCTCGATGTCGCCCTGTGGGACTGGTGCGGCAAAGCCACCGGGCAGCCGATCTGGCGACTGCTCGGCCTAGATCTAGACCGGATCCGGCCCACCTCAGTCACCGTGGGTATTTCATCGCCTGAGGCGGCTCGGCTGCGATCGCAGGATTGGCTACAGCAAACCTCCGCCCGTGCCCTTAAGATCAAACTCGGCAGCCCCCAGGGCATCGAGGCCGACCAGGCCATGTTTCAAGCCCTGTACGACCAAACCCCCGACAGGGTCAGCCTCAGCATCGACGCCAACGGCGGCTGGACGCTGGACGAGGCCAAAACCATGGCAACCTGGCTAGGCGATCGCCGCGTCACCCACCTAGAACAGCCCCTACCCGTGAGCCAAAATGCCAATTTGGCCCTGCTCAGACAGCATTCTCCTCTGCCCATTTTTGTCGATGAAAGCTGCTTCACCAGTCCCGACATTCCCCGCCTGGCCGATTCAGTCGACGGCATTAATATTAAATTGATGAAAGCAGGCGGTCTCAGCGAAGTCCTGAGCATGATCCATACCGCTCGGGCCTGTGGGCTTCAGGTGATGTTTGGCTGCTATTCCGACAGCAGCCTCGCCAACGGGGCCATGGCCCAGATCTCACCCCTAGCCGACTACCTCGACCTCGACAGCCACCTCAACCTGCGCGACGACCCATTTACCGGCCTCACCCTAGTCGATGGCCGCCTGCTGCCCCCCGCCCACCCCGGACTTGGACTCAACTATGCACCTGAAGCCCGATAGCCGCATTGCCCTACTGATGCACGAGGGCACCCAAAGCCCCATGGGCAAGACCGGGCTAGCCCTGCTGCGATTCAGCTCATCGCCCATCGTCGCGGTAATTGATTACCAGGCAGCGGGGCGATCGCTGTACGAACTCACCGGCATCGACCAACCGATCCCCGTCGTCGAGTCATTGACCGAAGCCCTCACCTACACCCCAGACGTGCTGGCGATCGGCATTGCCCCCTCCGGTGGCAAACTCCCCGAGGCCTGGTTCAAAGAAATTGAGCAGGCGGTCAAAGCCGGGCTGAGCATTGTCAATGGCTTGCACACCCCCATGGCCGAGCACCCGGCCCTCCAGCCTTGGATCCGAGACTATCAGTGGATTTGGGACGTGCGTAAAGAGCCCGCAGGCCTCACCGTCGGTTCAGGGCAGGCCAGCCAACTGGCCTGCAAGCGCATCTTAACCGTAGGCACCGACATGTCCGTCGGCAAAATGTCCACCACCCTAGAGCTACACCGCGCCTGCTTGCAGCGCGGGCTGCGCTCTAAGATAATTGCCACCGGCCAAACCAACCTCATGCTCGGAGACGACGGCGTCGCCCTAGATGCCGTGCGGGTTGACTACGCCTCAGGGGCCATAGAACAACAGCTGATGCGCCATGGCCCCCACTACGACTTTGTCTTTGTAGAAGGGCAAGGCTCACTGCTCAACCCGGCCTCAACCGCAACTCTACCCCTGCTGCGGGGTGCTCAACCCACCCATCTAGTGCTAGTGCACCGGGCCGGGCAGACCCATATTCACAACTTTCCCCAGGTGCAAATTCCCGATCTGGCCAGCGTAGTGACATTCTATGAACAGGTCGCCACGGCCGCAGGGGCATTTGCCCCCGCCAAAGTGGTGGCAATCGCCCTCAACACCGGCCATCTCACCGCTCCAGAGGCCGAAGCCGCCATTGAGGCAGTAGCAGCTCAAACAAAACTACCCTGTGCGGATATCTTCCGCACAGGGGCCGACAAATTATTAACGCCCATACTGGCCTAGATTCGCTACTTCTTGCGGAGACGGTAGGTAATCCGCCCCTTGGTCAGGTCGTAGGGGGTCAGCTCTACCTTGACGCGATCGCCCGGTAAAATCTTGATGTAGTTACGGCGAATCTTTCCAGAAATGTGGGCTAATACATTGAAACCATTATCCAAATCAACCCGAAACATTGCGTTTGGCAGAGATTCAGTAATGGTGCCCTCCATTTCAATTAGGTCTTGCTTAGACAAGCTAACGCTCCTTGCATACAAATAAACAGGCTGAAATCCAGCATAACCCCAGTAACTATTCCATCACCAGGCGCTTAAGGTCAGCATAAACGGCCTCCATCGTTTGATTGCCATCCACAGACACCAGCTGCTGGCGACTGCGGTAAAAATCAATCAGCGGCTCCGTTTGCTTCCGATAGACCTCAAGCCGGTGAAGAATCACTGACTCTTCATCGTCCTTACGGCCCCGCTGTAGCAGACGGGCCAAAATCACGTCGTTTTCGACATCCAGATTGACCACAAAATCGACGGGCTGCTCAATTTGATCCAGCAGCTTCTGCAAGAACTCAGCCTGGGGCACAGTGCGAGGAAAGCCATCTAACAGCCAGCCCTTCTCGGTGTCTGCCTGGCTCAATCGCTCCTGGATCAAATCGAGAATTAAGTCGTCGGGCACCAGTTCCCCAGCGCTCATATACTGATCGGCTTTTTGGCCTAGCTCACTCCCCGCCGTCACTGCTGAGCGGAGAATATACCCCGTAGAGATATGGGGCACCTCACACTCCTTAGCCAGCAGCGCTGCCTGGGTTCCCTTGCCGGCCCCCGGCGGGCCCAGAAAAATAAGTCGCGTCACTACTGCTTCACCATTCCTTCGTAGCGCTGAGAAATCACGTAGGTCTGGATTTGCTTAGCGGTATCAATCGCCACGCCGACCAAAATCAACAGAGAAGTTGCACCAAAACCCCGGAAAGTTTGCACCCGGGTCAAACTTTCGACAGCACTGGGCACAACAGCCACCATACCCAGGAAAATCGCCCCCAAGAACGTCAAACGATTCAAGATCCGGCTGATGTATTCAGTGGTGGCCTTGCCCGGACGAATGCCGGGAACGCTGGCTCCCATCTTTTTCAGATTGCGAGACACATCCTCTGGATTCATCACCAGCGAGGCGTAAAAGTAGCTGAAGAAGAGAATCAGCACCAGATACAGCGACACATAGAACCAGGAGGTGGGGTTCAAGTAGTTGTTCACAAACTGGCTAAACACAGGATTGGTAACGTACTGGGTTAGCGAGATTGGTAGCACCAGCACCGCTGAGGCAAAAATAATCGGCATCACCCCACCCTGGTTGAGGCGCAGGGGTAGATAGTTGCTCTGCTCGATGTAAAGCTTACGGCCCACCTGACGACGGGCAGAAATAATCGGGATGCGGCGCGTGCCCTCTTGCACGAAGACGATCCCCACAATCATGGCTAGAAACGCCAGCATCAGGATAATGACACCACCGACCAAACCGCGATCGCCGCTTTGGGCAAGCTCAATGGTCTGCCCCAGCGAGCGGGGCAGGGTAGAGACAATATTCAAGAAAATCAGCAGGGAAGCACCGTTACCAATGCCGCGCTCGGTGATCAACTCACCGACCCACATGACAAACATCGAACCGGCGGTCAGAGCAATCACCGTCTGAGCCACAAAGACTGGGCCAGGCACCTGAGCAAACTGATACAGCAAAAAGGACGCCAGCAGAGTGCTCTGCAAAATCGCCCAGCCCAAGGCTACATAGCGGGTAATCTGAGAAATCTTACGGCGTCCAGCCTCACCTTCATTCTTTTGCAGATCTTCGAGTTGAGGAAGAGCCGCCGTCAGCAGCTGCATGATAATCGAAGCATTAATGAAGGGCAAAATCCCTAGGGCAAAGATACCTAGAGCCGACAGACCGCCGCCCACAAAGATATCTAAAAACCCCACAAAGCCTGCCAGAGTTCCCGATTGAATCGATGCGGCAAAAGCCTGGCGATCAATCCCCGGTACGGGGATAAAAATCCCCAGTCTGACCAGCACCAGCAACCCCAAGGTCACCAGCAGACGGCTGCGCAGGCCAGCTGCCTGAGCCATCTGCATAAAGGTTTCCTGGGCGCTTGGATTCTTACCCCGACTTACGACCATGCAACAATACCTCAGCCCTACGTTTAGCAATATCTTGACGGCAGCAAAATACCCATAAAGACTACGGGCATAGCTCCCAATCCCAGTCTAAGGGATGGGAGAGCTATCTTGCTATGAGACTACTTCCCAGGTGCCGCCCGCCTGTTCGATTTTCTCCTTGGCTGACTGGGTTAAGGCAGCCGCCTTGACGTTTAGAGCGACGCTAATTTCGCCATCGCCCAGCACCTTCAGGGGGCCGTCATTAGTGGTTAAAATACCCGCTTCTAGCAGCGATTCCAGCGATACTTCGGTATCTGCAGGCAAATCAGCTAAGCCCTTGACATTGATGATGGTGTATTCCTTCTGGTTGACCAGAGGGAAATGCTTTAACTTGGGCACGCGGCGGTAGAGGGGCATTTGGCCACCCTCAAATCCGGGCCGAGTACCGCTACCCGAGCGAGACTTTTGGCCCCGCATGCCAAAGCCGCAGCTAGCGCCCTGGCCGGCAGAAATACCTCGCCCTACGCGGCGGCGGCGGTGCTTAGAGCCTGCTTGTGGTTGTGCGTCGTTGATTCTCATGGCTGAGGAAAATAAAAACAGCGATACCGAAAGATGTACCCAGTCCAGTTCAAAATTCCCAGCTCGGCATGCCCAGCTTTCCCCAGGCAAAACTAGACGGCTAGGCTGGAGCTAGACTGACTAGACGTAAAGTTGCTCAACCGGAATATCCCGCTCTTCGGCTACGTCAGCAAAGGTCCGGAGCGAAGCCAGGGCATCTGCGGCGGCTCGAGCGTTGTTGAGAGGGTTGTTGGAACCGAGCTGTTTGGCCAGCACGTTGCGCACCCCAGCCAGTTCCAGCACGGTACGCACCGCGCCACCAGCAATCACCCCAGTACCTGGAGCGGCAGGACGCATGAATACCTTGGCACCGCCACCAATCCCGTTCGAGGGATGGGGAATGGAGTAGGAGCGAGTCAGGGGCACATCTACCAGATGCTTTTTGCCATCGGCCACGCCTTTTTTCACGGCACCGATGACATCGCCAGCCTTACCCACGCCCACACCCACTTGGCCTTTTTCATTGCCGACCACCACAATGGCGCGGAAGCTAAGTTTTTTGCCCCCTTTCACCACCTTAGTCACGCGGCGAATCTGGACGACGCGCTCTTGCCAGTCGGTCTTTTTTTCTTTAGTACGCGCTTCTTTGCGACGGTTTGCCATGCCTTTTCCCCAGCCTTATTTACATCGAGCAAAATTTGGTGTTTCTAGCAGCAGCCCACTACAGACTCAAGCCAGCTTCTCGAGCGGCATCGGCCAGAGCTGCTACCCGGCCGTGATACAGCTTACCGCCTCGGTCAAAGACAACCTGGGTAATACCAGCTTTTAGAGCTCGCTCAGCCACCAGCTTACCGACGATGACTGCTGCTTCCTGGGTTGATGCCGACTCATCGGTTAACACATCTGGCTCAACCGTTGAGGCCGCCACCAAAGTGTGGTGAGCGGTATCGTCAATCACCTGGGCATAGATGTGCTGATTGGAGCGAAATACGGCCAGACGAGGCCGCTCAGGGGTGCCCGACACGCGGCGGCGAACGCGGGCGTGGCGGCGACGGGTTAATTCTTTACGACTTGCTTTCATGACTTATTTCTTCCCTGACTTACCGGCCTTACGTCTGACCTGTTCACCGGCGTAGCGCACGCCTTTGCCCTTGTAGGGCTCCGGCGGGCGACTGGCCCGAATGCTGGCAGCGATATTGCCCACCAGTTCTTTATCGATCCCGCTGACCACAACGTTGGTGTTGTTTTCAACCACAAAATCAATGCCCGCAGGCGGTTCAAACACAACCGGGTGGCTGTACCCTAGGCTGAGGTTGAGGTTACGCCCCTGCAGCTGGGCTCGGTAGCCAATACCCTGAATCTCCAAACGCTTTTGGTAGCCGTTGGAAACACCCTCGACCATGTTGGCCACGAGGGTGCGGCACAGGCCGTGGCGCTCGCGGGCCAGACGAGAGTCGTCCTTGCGATTTACCAGCAGATTGTCGCCATCTTGAACAATCAACACGCCGCTGGGCAGAGTGCGAGACAGCTCCCCCTTAGGCCCTTTAACCTGAACATCCTGACCGTCAATCGTGATTGACACCTTAGCCGGGACTGGGATTGGCCGTTTGCCAATACGTGACATGATGCAAAACTCCTAAATCCTTAGCACTCGATAACGTCTTTGGTGACCGGCAGTCACCCGCAGTCACCTTGCCGTCTTACCAGACGTAGCAAAGCACTTCACCACCGATGCCCTGACGACGAGCATCGCGATCGGTCATGATGCCGCTGGAGGTGGAGACAATGGCAATACCGATGCCCCCCAACACCCGAGGTAGCTCTTTCCGGTTGGAGTACACGCGCAGACCAGGCTTACTAACGCGAGTCAGGTTGCGAATGATGGGCTGGCGAGTCTTGCCCTTGTACTTGAGGGCGACCACCAGCTGAGGCCGCTCTTCAACGGTGGTCTCAGAGTAGTCCGAAATGAAGCCTTCTTCCTTGAGCACCTTCGCAATACTCCGGGTCATCCGGGTAGAAGGAATGCCCACGGTTTGGTGCCGCGCCAGATTCGCATTTCTGATGCGAGTCAACATATCCGCAATTGTGTCGTTAGCAGCCATAGTTCTAGTACGCGTATAAACCTGTGGTGTTAGTTGTCACGGAACGGCATACCCAATTCCTTGAGTAGCGCTCGCCCTTCTTCATCGGTGCTGGCGGTGGTCACAATGGTGATATCCATGCCGCGGATTTGATCGATGGTGTCGTAGTCAATTTCAGGAAAGATCAGCTGTTCCCGCAGACCCAGGGTGTAGTTGCCCCGCCCGTCAAAGCTCTTGGGGCTGATGCCGCGAAAGTCGCGGATGCGGGGCAGGGTCAGGTTGATGAGGCGATTTAGAAAGGCATACATGCGGTCGGCACGCAGGGTGACCATGACGCCTACGGGCATGCCCTGGCGAATTTTAAATCCTGCAATCGCCTTCTTGGCACGGGTAACCACCGGACGCTGGCCGGTGATGAGAGCCAGTTCGCTCAGAGAAGACTCCAGCGCTTTGGCATTCTGAGACGCTTCTCCGAGTCCCCGGTTGATGGTCACTTTGACCACCTTGGGCACTTGGTGAACGTTTTCATACTTAAACTGTTCAATCAGCTTAGGTACGACGGTCTCTTTATATAGGGTCTTGAGCTGGTCGGTCATGGGTCGTTTCTATCGCTTTCCTGGGCTTGGTCAGGACTATGTTTTAGGGTTGGCGGGCTAGGAATTGGCCTGTGGGGCCTAGTCAATAATCTCGCCGGTCTTTTTCAGCATCCGCACCTTGCGACCGTCTTCGGTAAAGGTGTAGGCAACGCGGCTGGCGACCTTCTCCTTCTCGGAGTAGAGCATCACGTTGGAGCTATGCACCGGGCCTTCTTGGGTGACAATCTGTCCAGATTCGCCCTCTTGCTGAGGCTTGAGGTGTTTGGTGCGAATGTTGACGCCCTGTACGATCACCTGGCTGGTTTTGGGGTTGACGCTGAGCACTTCGCCTACCTTGCCGCGATCGCGCCCGGCAATCACCTGCACGGTGTCTCCCTTTTTAACGTGCACCTTATGGCGCAAGGGTTGTTTAGCTTTAGTTGCCATTAGAGAACCTCCGGTGCCAGCGACACAATCTTGGTGAAGTTTTTGTCGCGCAGCTCACGGGCAACGGGCCCAAACACGCGAGTCCCCTTGGGGTTGCCGTCCTGGTTGATGATCACGGCGGCGTTGTCATCAAAGCGAATGCTCATGCCGCTGGTGCGACGGAGACCTTTCTTGGTACGGACGACGACAGCGCGAACCACATCGGACTTCTTGACGCCCATGTTGGGCAGCGCGTCTTTGACCACGGCGATAATCACATCGCCTACCCCGGCATAGCGGCGGTTGCCGCCTAGAACGCGAATGCACATCAACTTCCGTGCTCCGCTGTTATCGGCCACGTTTAAGTAAGATTCTTGCTGAATCACAATGTCCCCCTATGCGTCTGCTGCGCGATTAACAATGTCAGCCACCACCCAGCGCTTGGTTCGGCTCAGGGGACGGGTTTCGAGAATTCGCACCTGGTCTCCTTCCTGGCACGAATTCTCTTCGTCGTGGGCCTTGTAGCGCTTCGTGCGCACCACAATCTTGCCGTACTTAGGATGGGAGGTGCGGCTTTCCACGGCAACTACTACGGTTTTCTCCATCTTGTTGCTGACTACCAATCCCACTCGTTCTTTAACCGCCATCTGATTCACCTATCCCCTATGCTGATACCGATTCTGTTGTGGCCTCTGCCTCTGCCTCTGCTTCCAGGGCCGCCAACTGGCGTTCCCGCTGAACTGTCATAAGCTGGGCCAGGCGATGACGAGTGTGTTTGAACTGGTGCACCTGCTTGTCGAGCTGGCGAGTGGCCTTCTGAAACCGCAGTTGAAACAACTCGCGCTTGGTGTCTGCGATCGCCTCTAGTAGTTCTTCATCACTCAGGGCGCGCGCTTCACTAATCTTGGAAAGTGCCATTGCCTATGCCTCCTTGCTGTCTCGGGCGATGAACTTGGTCTTGAAAGGCAACTTAAAGGCCGCCAGTCGCATCGCCTCACGAGCCGTTGCTTCGGGCACCCCAGCAATCTCAAATACGATTCGACCGGGCTTCACCACCGCGACCCAAAACTCGGGGTTACCTTTACCCGAACCCATCCGGGTCTCGGCGGGGCGCATCGTCACTGGCTTATCGGGGAAGACGCGAATCCAGATCTTGCCACCCCGGCGGACATAGCGGGTCATGGCCCGACGGGCTGCCTCAATCTGGCGAGAGGTCAACCAGCAGGGCTCGATGGCCTGGAGGGCAAAATCGCCGAAGGTGATGTCGCTGCCCCGCTGAGCCATTCCGCGCATACGCCCGCGGTGCTGCTTGCGAAATTTAGTTCGTTTTGGACTAAGCATGGATCGGCACTCGTGAAGTCACAGGTCAAAAAAATCAAACAAATGCGGGGGCTCTAGTCTTCGTTAGAGCGGTCTTCAAACTGCGGGCGGCGGCGAGAGGGGCGACGACGGGGTTGGGCATTGGGAGTCGCTTCGGTCGCCTGCTCTTGGCCAGGAATAATCTCACCCTTGAAGATCCACACCTTGACGCCCAAAATGCCGTAGGTGGTTTGAGCGGTGGTGTAGGCGTAGTCAACGTCGGCACGCAAGGTGTGGAGCGGCACACGCCCTTCCCTTGTCCACTCGGTACGGGCGATTTCTGCACCATTCAAGCGACCGCTGACCTGAATCTTGATGCCCTCAACCCCAGCTCGCTGAGCCCGCTGAATCGCCTGGCGCACTACCCGACGGAAAGATACCCGACGCTCTAGCTGCTGAATGATGTACTCAGCCACCAGGGCCGCATTGGCATCTACCCGGCTCACTTCAACCACGTTGACGCGGATTTGGCGACTGGGGTCTTTGAGCAGCTTTTGCACACCCACCCGCAGGGCCTCAATCCCAGCGCCGCCGCGACCGACTACCACCCCAGGACGGGCCGTACGAACTTCAAGATCAATCTGATCGGCCTTGCGCTCAATGCGAATATCGGCAATACCAGCATTGTTCAAGGTTTTCTGAACATACTCGCGAATGCGGAAGTCTTCTTGAAGCAGCTCAGGGTAACGAGTCCCCTCCGCATACCAGCGAGAGCGGTGCTCCTCAACGATGCCAAGGCGAAACCCGGTTGGATGAATCTTGTGTCCCACGAACTAACCCTCTGGAAATTTGGTGCTTTAACAACGGATGTTGAACAACGAAATAAAGATTGCGCTGGCTACTCGGCGGCGGGGGCCACAGCAATGGTGATGTGGCAGGTGGGCTTACGAATCTGGTAAGCACGTCCTTGAGCCCGAGGCCGAAATCGCTTTAGGGCGGGGCCAGCATCGGCGAAGGCCTCACTCACCATCAGGCCAGCGGGGTCAAGGCCGTTGTTGTGCTCAGCGTTAGCCACCGCAGAGCGCAGCACTTTAATAATGGGTTCACAGGCCTTGTAGGGCATAAACTCCAGAATGATCAGCGCATCCCGATAGCTCTTGCCGCGAATTTGATCGAGCACGCGACGCACCTTACGGGGCGACATGCGCACGTAGCGGGCCACCGCTTTAACCTGCTCTGAGGTATCTACAGCCATTTCTCCAGTTCCTCTACCTAATACCTAACGACGAGCTTTTTTATCGGATTTAGCGTGGCCGCGAAAGGTTCGCGTGGGGGCAAACTCACCCAGCTTGTGACCCACCATTTGCTCCGTAACATAGACGGGCACATGCTGGCGACCGTTGTGCACCGCAATGGTGTGACCGATCATCTGGGGCAAAATCGTCGATGCCCGAGACCAGGTTTTAATCACCTGCTTGTCGCCCTTGACGTTGAGGGCTTCGACTTTAGAGAGCAGGTGGTCGGCCACAAATGGGCCTTTCTTTAATGAGCGAGACATGGTGCTTTAGCCCCCATAAAAATCACAACAGCCACAATCAGAAACAGGTAGGTCATAAAACCGCCAACCGAGGTGCAGTACCTAGGCGTTACGTCCGCCGCGACCCCGCTTCGAAACCCGACGACGACGACGCACCACGTACTTGTCGCTGTCCTTATTCTTCTTACGGGTTTTGTAGCCCAGAGCTGGCTTACCCCAGGGGGTGACAGGGCCAGAGCGACCAATGGGAGCCCGACCTTCACCACCACCGTGGGGGTGATCTACCGGGTTCATGACGCTACCGCGCACTTCGGGGCGGCGACCTAGCCAACGCTTACGACCCGCTTTGCCCAGGCTGACGTTGCGCACGTCGGCGTTGCCCACTTGGCCAATGGTGGCGTAGCACTCGCGGCGCACCATGCGCACTTCGGTGGAGGGTAGTTTGAGGGTGACGTAGTCACCTTCTTTGGCCACCACCTGGGCGCCGGCCCCAGCGGAACGCACCATCTGGCCACCCTTACCCGCCTGCATCTCGACGTTGTGAACCGTCGTACCCAGAGGAATCTTGTAGAGGGGCAGGGCATTGCCCACCTCTAGGGGCGAGTCGGGCCCCGAAATCACCGTGCTGCCGACAGCTAGCCCGGCGGGAGCCAGGATATAGCGCTTCTCGCCATCTTCGTAGTGAAGCAGAGAGATGCGGGCGTTGCGGTTGGGGTCGTACTCAATGGAGGCGACCTTAGCGGGAACGCCCAGCTTGTCACGACGGAAGTCAACAATGCGATACAGGCGCTTGTGGCCACCGCCACGGTGACGACAGGTGATTACCCCGCGATTGTTGCGCCCCTTGTGGCGGTGCTTCGATTTGGTCAGCGACTTTTCAGGTTCGCTGCGGGTGATCTCGGCAAACTCGGAAACGGTTCGCTCACGAGTACCAGGGGTGTAAGGTCGGTAAGATCGGATGCCCATGGGAATACTTGCTGGCTACACGGCTAAGGGTTGGAACAGTGAAAACTTGGCCCGATTCAGAGACTTAAAGATCGGGGAAGAGAGGAATGGAATCTCCAGCGGCCAAGGTGACCACAGAGCGCTTGTAGTGAGGCCGATGGCCAACAAAGCGACCCATCCGACGCTTTTTCTTGGGGGGGTTATAGGTGTTGACCGATATCACTTTGACGTCAAACAGCTCTTGAATTGCCGCCTTAATTTGCAGCTTGTTAGCGCGGGGGTCAACTTCAAAGACGTACTGATTGTTTTCTAATATCAGGGTGGCTTTTTCAGTTACTAGGGGCCGACGAATTAGATCAGCTAGAGATGGGGTATTTTCGGCATTAATCACTGTAAACCTCCTGGATGGCCTCAAGGGCAGGGGACGTAATGACGAGATGGTCAGCGTTGAGTAAGTCGTGGACGTTGAGATTTACGGCGGTAATTAGCTTTACGTTCTCAAGGTTGCGGGCCGACAAGTACACCAGCTCTTGCCGTTCGGCAATCACTAGAAGGATTTTCGCGTTGGGATCGAGGCCCCAGCGAGCGATCGCATCGAGCAGTTCGCGGGTCTTGGGACGAGAAAACTTATCTTCAAACCCTTCGACCACTACCAGGTCATCGATTCGACCCTGGAGAGCGGTGCGCAGGGCCAGCCGCCGCTCTTTGCGATTCATCTTGACGCTGTAGTCGCGAGGTTTGGGGCCAAAGATGACGCCGCCGCCGCGCCACAGGGGAGAGCGGTTGGAGCCAGCTCTGGCTCGGCCAGTGCCCTTCTGCCGCCAAGGCTTACGCCCACCGCCCCTGACCTCAGCGCGGGTTTTGGTGGAAGCTGTGCCCTGACGGGCGTTGTTCATCTGGCGCACCAGGGCGCGGTGAACAATGTGAGAGGCAGACTCGTCTTTAGCAACCTGAAGATCTAAGGATGCCGTGCCTGCCTCTTGGCCCTCCCAGTTTTTTACAACGCACTCAACCATTGTCTGAACCTATCTCTTTAAAAAGCTCTGAATGCCTGAAAGTCAAAGATTTAAGCTATTCGCTCAATCTCAGCGTCTAAGCTTTAACCCACTTAGCTGGGGCAATGCTGAGCAAACCACCGGGCTTGCCGGGAACAGCGCCCTTGATCAGCAATAGGTTGCGCTCACCGTCTACCCGTACGACCTCAAGCTTGCAGATCGTCACGCGCTCGTTGCCCATCTGACCGGCCATTCGCTTGCCGGGGTAGACCCGACCGGGGGTAGTGCCAGCACCAGTAGAACCGGGTGCCCGGTGATTTTTAGAGCCGTGGGCCATAGGGCCACGACGGAAGTTGTGGCGCTTTTGATAACCAGCAAAACCACGGCCCATGCTCGTGCCGGTGACATCGACCAGTTGACCGGCCGTAAAAGTTTCGGCTGTCACCGCCTGCCCCAGCTCAAACCCATCGGCGGCCTCAAGCCTGTATTCCTTCAGGTGGCGCAGGGGGGCGCTGCCGGACTTAGCCAAATGACCAAGCTCAGGCTTATTTAGCTTCTTTTCGGTCACCTCATCAAAACCCAGCTGGACAGCCGTGTAGCCGTCGGTATCTTTGGTCTTGACTTGAGTAACCACACAAGGGCCTGCCTGCACCACCGTTACGGGGATAGCATTGCCTGCCTCATCGAATATTTGGGTCATGCCCAGCTTTTTGCCGAGAATACCGACTGCCACAGCCCTATCTCCCTATTAACACACTACGAAATGCGCAGTACTCTCTCAGTTGAGAGCTTTGCGCATCTACAACGACATCGACTTTTGAACACCCCAAGCTGGAAAACTCGCCGGGGCGAGCGGTACCGATACAATCGGTCACGATTCAAAAGAAAACTAGCTTGCTCTGACTCTCTTAAACTCTAGGGTTAGACCCCAGGGCCAAAACCGTAGACACCAGTGATGGCGCGGCATCAGAACAGCTAAATGCCAGGACTTGGATAACTCGCTGAGCTACTCAGTATCCTTTTTGTCGGCGATTTACTATATTACACGGCTTATACAAATCTGTCTACAAGTTAGCCTAGGAATCTGGAATGCCGGAATAGAGATGCCGGAATAAACCGGGGTGAACCGGTCTCGCTCAGAGAGCGCTTTACTCTCGGCCTGAACACAGTACAATAGCAGCTGTATTCACTGGCCGAGGGCAATTATGGCGCTGCTAACGACGGGCAAACCCTTTATCAAAGCTCTGGAGAGCAATGGCGCGATCGCAGTGCGCATGCCCTTAGAAGGAGGGTTCGAGGGCCGCTACGAGCGACGCCTTAAGGCCACCGGCTATGAAACCATGAACCTCACAGCTCGTGGCCTCGGCGATGTGGCCGCCTACCTCACCGCTGTGCATGGGGTGCGCCCGGCCCACCTGGGCAAGAAAACCACCGGCAGCGGCGCAGCGGTAGGCTATACCTACTTTATTCCCCCGATCCTGACCTACCGCCTCGAAACCATGGCCCCCAAGGCCAAAGGTATGGTGCTGTGGCTGATCGAAGGGCATATTCTCTCCCGCCAGGAACTGGCTTACCTAGTCAGCCTGCCCACCGTCGAGCCCCGCGTCAAGGTGGTGGTAGAAATGGGCGGCGATCGCGCCTTTAGCTGGGAGCCACTGGCTAACTTGATATAGGGAGTACAGGGAGTACAGGGCCTAGGATGGGCTGCCATCGGCAGACTGACCCTAGCCGCACGGGATTAACCTCGCTAGAACGGTTGATCGGCATGGATACTGAATCTGCTCCTCGGGCTATAGCCGAGAGCTGCACCTCAAACCACATGTGGCCGTCTCCCCATCAATCGCTACAGATGGGGCAGTGGGTAAAGCTAATCTGTGGGGCCAGCTACCAAGACATGCCGACGGTACGGCGGCTGGTGATGCTCTACGCCCTAGCGGGGGTCGACTGTGTAGATGTGGCTGCCGACAGTGCCATCGTGGCTGCTGCCCGCCAGGGTCTAGAGGATGCCCAGCGGCTGGCCAGCTGGTCAGCCGCTGATGAGGCTTTGCCGGGGGAGCGTCACGCTCGCTTAGTTTCCAGCGACCCCTGGCTGATGGTCAGCCTCAACGACTGCGAAGACCCCCATTTTCGCAAGGCTCACTTCGATGCGGCCCACTGCCCGCCCGACTGCGATCGCCCCTGCGAGGACATCTGCCCCACCGCCGCCATTCAGTTTCAGGCTCCGCAGGCGGGGAGCGTCGCGACGAATCTGTGCTATGGCTGCGGTCGCTGTATTGCCGTCTGCCCCATCGGCAATATTGCAGCCCGTCCCTACTTGGCTAGTCCCGAGACGTTTTCCACCCACCAGCTCGGCCAAATTGACGCGGTCGAAATCCACACGCAGACCGGCCACCAATCTCAGTTTGAACGACTTTGGCAGCGGCTCCAGCCCTGGCGACCCCACCTGAAGCTGGTCTCGATCAGCTGCCCCGACCACGACCAGGTAGTGCCCTATCTATGGGATTTATACCGTCTCATAGCGCCGCTAGAGGTGCCGCTAATCTGGCAAACCGACGGTCGTCCCATGAGCGGTGACCTGGGCAAAGGCACCACCCACGCCACCATTCGGCTGGCCCAAAAGATTCTTGACGCGGGGCTGCCCGGCCATGTGCAAGCCGCTGGCGGCACCAATGGCTACACTGTAGATAAATTAACTGCTCTCAATTTAGTGAATAGAGCTTCGTCTACTGTTGGGGCCAATGGTGTTGCCGCAGGGGTTGACCCTAATTCACGGCCTGAGTCCCGTCGGGCTGACGCTGGCCACCGCAGTTTACCGCTCGATCACAGCGATGTCGGCCCCACCATCTCAGGCATTGCCTACGGTAGCTACGGGCGATCGCAGGTGCTACCGCTGCTCGATGCCATTGACCAAGAACTTCAACCCTGGCTGGGGAATGGCTCCCCTGATCAGTGGATTAACGGTCAAACCAGATCCCGGCCATGCCCTGGGGCAATCGCCCCAGGCAGCAATCCCCCCTGGTGTCACCTAGACCGTAGCGCGCTGGGGCATGGGTTAGCGCTGGCCCAACAGCTCGTAGGACAGCTCAAGCCCAATAGACATTTTTTGCCAACACGTTATGGTTAGCTATAGCGACGACCGCTCGACAAGCGACAGATCGAGCAGCAACGCCCCTGTCAACAATATCTTTGCCACCAATAACTTCGCCGTGGAATTTTTACCCACTGACCCCGAAGGGACAGCCCAAGACCTGCCTGCCCCTGCCCAAGACCTGCCCGCTGCCCAAGCCCCACCAACCGACGATCTCGATCAAATTCTAAGCATTTTGCCCCCCTCGATTCGGGCTCAGCTCAGCCATCACCCCCAGCGCCAGAATTTAATTGAGGTGGTGTTAGACCTGGGCCGCCTGCCCGAAGCCCGCTTTTTTGGCAGTGTGGAGTATCTATCAGAAGACCCCGTCACCCACGCCGACCTAGACCACTGCACGAAGCGAGTGGGCATTTTTGGCGGCGACAACCGGGCTGGCATTGAGAAAACCCTGCACCGCATTAGCGCCATTCGCAATCGCTCTGGGGAAGTGATTGGCCTGACCTGCCGGGTGGGCCGGGCCATATTCGGCACCATCGGCATGATTCGCGACTTAGTCGAAACAGGGCGCTCAATTCTCATGCTGGGCCGCCCTGGGGTGGGTAAAACCACGGCCCTGCGCGAAATCGCCCGGGTGCTGGCCGACGACCTGCAAAAGCGGGTGGTAATTATCGACACCTCCAACGAAATCGCTGGCGATGGCGATATTCCCCACCCCGCCATTGGCCGGGCCAGGCGCATGCAGGTGGCTCGGCCCGAAGAACAGCACCGGGTGATGATCGAAGCGGTGGAAAACCACATGCCCGAAGTGATCGTGATCGATGAGATCGGCACCGAGCTAGAGGCCCTGGCCGCCCGCACCATTGCCGAGCGTGGGGTGCAGCTCGTGGGTACCGCCCACGGCAACCAGCTCGAAAATCTGATTAAAAATCCCACCCTTTCAGACTTGATTGGCGGCATTCAGTCGGTCACCCTAGGGGACGAAGAAGCCCGCCGCCGGGGCAGCCAAAAGAGTGTGCTAGAGCGCAAGGCTCCCCCCACCTTTGACATTGCCGTCGAGATGCTAGAGCGGCAGCGCTGGGCGATCCACGAAGATGTCACCGTCACCATCGACAACCTGCTGCGGGGGCGACAGCCCGGTCTGCAGATTCGCACGGTGGATGACAATCAGAAGGTGATTATCACCCACGAACTGCCCGGCTCCGGGCGAGAGGTGTCTAAGCCCTCGCGCTCGGGCCTGGGCTGGCGGGCAGCAGGGCAGATGGTACCCCCGAGCAGTTCGGCGGCAATCGCCCAGCGCACCCTCGGCAACGGCAGCCCCGTGCGGCCCTTGGGGCAGGTCTATCGCTCAGAGCCCACCACCGACCCGATGTTTGCCCACCTGCTGGAGACCACAGCAAGCCCGGAAATTGTTGGCCCCAATGGGGAGGATGCCATGCGCCTCTACCCCTACGGCCTGAGCCGCCACCAAATCGAGCGGGTGATTCAAACCCTGCATATGCCGGTGGTGATCACCAAAGATCTCGACCAAGCCGATGCGGTGCTGGCGCTGCGATCGCATGCCAAAGCCCAGGCCAAGCTCAAGCAGATGGCCCAGGGCCGGCAGATTCCGGTTCACCTGGTTAAGTCCAACAGCATCCCTCAGATCACCCGCGCCCTGCAGCGACTGCTGGATATGGACGACAACCCCGCCGCCGTCGACCTAGGGCTGTTTAGCCACAGCGGCGGCGACGATGAGCTAGAGGCCCTAGAAGAAGCCCGCCTAGCGGTAGAGCAAATCGTTATCCCCAAGGGGCAGCCCGTGGAACTGCTGCCGCGATCGGGCCACATCCGCAAAATGCAGCATGAGCTGGCAGAGCACTATCGGCTCAAGTCCCTCAGCTGTGGCGAAGAGCCCAACCGACGACTGCGGATCTATCCCGCCTAGGGAGTAGCCTGGGTGCCCCCAGGGAGGAGATTCTCCTGGCGGTCGATAGTGGCGCAATACGCCAGGGATACGATGGTCACGACGCGCTATAGAATGAGAGCACCGGAATGACACCAGCGCAGCTTTGGCGCAGATAATTAACGATCTGTCGTTCGGCCTAAACCCTTTGAAGAAGCCTATGAAATCTTTACTTGCTCGTCTGTTTGCCCTGGTATTGGTGGCCGTCGTTGGGCTGACCGGGTGCAGCGCCGGCACCAGCGGCCTGCTCACTGGCGACTACCGCCAAGACACCTTGATGCTGGTAGACAGCCTCAGAACCTCCATTTCGCTGCCTGACGACGACCCGGCCAAGCTGGAAGCTCAGGCCGACGCCAAAGCTGTGATCAGCGATTTCGCCTCTCGCTATCGCCGCGACGCATCGGTCGCTAGCCTCAGCTCATTCACCACCATGCGCACGGCCTTAAATGCGATCGCAGGTCACTACAGCAGCTACCCCAACCGGCCTCTGCCCGAAAAGCTCAAGACCCGAGTAGAACAAGAACTCAAACAGGTTGAAGCCGCCCTCAAACGGGGAGCATAGCGGCTAAATCGAGCGATTTCCCGCCCCATCTTCAGACAAAAAGCAGCCGCCCTGGGGCGGCTGCTTTTTGTCTGAAGCCGAGCAGCCGAAAATTTTTAATTGACGGGGTGGCGTCAGTTTGCTAGCATAGCAATTCTGTAGTGAAGTGCGAGTTGGACATGAAAGTCCGTGCGTCTGTGCGCAAAATGTGCGATAAGTGTCGAGTGATTCGCCGTCGTGGCCGAGTCATGGTTATTTGTTCAAACCCCAAGCACAAGCAGCGGCAGGGGTAGTTTGGCCTTGTTGGTAATTGCCCTCGGGCGGTTTCTCCAGCAGGGCAGTTGTGCTGATTGTATTGACTGAGAACAGCTTCTTCAAGTTTTTTGTTCTAGTTTCTGTATTGAGTCTGTATTTAAGACTGTTGACGGTTTGGGCACTGGCCCAGCCAAAGATACTGAGATACTGAGTGGCCCCGGTTGGGCTACAGGGTTACAACCAAGTACTGGGGGAGATAGTTAAAGGTGGCACGGATAGCAGGCGTGGATTTACCACGCGACAAACGAGTTGAGATTGGCTTAACCTATATCTACGGTATAGGTCTGACTCGCTCCAAGGAAATTCTGGCCAAAACCGGAGTTGACCCAGATGTGCGCGTTAAGGATCTCACCGATGCCGACGTCGCTAAATTGCGGGACTCGGTAGAGAGTGATTATCAAGTAGAGGGTGATCTACGGCGGCTTGAGAGCATGAACATCAAGCGCCTGATGGACATTGGCTCCTACCGGGGCAGGCGACACCGCGCCGGTCTGCCCGTGCGAGGGCAGCGCACCCGCACTAACTCCCGTACCCGTCGAGGCGGTACCCGTCGTACCGTCGCTGGCAAGAAGAAGGCTCCTCGCAAGTAGGTTCAATCCCTATTCCCTGGAATTCTACGGATTTCAGGGTTTTGGAGTGAACGAAACTCGCTGATCCTTGCGGCGAGTTTTTCTGACTGTTTGTCAGTTATTGCTTTGCCGTCTCAACCAGCGCTTTCATCTATTTTATTTTGTTTCCTTGAATTGAGTTTAGTGACAACGCCATGCCCAAACCAACCCGCAAGACCGGTCCCCGCAAAAGCAAGAAAAATGTGCCCAGTGGGGTAGCTCATATTCGATCTACCTTCAACAACACCATTGTGACCATCACCGACCAGTCAGGGGAAGCGATTTCCTGGGCGTCGGCTGGCTCCAGCGGGTTTAAGGGGGCCAAAAAGGGAACTCCCTTTGCCGCTCAAACGGCGGCTGACGGTGCTGCCCGACGGGCCATGGATCAGGGTATGCGCCAAATTGAAGTTATGGTGAGTGGCCCCGGTGCCGGTCGAGAAACGGCCATTCGTGCGCTTCAAGGGGCTGGGCTTGAGATCACGCTAATTCGGGATGTAACTCCTATTCCTCACAACGGCTGTCGTCCGCCAAAGCGGCGTCGGGTTTAAGGGTTACTAGGTATCATGGGCCAGGTTTAATGCGGGCTGGGTCGATCGCGGGTTGATCGCGAGTTGAGCCGATCGCGAGGTAAATGGGAGGCAGGATTTTGGCACAGTTTCATGTTGATTGCGTAGAGTCTGTCGTTGAAGACGATCAGAGTCAGTACGGTCGGTTTGTGATCGAGCCCCTAGAGCGCAGCCAGGGCACCACCGTGGGCAATGCTCTCCGGCGGGTGCTGCTGTCTAACCTAGAAGGGGTGGCCATCACTGCTGTGAGAATTGCGGGTGCGACCCACGAGTTTTCTACCATCACTGGCGTCCGGGAGGATGTGCTGGATATTCTTCTGAATATGAAGAAGGTTAGCCTGCGCAGCTATTCTGCTCAGCCCCAGATTGGCCGTCTTTTGGTGCAAGGGCCCGCCCGCGTTACGGCCGGACATTTTGAGCTGCCCTCGGAGGTAGAAGTCGTCGATCCTGAACAGTATGTAGCCACCGTGGCTGAGGGCTACACCCTGGAGATGGAGTTTAGAATTGAGCGGGGTCAGGGCTATCGGGCCGTCGATCGCAGCAAAGATGACGCCACCGCTCTAGACTTTATCCAGATCGATTCAATTTTCATGCCGGTCAAAAAGGTCAACTACACCGTTGAGGAGTTGGTTGTCTCTGGGTCTATGCAGCGCGACCAGCTGATCATGGATATTTGGACCAACGGCAGCATCACCCCCCAGCAGGCTATGAGCCAGGCCGCCGATATTTTGGTCGGCCTGTTTTCGCCCCTCAAAGATGTCACCCTTGAACCCAAGTTTGACGAAGAGGTGAAGGAAGAAGATCCCAACAACCAAATTCCCATTGAGGAACTGCGGCTGTCGGTACGGGCCTACAACTGCCTCAAGCGGGCTCAGATCAACTCTGTGGCCGACCTGCTCGACTTTAGCCAGGAAGATCTGCTGGAGATTAAAAACTTTGGCCAGAAATCTGCTGAAGAGGTGATTGAGGCCCTGCAGGAGCGGTTGGGCATTACCCTGCCCCTCGAAAAGGCTTCTAAAACTGCCTAAGGGACTGCCTAAGGCTAGTTTGGTCGGGGCTTTCTGATTTCCCTGGATTGTTTTCTGATTTTGTTTTTGTTGTTCATCTGAGTTCAGTACCATGCGTCACCGCTGTCGCGTTCATCAACTTGGGAAGCCCGCAGACCAGCGCAAGGCCCTGCTCCGCTCCCTGACCACGGAGTTAATTCGCCATGGTCGCATCACAACCACCAAAGCCCGCGCTAAAGCAGTGCGGGAAGAGGCCGATCGGATGATTACCCTGGCTAAGGATGGTTCTCTGTCGGCTCGTCGGCAGGCTTTGGGGTACATCTACGACAAGCAGCTAGTTCACGCTTTGTTTAGCCAGGCCACCGAACGCTACGGCTCGCGTAACGGCGGCTATACCCGCATCGTTAGAACCGTAAGCCGCCGAGGTGACAACGCGGAGATGGCTATCATCGAGTTAACCTAGTCGAATTGACTAGGCCGTTGGCCCACCGATCTAGCTCGCTCACTTCGAATATCACCCGGCTCAAATCACCCGGCTCAAATCACCCATGGAGAAGCCCTCACCCATACAACGGAGTCTAGAAAGTCAGCCCGCCGAGTTTGCTCAGTCAACTCAGCGGGTAGCTTTGGTCGTGCAGTACGTAGGCACCAAGCTCCACGGCTGGCAGTGGCAACCCAATGCCCGCACCGTACAGGGTGAGATTGAGACGGCGATTCGATCCGTGCTGGGCTACGACGTCCGCATCAGCGGCGCTGGCCGTACCGATACTGGGGTGCATGCGGCGGCGCAGGTAGCTCACTTTGATGCCCCTGACTTTATTCCGGCCCATCGCTGGGCAGATGTGCTCAATGCTCGTCTGCCCGAAGATGTCTTAGTTCGGGCCTCGGCCCCGGTGCCCGATACCTGGCATGCCCAGTTTTCAGCCTGCTGGAGGCGCTACCGCTACACTCTCTACACCGGAGAGCGGCCTAACCTATTTGTGCGGCCATTTGTGTGGCACTACTACCGGCAGTATTTAGACCAGAGCAAGATTCAGACAGCGCTTGATGCCATGGTGGGCCATTACGACATGGCGGCCTTTCATCGGGCTAGGTCGGGCAAGCCTCACTCCTGGGTTGATTTGCAGGCTGCCGAGTGCCGCCGTCAAGATACCTTTCTCACCGTTGAGCTCCAGGCGAAGGGGTTTTTGTACGGCATGGTGCGGCTGATTATGGGCTTGGTGGTTAAGGTCGGTAGCGGAGAGTTGACAACCGCAGAGTTTGGCCAGCTTTGGCAACAGCGTCAGCGCGAGCGGGTGAAGTACGCCGCTCCGGCTCAGGGGTTGTGTTTGCTGCGGGTTGGCTACGACGACACCCCCTTTGCCCCGGAGATTTGGTTTGACTCCCAGCCCCATTTCTTCTGGGGGTCAGCCGTGGCCTGAGATCTCGACTGGCTTTGTTTTATTTCTCGTTTTATTTAGTGTGGTTCATCCAAGAAAGGCAACTCAAGCGTTATGACTATTAAGACCTACGTTCCCCCCACCGATTCTATTCAAAGGCAGTGGCACGTTATCGACGCTGAGGGTCAGCGCCTGGGACGGTTGGCCACTGAAATTGCTACGATCCTGCGGGGCAAAAATAAACCCACTTTTACCCCCCACATGGACACCGGCGACTTTGTGGTCGTGGTCAATGCTGAAAAAGTGGTGGTTACCGGGCGAAAGTCTACCATGAAGCTCTATCGCCGCCACTCGGGTCGCCCCGGCGGCATGAAAGTGGAGACCTTTGATAAGCTCCAGGTTCGCATCCCTGAGCGCATTATTGAGCAGGCGGTGAAGGGGATGCTGCCGAAGAATTCTCTGGGCCGCAAGCAGTTCACTAAGCTCAAGGTCTACGCTGGCCCAGAGCATCCCCACCAGGCTCAAAACCCTGAAGTCCACGTTGTCAACACTATTCCTGGAGAGGCTAAATAATGCAGGCTACCGATCAATCTGAACGGGCAGTATATTGGGGCACCGGTCGCCGTAAGACATCCATCGCCCGAGTGCGCTTGGTGCCTGGCAATGGCCAACTGGTAATCAACAAGCGCCCTGGCGACGATTATCTACAATTCAACCCAGCCTACCTCAACGCCACTAAGGCTCCCCTGGAAGTGTTGGGCCTAGAGAATGCCTACGACATTCTAGTCAACGTTAAGGGTGGCGGGCTCACGGGTCAAGCCGACGCTATTCGCCTGGGCGTTGCCCGGGCGCTGTGTGAGTTAGATCCTGAAAATCGCAAACCGCTGAAGGTGGAAGGCTACCTAACCCGTGATCCTCGAGCCAAGGAACGCCGCAAGTACGGTCTGAAGAAAGCTCGGAAGGCACCTCAGTTCTCCAAGCGCTAGAGTTGTCTAGATGGCCAGGGCATGTTTGGCTGGAAGCCTACTGGGTTTTTGGCTAAACACGGCCCGGCCTATGCTATTTTTCGCTGCTGTTTTTCGCTATTGATGTTGTTGTTAACCCACTGTTATGGCCAAGCCTGATATTCATCCCACCTGGTACCCCGACGCTAAGGTGTTTTGCGATGGGAAAGAGATTATGACTGTGGGGTCTACCAAACCCCAGTTGAGCGTAGACGTATGGTCGGGCAATCACCCGTTTTATACCGGTACCCAGAAGATTATTGACACTGAGGGCCGGGTAGAGCGCTTTATGCGGAAATACGGCATGGCTGACACCGCTGCTACTCCAAGCACAGATGCAGCCAAAGCCGACGCTGACAAAACCGACGCCGATAAGGCCTAACCACCCGATTTAGACGACATCAGGTGACAAGGGCGGCGAATAAGAGGGGACTATGGCTGAGGCGTACTTAATCGAGAAACTCAATTCTGTGGAACAAACGTTCCAGGAACTAACCCGGAGAATGGGCGATCCCGATGTCGCCAGCGACCCCGATGAGTTTCAGCGCATCGCCAAGTCTCGCTCTTCGCTGGAGGAAACCGTAAACACCTACGGCGACTGGAAAGCGACCGGTGAAGAGCTAGCTGGCGCTCGGGAAATCTACAAAGAAGCCAGCAGCGACCCCGAGATGAAAGAGATGGCGGGGCTCGAGGTGGCTGAGCTAGAGGAGAAGCTGGCTGCGCTAGAGGCCCGCCTTAAGGTGCTGTTGCTGCCCCGGGATCCCAATGATGATAAAAACATCATGCTGGAGATTCGGGCTGGCACGGGGGGCGATGAGGCGAGCATTTGGGCCGGCGATTTAGTCAGGCTATATTCGCGCTATGCCGAAACCCAGGGCTGGAAGGTCAAGCTGCTGAGTGAGTCGTCTGCGGATATGGGTGGCTTTAAAGAGGCGATTTTAGAGATCGCTGGCGATCGCGTCTACAGCCAGCTCAAGTTTGAAGCCGGGGTGCATCGCGTTCAGC
>RECJ01000304.1 GCA_007694115.1 Leptolyngbya sp. DLM2.Bin27 | reverse complement strand
CCACCTACTCTCCCCCTCCCCCTCACCGTCCGCGTCGACACCCAGCGCCTGGCCCGGCTCGAAAACCAGCTAGGCGAGCTCACCATCAACCGCAACGGCCTCGCCCTGCAAACCAACCAAATTCGCCTCGGCCTCAAAGAACTGGTCAGCCGCTTTGAGCGAGTGCGGGCCACTGCAGAGCAGCTCCAGGGGGTCTCAGACCAAATCTTGATCGCCCCCGACCGCCAGCGCCAGCCCGTCGCCATTGGCGAATCTGCCCCGGCACCTCCCCCGACGGTCCCGGCCCGGCCCCCCGGCTTTGATTCGCTCGAAATGGACACCTACACAGCCCTCTATACCCACACCCAAACCCTGCTCGAAGAGATGGTGCAGCTCGAAGAAGCCGCTGCCGACATCATGCTGTTTAACCGTCAGACCGATCAGCTACTGGGGCAACACCGCAAAATGCTCTCCCAGGTGCAAGACGATCTAATGTATGCCCGCATGGTGCCCCTGGGCCAGGTGCTCAAGCGGTTTCCACGAATTTTGCGAGACTTAGCCAATACCTACGGCAAACCCGCCGATCTAGTCCTAGAGGGCACCGCCCTGCTGGTCGATAAAGCTGTGCTCGAAAAACTCTACGACCCCCTGCTGCACCTGTTGCGCAACGGCTTTGACCACGGGCTAGAACCATCTGAGGAGCGCGATCGCCAGGGCAAGCCCGAGGTGGGTCAGATTGCGATCAGAGCCTGCTACCGAGGTCGCCAGCTCGAAATCGAGGTCAGCGACGATGGCCGAGGCCTAGACCTGGAGCGAGTGCGCCAGCGCTTGGTGGCGCTCGACTGGCTCTCCTCCGCAGAGGCCAGCGCCGCCAGCCCCGACCAGATCCATCGCTATCTTTTCGAGCCGGGCTTTTCAACCGCCGAGCAGGTCAGCGATCTGTCCGGGCGCGGGGTCGGCCTAGACATCGTGCGCGACCAAATCCAGCGGCTCAAGGGCACCGTCACCGTGCGATCGGTGCCGGGGGCAGGCACCCAATTCACCCTATCGCTGCCCATGACCCTGAGCATCGTCAACCTGCTAATCTGCTTTGTCGGCTCTACCCCCATCGCCTTTCGCAGCGACAGCATTACCGAGATCTTGGTGCCTCGCTCTGAGCACCTCACCCAAACCGCCGATCAGACCTGGCTGACCTGGCACCAGCAGCAGGTGGCGGTTTACGACCTCGGCGATCTGCTGACCTACCGCTGCCTGCGGCCCGAGCTACCCCTCAGCCAGGTGCTAGCCGCCGTCCCCTCCCCCGCCGACTGGGCAGCGCCCGTGCTGATTTTGGCCCGGGGAGACCGCCATTTTGCCGTCCAAGTCGATCGCCTCGTCACCGAGCAAGAATCGGTGATCAAACCCTTTGGCCCGGCCCTGAGCCCGCCCGCCTACGCCTACGGCTGCACCGTCCTAGGCGATGGCAGCGTGATTCCGGTCATCGATGGTCAGGCCTTCCTAGATGACCTACTCAGCCGCCAGCCTGGCAACCGCTCGGAACCAAACGCTGCGCCCCCCGACGCTATTGCCCAGGCCACCCTACACCCCTCTACCACCGTGCTGGTGGTAGACGATGCTGTCACCTCGCGCCGCACCCTGGCGCTTTCCTTAGAGCGGGCCGGTTACCGCGTGCTGCAAGCCCGCGACGGCCAAGCGGCCCTAGAGCAGCTGGAGCAAAACCCCGCCGTGGGTCTGGTGGTCTGCGATATCGAGATGCCCAACATGAATGGCTTTGAGTTCCTCACCGCCCGTCGCCAATCCCCAGCGCTGGCCCCCATTCCAACCCTGATGCTGACCTCGCGCAGCAACGACAAACACCGCTGGCTGGCCATGCAGCTAGGGGCCACCGGCTACTTCACTAAACCCTACCTAGAGCAGGAGTTTTTGGCTGCCATTCGGGCAGCAATCCATACCGAAGTCACAACCCACCGCCAACCCACCGCCAAAAACGTATAGATCTGCCCCCCGGAGGATAGTATCCCCCTCCCCGGCTTGGGTATGATGGTCTAATAGGCTGCTCAAGCTACGCAAACTGGTGGGTTTTTCGTCAACCTGCTGGTTTTGTTAATGTTATCCCCCCGATGGGGATGTTAGCCTGTACAAGACACACCTCCTCAGAACAGGCACTATGGTTGCGACTCCCGACGTTCTTCAAACGTCTGCATCTCACTCTCACCCCTCCCCCTCTGGCGAAAGCCGGGTAGCGGTACTGTTAATGGGCTACGGCGAAGTCGAAAGCTACGAAGACTTTGCCAACTACAACGAGCAGGCCCTTAACTTACTCACCGCCAAGTTTGCGCCCGTGCCCACCTGGGTCTATCCCCCCCTGGCTAAACTGCTGGCCGCCTTTGACCTCCACGAGTGGAGCCACCAGCACGGCAACTTTATTTCTCCCCACAACGCCATCTTTGAGGCCCAGCGGGCCGGCATTGAGGCCAACCTGCAAGAGCGCTGGGGCGATCGCGTCAAAGTCTTTAAAGCCTTCAACTTTTGCAAACCCTTTCTGCCCGACCAGGTGCTAGAGCAGGTCAAAGCCGAGGGCTACGACAAGCTGCTGATCTACCCCCTGCTGGTGGTCGACTCTATTTTCACCAGCGGCATTGCCATTGAGCAGGTCAACCAAGCGCTCACCCAGCTCTCTGACGGTGGCGAGCATTGGGTGCAGGGCATGCGCTACATTCCCTCTTTCTTTGACGCCCCCGCCTATATCGACTACCTGGCGTCGATGGTTGAAACCAAGATTAAAGACCATCTGGCGGTGGCTCACCTGCCCTCCCAGACCGGCATCGTCTTGATGAACCACGGCTGCCCCCACGAGGCCAAAGGCTTTACCTCCGGCATTGACGAGAGCCAAAAGCTCTACGACAAAGTGCGCGACAAGCTGATGTATAAGTATCCGCTGATCTCCGTGGGCTGGCTCAACCACGATACCCCGCTGATCAAATGGACTCAGCCCAACGCTGACCTCGCCGCCCGCAACCTGATTGACCTAGGGGCTACCGCCCTGGTGTTTATGCCCATCGGTTTCGCCACCGAAAACCACGAAACCCTGCTGGATGTCGAGCACATCATCGAAGGCCTGCGCCGCAAGCATCCCCACGTTACCTACGTGCAAATGCCCTGCGTCAACGACGACCCCGCCTTCTTGGCCATGGCCGCCACCTGGGCCGACCAGCACATCGCCGATCTCTTAGAAGAAGATGCCCTGGCAATTAACACTTCCCTAGCGGCCTCCCAGGCGGCAGCGGTGCATAGCCACCACGGCCACACCCACGACCACCACCTGCCGGGTCACAGCCACGACCACGGCCACCACCACTAGCCTGCACTGCCTCAGTTAAGTCTGGGCGCTAGTAGATGAATAAAAGCGGATGGGCGTCGATCGCCCATCCGCTTTTTAGCACGACGAATCAGGTACAGGTAAGCGTGTGCCATGAAAATAACCATCCATTGACGATGGCTCTCTGCCCTCACCCCTGCCCCTCTCCCTGGGGGAGAGGGGTTCTGAATCCGGCTCACCTTCTTCCCTCGGGAGAAGGGGTTGGGGGATGAGGGCCTAGCTTGGATGCTTAATTAGTTGGTGTACTCTAACTACCGATGTCGTCAAGACGACACCCCGAAGGATGAAAAATCGTCGGGTGCATCCGCGCAGCGATGCACCATCTCAGGGTGATTTTCAGGGCCAGTCCCGATCTGCCCCCCGTTCGTGACAAGCCCAGCCAAACCCGCTAAAATCAGCCGTTAATACAGGCGTTCTAAGCGACGGACGGGTTATGCCAGTGAGTTCTAGCCAGATCAAAACCCTGCTCGACCAAAAGCGAGCTGCCTTTAGCGTTTTTAGTCGAACTAAGGGTGAGCTACTGCAAGCCTACAACCGAGCCTGGATTGAGTTTGCGGCCCTGCCCCATGGCCAGCAGCTGGCCCAGTTTGACCATCACCCTGGCCCGGTGGGGGCTCGGCCCCTAGAGGCGATCGTCACTGAAGGGGGTGCCGACAAAGGCATTTTTCCCTTTTTCTTTGCCGAGTCTGGCCCGGTGGGCGATCGCTGGACCAACCGCGAGCAGAGCACCCAGTGGGTGCAGACTGTGCTCCAAGACATCACTACTTTTGCCGTAGACGGCTCCCAAATTTCCCCCGGCAAAGATATCTCCATCCCCATCGCGCTGCTGCAAATCGGCTGGTTCGAGAACCCCCACAGCGCCACCCGCCCCTACCAAAAAGATGTGCGGGTCGATCTCATGACCCCCGCTGAGCTGGGGCCAAACCCGGCTCAGCCGGTTGAGCGCCGGGTTAATATTCGCCGCTTTCAAATGGAGGTGGCGCGGCTGGTGGAATACATCAACGCCTGCCCCGAGCCCGAGCGCACCCTGGTGTTTTTTGACGGGGCGCTGGTGGTCACCTTTGCCGAGGCCTTTGACTCCGAGAGCCAAACCGCCTACGTGCAGTCAATCCTCTCGCTGCTGGAGGCCAGCGATCGCAGGCGCGTGCCCCTGGTGGGCTATGTCGATACCTCCTACGCCCACGACCTGACGGGTATGCTGCACCACGCCTACGGCCTAGAGGCCACCGAGGGCATCCACGACGCGCAGCTGCTGGCCCCGCTGATGAAGTGGGGCGATCGCACGGCGGTGTTCCAGTGCGATCGCGGCGGCATTCTCGACCAGTACGACACCTACGCCGACCAGATTGCCTTCACCTATCTCAAAACCACCCGCGACGGCTACCCTGCCCGCCTAGAGATGCCCCGCTGGATGTGGGCAACTGGCCAGATGTCCCAGTACCTCAACTGGGTGCGCGGCGAGGTGATCGTCGGCGGTGGCTATCCCTACAGCATTGAAACCGCTGACCAAACCGCCGTGCTCCAGGGCCAAGACAAGCACCTATTTCTGCGGGTGCTGCAAGACTGGGCCGAGCGCGAAGCGATCAACCTGCGGCTGTCGCGCAAAATGGTCAGCAAGCAGCGCCGCCGCTAGGGCAACCATAAAGTCTCTATATGCCCCCTGCAACCTCAGTAATTTTGCGGACACGCTGTCGCCCTAAGAGTGTTTAAGTGTAGAGAGTACACTTAAAATCGGTATTTATTTCGGATAGACCATTGGACGCAAACGCCCCCTTTCGTCAATGGCTACCGCCTACGGTGCCTACTCAAGGAGGATTTGCTCTGCATGAAAAAAACTAAGATTTTAAGCGCCGCTCTGGTGCTCACTGGCCTACTGGGGTCACTCGCTCCCGAGGCTTTAGCCAACCCCGGCAGAGGTAAAGGTGGCGGTGGCCAGCCCACCACCTCACTGACCTGTGCCAGCGGATCTGTTACCAGCAACCCTCTGTCTGGAGGGTCTTCGCTGAGCTACACCCAGTGCCTCAACCCGGTGTCGGGCAATGATGTTAGCAACACCATCGCCGCCGACCTCACCGCCTTTCTCAATAGCACCCTGGGCGACTGGGTGTTTGACGGCAAGTACGAAGGCGGCCAAAACGCCTCTGGCCCCAACGACTTTGGCTTTAGCTGGGTGCAAACCGGCAACGGCAGCGGCACCTGGAGCCTGGCCCAGGCCGTCACCACCCCCTTTGTGATCAGTCTCAAGGCCGGTAACGCCTACACGGCCTACTACTTTGACGGCACCGCCAGCTTCGACAGCGGCACCTGGGCCACCTTCGACCAAAAAGACCTGTCCCACGCGTCGTTCTTTGTGGGCAGAGGTGGTCTTACCCCCGAAGCACCCAACGCCACCGTGCCCGAGCCCGCATCGGCAGCGGCCCTGGCCCTAGTGGGCCTGAGTGCCATTGGCCTCAGACGCAAACAGCAGGCCTAGCCCGTCACAAGTTACCCACAGAGATTACCTTCACCCTGGAGACCCTAGCGGTCTCTAGGGTTTTTTATTCAGCCCAGGGTGAGCCTGAGCCGCTGGGGTGTGGTTGAATCGGAGCAGACCTTTTTCACCACCAGCACCATGGCCGCACCCCACCCCCAGACCCGACAGGAAACCGACAGCATGGGTGCGATCGCAGTCCCGTGCGATCGCTACTGGGGGGCGCAGACCCAGCGATCCATTCGCTATTTCTCCATTGGTCAAGACAAAATGCCCCTGGAGGTGGTGCGGGCGATTGCCGTCGCCAAAAAAGCCTCAGCCCTGGCCAACGCCGCCCTGGGCAAGCTGCCCCAAGCCAAGGCCGATCTGATTGTGCGGGCCGCAGATGAGATCATTGCCGGGCACCTCGACGACCACTTCCCCCTCCATGTCTGGATGACCGGCAGCGGCACCCAGTGCAACATGAACGTCAACGAAGTGATTGCCAACCGCGCCATCGAGATGGCGGGCGGCGAAATCGGCAGCAAAACCCCGATTCACCCCAACGACCATGTCAATATGTCCCAGTCGTCCAACGACGTGTTCCCCACGGCGATGCACATTGCCGCCGCCCAGGCCCTGACCCACACCCTACGACCCGCCATCACCGGGCTGAGAGACGCCCTAGATCAAAAAGCACAGGCCTGGGCCGACATCGTCAAAATTGGCCGCACCCACATGCAAGACGCCGTGCCCCTCACCCTGGGGCAAGAGTTTTCGGGCTACGTGGGCATGCTCGACGACAACCTCCGGCGCATTGAGGGGGCGCTGCCCGGTCTCTACCAGCTGGCCCTAGGGGGCACCGCCCTAGGAACAGGCTTGAATGCTGGGGCGGGCTTCGCCGAAGCGGCCGCTGAGCACATCGCCACCATCACCGGGCTGCCCTTTGTCACCGCCCCCAACAAGTTCACCGTCATGGGAGCCCACGATGCCATGGTGATGGCCAGCGGTGTGCTCAAAACCCTGGCGGTGTCGCTCTACAAAATTGCCAACGACATTCGCCTGCTCAGCTGCGGCCCCAGGGCGGGCTTCGCCGAGCTGCACCTGCCCGAAAACGAGCCGGGGTCGTCGATTATGCCGGGCAAAGTCAACCCCACCCAGTGCGAGGCCCTGGCCATGGTGGCGGTGCAGGTGATGGGCTACGACGCGGCGGTGGCCTTTGCCGGGGCCAGCGGCTACCTAGAGATGAACGTCTACAAGCCGATGATGATCTTTAACCTGCTGCAATCGGCGCGGCTGATGGCCGACAGCTGCCAGAATTTCACCGAGTTTTTGGTGGCGGGCATGACCCCCAACCGCAAACAGATTGACCAATATGTCGAGCAGTCGCTGATGCTGGTGACCGCCCTCAGCCCGGCCATCGGCTACGATAAGGCTTCTCAAATCGCCCACCATGCCTTTGAGCACGACCTTACCCTCAGAGCCGCCGCCCTGGCCCTAGGCCATGTGTCTGAGGCCGAGTTTGACCGCCTGATCAACCCCCACGCCATGACCCACCCCTAGGCCCAGTCGCCGCCAGAACGCCCACCCCCGCAGAATGTTAAGGACTATGTTGATTTACTCAGATGGCTCAGGTTCGCGGCAGCCATTCCCGTATGATCATCCTTAAAGTTTGTAAATTTTCCTAAGATTCTGGAGATTCAAACGTGTCTCTTCCGTTACTAAATTACTCCCCATCCAGCCAAAATCAGCGAGTTGCCGCTTACGAAGTTGGTGGCGATGAGCAGCCGAGATTTTTCTCGACCGATGATCTGTATGACACCAGCGATATGGATGCGCTGATCAACGCAGCCTATCGGCAAATGTTCTTCCATGCATTCAAATGCGATCGCCAGATTTTTCTGGAATCGCAGCTGCGCAATGGGCAAATCACCGTGCGTGACTTTATCCGTGGCCTGGCTCTGTCACCCACCTTCTACAGCAGCTTCTACGAAAAGAACAGCAACTACAAATTTGTTGAACACTGCGTGCAGAAGATTTTGGGTCGCGAAGTCTACAGCGATCGCGAGAAAATTGCCTGGTCTATTGTGGTCGCCAACAAAGGTATTCAGGGCCTAGTCGATGAGCTGCTCGACAGCCAAGAGTATCTCACCAACTTTGGCTATAATACGGTGCCCTACCAAAGGCGTCGGATACTGCCCGGACGCGCCGAAGGTGAGCGCCCCATTCACATCAAAAACCCCCGCTACGACGCCTACCACCGCAACCAGCTGGGTTTCCCCCAGATTGTGTGGCAATCTCAGGTCAAGCGGTTTATTCCCCAAGAAAAGAAGATTACCGCTGGCAATCCCCAGGGCTTCTTGAGTATGGCCCGCAGCATTGGCGCAACTGGAGCGGCTCCGGCTCGCGTCTCTACCAGTTCGATCAATATCGCCACCGCTGTGCCCTACCGCAAGGTGTCCGTCGACTAAGGCAAAACTCCAGCTCTCGACTCAGGTAGGTGAGGCGAGTTAGGTTTCTAGCCTCGATCTGGGGCTGTAGGTGTTGCCTACAGCCCCTTTTTATGGCCCACCAGCCCCACCCACCAGCCACCACCACCAGGCCACAGACAGGCCCGGTAGGGGCGCAGCGCTGTGCGCCCCTACCCCAATTCGTACGGTCATGCAGCCAGCCAAAAAAAAATCCCCTGGCTCTCGCCAGTGGGACTTATCAGGGTGCATCTACCATTCACCTTTACTGCTTGACGAGGCTCTATCCGGAAAAGTTGCGCCAAAAAGTTGAGAATTAGTTGAAGCTCTCTAGGTTGCGCAGCACCTCAACCTGCTCTCTCAGCGACAGCGCCCAGTCTTCAGATCCGTCGGCCTCAAGCAGGATGGCGGCCTGCTCAAAGTCGGCGATCACCAGCTCCCGAGCCTCCAGGGGAATATCTTCTGGCCCTTCTATGGCCTCTCCCTGCTCCAGATAAACCTGCCCTAAAACGGCCTGGGCACGCCCTAGGTAGGCCGTTGACTGGCTGGGGTCAAGGGCAATGGCCTGGGTATAGGCTGCGATCGCAGCAGGATAGTCTTCGGCAAGCACTAGCGCCTCGGCCTCGGCAAAGGTGATTTCAAACTCAGTAGAGGCGCGCACCACCAAGTCATAGTCGCCCCCCTCGCCAGAAAACGATCGGGCCACCACCGTGTAGGTGCCATCTTCTGGCAGGGTGATAATGATTTTGGAATTGAGAGAGCCGCCAAAGTCATCGTTAAAGGCAATTTCGGTCTCACTGGGGTCAAGCAGGGTGAGCACCGGGTCAAAGTCTGTACTGTCTAGGGTGATGGTGATCTGTTGCCCAGCGGTGCCCTCAAAGGGGTAGGTCGACTCAGCGGGGTAGATCGTGCCTGCCTCTTGCAGCACAGTGTCAGCCTGAGCCAATCGAGCTAAAGGGCCAGCCAATAGCCCCACCAGGGCGGCGGGCACTATCACCCCCGCAGCAAATAGCCGTGGAAAACCCATGCAACCTCCCTAGGAACACAACCACAAGCGAATCTTGCCATGCAGCCTAGCACAGCCTGGGATAACGCTAGACAGTCCCCCCGGCAGGCTATGGTAATACTGAAGCTACGCCGCCACCGCTACGCCCCCCCATTCCTATGCTCCGTCTGTATCTGCTTCTGCTTGGGTCAGCAATTACAGCTGCCCTAGGCGGCAAGGCTCTGGCTCTGCCGCCCCCCGACGAAATTCCCGAAGAGATTTTGCGCACCGAGATCATTGTCGAGGCGCGATCGCCCCTCAGCGGTGAGAGCCTCTCCGCCGCCGACTACGCCACCCTGCAAGATCAGCTGCGCGATCCAAATATTGAACCGGTGGTTGACCCTGACCTGGCGAATCTGATTCAGCTCTTGAGACTCAGGCGCATCTTTAGGCCCCTTCTCCCTTTCCTGAGATAGTGGCGCAGCCCACCCAAATTCGCAAAAATTTCCCTGTGGAAATAGCTAAGTTTTGTTACTCTATTTCGCAGATAGCAATTTTACACAGATCGTTTATATCCCCTGTGGACGTTTAATAATATGCCTGCAACCGTTGACGCTGAGCAGATTGACCGGATTGTCTGGAACCAGCACCATGACCCCTTCGAAATTTTGGGGCCTCACATGGTGCAGCAAGACGGTAAAACGCTGTGGGCCGTAAGGGCCTACCTACCCCAGGCCGACCAAGCCTGGGTGGTGCTGCCCGAAGAGCACCGAGAGGTGGCGATGGAATCGAACCACAACCCCCACTTCTTTGAGTGCGTGCTAGAGATTCAAGATCTGGCCAACTACCAACTCAAGTACGTCAGCGGTGACCATATCCACGTCATCTACGACCCCTACGCCTTTAAAACCCGCGCCATCACCGATTTCGACATTCACCTATTTGGCGAGGGCAACCACCACCGCATCTACGAGAAGCTCGGTGCCCACTACACCGAGGTCGAGGGCATTGTCGGCGTCTATTTTGCCGTGTGGGCTCCCAACGCCCGCAACGTTTCGGTACTGGGTGACTTTAATCTTTGGGATGGCCGCAAGCACCAGATGCGCCGCCTCTCCAATGGTATCTGGGAGCTATTTATTCCCGGTTTAGAGGTGGGGGCCCACTACAAATACGAAATCAAAAACTACGACGGCCACATCTACGAAAAGTCTGACCCCTACGGCTTTCAGCAGGAAATTCGGCCCAAAACGGCCTCCATCGTCACCGATCTCGACAGCTACCCCTGGCAGGATGCCGACTGGATGGAGCAGCGCCGCCAGAGCGAGCCGCTCACCCAGCCGATTTCTATCTATGAGCTACATTTGGGCTCATGGCTGCACGAGTCATCGGCCACCCCGGCCCTGCGCCTCGACGGTTCGCCAGAGCCCGTGGTCACCGTAGCCGAGCTCAAACCCGGTGCGCGCTTCTTGACCTATCGAGAACTGGCGGATCGGCTGATTCCGTACATCAAAGAGCTGGGCTTTACCCATATCGAGCTGCTGCCTGTGGCCGAGCACCCCTTTGATGGCTCCTGGGGCTACCAGGTGACGGGCTATTACGCGGTTACCTCTCGCTACGGCACCCCTGAAGACTTCATGTATTTTGTCGACCAGTGCCACGCCAGCGGCATTGGGGTGATCGTTGACTGGGTGCCGGGCCACTTCCCTAAGGATGGCCACGGGCTGGCCTTCTTCGACGGTACTCACCTCTACGAACATGCCGACCCGCGCAAGGGCGAGCACAAGGAGTGGGGCACCCTGGTGTTTAACTATGGGCGCAACGAGGTACGCAACTTTCTGGTGGCCAACGCCATCTTCTGGTTTGAGAAATACCACATCGACGGCATTCGAGTGGATGCGGTGGCCTCAATGCTCTATCTCAACTACCTACGCAAAGATGGTGAGTGGGTAGCCAATGACTACGGTGGCTGTGAGCACATTGAGGCGGCCGACTTTTTGCGGCAGGTCAACCATGTGCTGTTTACCTACTTCCCTGGGGTGCTGTCGATTGCCGAAGAGTCTACGGCCTGGCCCATGGTGTCTTGGCCCACCTACGTCGGCGGCTTGGGCTTCAACCTCAAGTGGAACATGGGCTGGATGCATGACATGTTGGATTACTTCAACATGGATCCGTGGTTCCGGCAATTTCACCAAAACAACGTCACCTTCAGCATTTGGTATGCCTTCACCGAAAACTTTATGCTGGCGCTATCCCACGACGAGGTAGTGCATGGCAAGAGCAATATGCTGGGCAAAATGCCCGGCGATGAGTGGCAAAAGTTTTCCAACTTGCGCTGTCTCTACACCTATATGTTTATGCACCCGGGCAAAAAGACCCTGTTCATGAGCATGGAGTTTGGTCAGTGGAGCGAGTGGAACGTCTGGGGCGATCTGGAGTGGCATCTGCTGCAATATCAGCCCCACGCCAGCTTGAAGCATTTCATCAGCAAGCTCAACGAGTTTTATCGCAGCGAGCCAGCGCTTTACACCCAAGACTTTGACCAAGCCGGTTTCGAGTGGATCGATTGCAGCGACAACCGCCACAGTGTAGTGGCCTTCATTCGCCGCGATAAAGGCAGTGATGAGTTTGTGGTGGTGGTGTGCAACTTTACCCCCCAACCCCACAGCCACTACCGCGTCGGCGTACCCGAAAAGGGCTACTACAAAGAGCTATTCAACAGCGATGCCCGCGATTATGGCGGCAGCAACATGGGCAACCTGGGCGGCAAGTGGTCTGAGGATTGGGCTTTTCACAATCGGCCCTACTCGCTCGATCTGACCTTGCCGCCCCTGGGGGTGATCGTGCTGAAGCTGTCGCCGGAAGACAGCCCGAAAGCCTTGTCGGGGCAGTGATCTAGCAGTCATAGCAGATCCTGGGGGCTTACTCCCGATTGGTTGAGGGCAAACAACCGTTTGCCCCTACGGGATACCTGTTTTGAGCCGGGGTTTTTGAACTCAGACTTGGTATCAGCTAATCGACCTTGGTTTAGGAAATTTCTAGGAAAGAAGATACCAGCTTTAATCCAGGGACTATAGCCACTGTAGGGTGGGCACTGCCCACCATTGGGAAACTATTTTCCAGAAGTCGTCTTAACTCCTTGAAACCCTGCCGTTGGAGAGCATTTCCTAGCCTGGATTATTGACAAGGATGGAAGCGAACGGCTGTCATTCCCGCCTGCGCGGGAATCCACTCGAAGGAATGCTATCTCGGCTAGATTCCCGTTTTCACGGGAATGACGGGCATTTCCCAAAGGTCATGAATAATCCAGGCTAGCTGCTCACGGCTGCGATCGCAGCCTAGCGTAAGGCGAATCCATTGGGTACTACGACTGAACTTTGAGGTGGGCAAAAAAGGCCCCATAGGGGGGCAGCAACACCTCGGTTTCACTGAGAGTAAAGTCAAAGCCCAGGTGATCAATCGCTTCGCAGGGCAAGTGGGCCTCAAGGCTATAACGGCAGGGTTGATCGCCAATATTAAACAGACAAAGCAGCCGCTGTTCCGCATAGTACCGGGTAAAGGCCAAAACGCTGTCATCAGCGGTCAGCAGGCCGACCTGACCCGCTTCTAGGGCCGGCTGGTTTTTGCGCCAGTGGAGCAGACGCCGCCAGGTATTGAGTAAGGATTGAGGGTTGCGGTGCTGATTGCGAACCGATCGCTCTAGGTGGGACTGGGGAATCGGTAGCCAGGGTTGTTCGGCCTGGGTAAAGCCAGCCCCCGGAGCTTCGGCAGTCCAGGGCATAGGAGTGCGCGAACCATCTCGCCCCACGACATCGGGGTAGAGGGCCTGACCAAAGGGATCTTTAATTTCTTCGGGCTGAATATCGCCAGGGATGTCGGCTACGGGCAAGCCCAACTCATCGCCTTGCCACAGGCAAAAGGCCCCCGGCAAAGACAGCAGTAGGGCAGCCATCATGTGATAAAACGGCTCGGGGTAGGGGTTGCCATTGGCATCTTGCCCCGTCCAGCGGCTGCGCAAACGTCCGTAGTCATGGTTGCCTACGATCCAGCAGGTGCCCCCATCGGCAAAGTGATCGATGACGTTTTGCAGAATGTCGCGCATCAGGGGCGCAGTCATCGGTTGCTCAACTAAAAGCTTGCTTTGGTAGGCTAAATGCAGGCGATCTAACCCCTGGGTGTACTGGCTGGCCAACTCTACGGAGTCCTCACAGAGGGTCACCTCCCCCAACAGGATCACCCCAGGGTATTGGTTGGCTAACTGCCGCAAAGGCTTGATTCGATCCAACGTTTCAGGGCGATTAAAGCTGTACTTCAAGACCTGCTCAGTCAGTGGATTGTCTGGGGGCACACCATCGGGTAAATCCATGTCGTCTGAGCGGGGTGGATTGTCGCGCAGTTGCTGATCGTGGAGAAAATAATTGACCGCATCAATGCGGAGACCGTCGACGCCGGTATCTAACCAAAACTTGGCCCGCTGCAAGATGATGTCGACCACCTCGTCGTTGTGCCAGTTTAAGTCTGGCTGGCTCTCTAAGAAGTTAAACAGGTAATACTGCCCCCGCTGGGCATCCCATTTCCAGGCCGATTTTCCGGTAAACGAAGAGAGCCAGTTGTTGGGGGGTGAGCCATCGGCTTTGGGGTCGGCCCACACGTACCAGTTGGCTTTGGGGTTGTCACGGCTAGAACGACTTTCTTCAAACCAGGGATGTTGGTCAGAGGTATGGTTCCACACCTGATCAATAATCACCCTGAGCTTGAGGTCGTGGGCGACATTGAGCAATCGGTCAAAGTCGGCTCGGGTGCCAAACTCATCGCCAATGGCCCGCATGTCGGTAATATCGTAGCCCAAGTCGTCCATGGGCGACTGATAAATCGGGGTCAGCCAGAGGGCATCGACGCCCAGACTGGCAATATAGTCGAGCTTTTCCAAAATGCCATTCAGGTCACCTTTGCCGTCATGGCTACTGTCAAAAAAACTCCAGGGGGAAATTTGGTAGATCACGGCGTTGTGCCACCATTCGCCATCTTGGGTAGCCCGATTTTCGTTTTCCCACCGCCAGTGACGCCTATTCAGCACTGGAATCCGCCACCAGGCTTTATCTGCGATCGCTACCATGATCTATTCTCGTGTTACGTCAAATATTCGACAGGAATAGACCTGTCGTTAGCAAAAAGAACAACCTGTGAACTCGCTGAGTTAGGGAGATTAGACAACGCCACAATCTACTCCACCCCCTCCAGCATTCAGTTCTTATTCGGCCCATCTATGGCAGCTTAGTCACTTACGGAGCCAGGTCAAATCTCCCCCAAGGTATATCTAAGAAATTTGAAATTGAGTTGAGCCTACTGCCCACGACTACAGCGGCGACAAGGCCCAGGCGGCGTTAGAGTTGATGGAGAAGCCCGCTACCCCGAGCGCGCCTTGCCGCCCACTGAACCCACGGCGTTGGCCAAGGTTCGTATGGTGCAGCTGGTGGTGCTCAACGAGTTGCTGCCGGCGGTATTTAAGCTGCTCATGCAAGATAAGCGCCCTGGCGCACCATCGGTGGAGATCGAGTATGCTCAGCTACGGGCAAAAACGACGCTGGGGTTTTTGGAAGATATGTTGACAGACTCGCAATATTTTGCTGGCGATCAGCTGACACTGGCGGAGATTGTGGCGGGCACCATTGTCCATAAGCTGCCCGGTCTAGGGGTTTCGCTGGTCGGTTATCCTAGGCTAAAGCGCTGGTCTGAGCAATTGCTGGCTCGCCCCACCTGGCAGCAAATCGAATTGAGCGCTGAGGAGTAGATCACATTTAAACGCCGGATGCGGGTAATGCCCAAGCTTTGGCAGCGGCGTCGCCAGCGCGTAGCAGTGCTGCTGCAACAGCAATCTCTGACGTAATCCAAGTAAGGCAGGCTCACCTATGGGCACAACGCCCTACGACTGGCTAGATAAATCGTTAGTTGCCCTGCGCCGGGCGCACCGCTACCGTGAGGTGCAGTCCATCGACGGAATGTCTGGGGCCGTGGTGCAGCGGCAGGGGCAAACCCTGGTCAATTTCGCCAGCAATGACTACCTGGGGTTGGCCAGCGACCCCCGGCTAGCTGAGGCTGCGATCGCAGCCATCCACACCTACGGCACCGGCAGCACCGGCTCTCGCCTGCTGAGCGGCCATCGTGAGCTGCATCGGCAGCTAGAGAGTGCGATCGCAGATCTCAAAGGCACCGACGACGCGATTGTCTTTAGCTCAGGGTATCTGGCCAATCTGGGTGCGATCGCCGCTCTAGTTGGCACCCCCGACCTAGTTTTGGGCGACGAATATAACCACTCCAGCCTGCGATCGGGCGGCAAAGTCAGCGGTGCCACCACCCTAGACTACCGCCACTGCGATCTCGACCATCTCCAAGAGCTGCTGGCAGCTCACCGCCGCCGCCACCGGCGCTGCCTGATTGCCACCGACAGCGTATTCAGCATGGATGGCGACCTCTGCCCCCTACCAGACCTGCTAGATTTAGCCACTGCCTACGATGCCATGGTGCTGGTCGATGAGGCCCATGGCACCGGAGTATTTGGCCAGCGTGGTGCGGGCGTCGTAGAGCACTGGGGCTGTAGCGATCGCCCCCTGATCACCGTCGGCACCCTGAGCAAAGCCCTGGGCAGTTTGGGCGGCTATGTGGCGGGGTCAAAGGCGCTGATCGATCTGCTGCGCAACCGCGCCCCCGGCTGGATTTACACCACAGGGCTATCGCCAGCAGATACAGCGGCAGCCCTAACCGCTGTACATATCGTGCAGCAAGAACCCCAGCGCCGAGAGGCCCTGGGGCAAAATGTAAACTACGCAGTTCAGCAAATTGATCAGACCTTGACTGCGGCAGCCAGCCCACCACTGCAACGGCTGCCCTCGGCTTCACCGATTATTTGCCTACAAAGCCCCACCGCCGCCGCCGTAATTAAAGCCAGCCGTCAGCTGCAGCAGGCCGGTCTCTGGGTGGCAGCCGTACGCCCGCCCACGGTTCCCACCAGCCGCTTACGGATCACGCTGATGGCCAACCACCAAATCGACCAGATCGATCGGCTGGTGGCTGGCCTACAGCTCTTGATCGATTAGGCGTAGTTGGGTGCGAGGGTAACCGAGAGCGGCGACCGAGCCGCCTGCTGGGCCGTCGGGGTCCAAAAGGAAGGCACTAAACTGCCCTCTAAATCTTGCACCAGCGTGTGAGCCGGCAGAGGCATCGTTGCCAACCGGGGCTTTGTGTCACGGCTCAAAGCGTGGGTAATCCAGGGCAGCAGCTCCAAAGCCTCATCGGGCAACAGGGTGAGATAAAACTGACAGTCCTGGTTGTGGCGGCGAATCCCTTTACCTCGACTAGTACCGGCCAGCAATTCTGCCCCAATATTGACACCAATCCGTAAGACCAGCAGTCGGCTGGGCACCAGCACGTCTGGGGCCGAATAGGCATACATGCAGAGGTAGTTGAGCCGCTGCTGAGTATCTACCCAAGACACCTTGGGCGGCGTGCTGGCGTAGGATTTCTCTTTGTTGATAGTGACCGGAGTATCTTGGGTGCCGGCAAACTGGGCATAAAACTCGCTACGCAGTTTGGAAACTTGCTGAGTTACCTCTGGGGTCATCGCTTGCCTCCAATATGAACACCTGTCTGTCTAGCGCTGGTTTTTTGGCGCTTGCTGACCTAGCACCCGTCTGGGGGCGCTTGGTAGAATGCTGCCGCCTAACTATCGCTTAGAACTCCAGCGGCGCTGCTTGTGGCGAGCCAGGGTCTTGCGTTTTCGCTTTTCAATCGGGGTTTCAAAGTGGCGATTTTTACGCATATCCGAAAAAATACCAGCCCGCGATACCTTACGCTTGAAGCGCCGCAGTGCTGATTCAATGTTCTCGTCTTCTCCCAAAACAACTTGGGCCATTAGTACTCCTGAAAATTTTTGTTGACCCATTGGCGCTGTGCCGCAGCGAAGTCAACCTAACAACAGATAGGGGTGGTAAGCCCCGTCTAGGCATTTACCGAACCATATCGGAACTAAGACCAGACTGATCAGCCAGCTTAAACCTGACTGAAACCGTCAATTAATATCTTGCCATTAACCCCGATTTAATGCGACCTAGACTTTAATAGCTAAACGCCTAAAGGCTAGGTCGCGCATTGGCCAAACCCTAGCGACGGTTGTTCCAACCGCCGCCGCCAGTGCCACCACCGCCACCGCCGCGAGACTCGCGGGGGCGGGCTTTATTGACTTTAAGGTCGCGACCCATCCACTCAGCCCCATCTAGGGCTTCGATGGCAGCATCCTCAGCGGCTTCGCTTTCCATTTCTACAAAAGCAAAGCCACGGGGACGACCGGTTTCACGGTCGGTGGGCAGGCTAACGCGGCTAACAGCACCATACTCCGCAAAGACCTCAGTGATTTGGTCTTGGGTGGCACCGAAGGCCAGATTGCCAACGTAGATTGACATGGTCACATCTCCAACTAAAACAAGTAAAAAGAAAGGGGCAGAAAGTTATAGGAGATGTACACAAACTCAGACGAGAGCCAAGCCGGCAATGCAACTAACAACTTGCTTGTAACACCATAGCATAAGGCCATTGTAGGCCTGATGTCGAAGATCACATCCCCTCCATCTCCTCGCTATACAGGTGTGGATACGTCTACTCCTCTGGCAGCACCCACTTGGGCGGTTGAGAGGCCCGCTCCAGCATTTTGCGCCGTACGGCTTCATCGGCCATGGCCAGCAAATCGTCGAGGGAGGTGTCAGAAATAAATTTTGTGGCTTCTTCGGTGTACTTCAGGTTGGGGCAGTCGCTGCCCAGTACACAGCCGTCTTTGCAATCTACCGCGCAGTTAACCGCCATAGTCTCTGTTTGATCCCCATAATTCAGTACTTAGGGCAAAAAGGTCTTAAGGATTTCTCAAAGAACTGCCCTTGAAAATTGTAACAACCTCCACCAATGCCGTCGGCAGAGAATTTTCCTGGCTCTGCTCTGGCCCACAGCTGAAGTGGGTCAGCGGGTAATGGCTGTAGGGTATCTAGCGATCGCACCATCTTTCCCTGCCTATCGCTGTCATCCCCTAGAATTGGGGGTGGAATATAGGGATGAAAGACCTGGACGGGCAAGTGTTTCATCCATTGTCGTCGATGGCAGGAAGCCTAGCTATGAGCCAACCTCCTCAGCCTCGGCCCCGCTGGCCCCTGGGGTTGCTGGGTATGACGCTGCTGCTGCTGCTGGGTTTGGCCTACCTCTATCTCCAAGATCCGGCCCTGCTTGATCTGCTAACGCCAGCAGGGGGGTAACTGCGCGGCTTAAACGCTATGGCTGCATACTCCTAGAACGCCGGTACAGAAACCCGGTGTCTTGGCTAGAACGTCAGTCCTGCCGTTAGTCAGCGATGAAGAAACCGGGTTTTGAGCCATACTGTACCGATGCTCTAGATCCGCCAGTCAATCAATCCTCGGGGCTGATTGCAGACGAAGGGGTAAACGAAGGGGTAGAAGACCTGCGAGAACGCAGGCGCAGCCGCCGCATTACACCGAATCCGAATTCCATACCCCCCGATTGGCAATCGGCCAACCTGTAGGGGCGAACGGCGGTTCGCCCAGGGGTATCGTGGATAGCCAAGCAGGATTTGGTATTAGACCCTTCCTAGGGCAAAGGCACAAAGTCGAAGCCGGTGCCGGAGCGACTGCCGGGTTCGACCTTAACCAACAGGACGGTGGCGTTGCGATCGCCCGAGGGCAAAAAGCTAATCGCCCCAGTGGCTCCGCTAGCGGCAAACCCTTGCCCCGCCATGGCTTGACCCAGGGCAGTTCTGCCCTGCACGCCGCTGCCGGGGGCCACATTGCCGACCGTGCGGGCCGAACTCAACGCCTGAAAGGCGTCGTAGCTGAGGGCAGTGCGCCAGTTGATATCGCCGCCCCAGGTGCTGGCCGCAACCTGGGCAAAGGGCGGGGTCGACTTCAGCGGGTGCCAGGGCACGGTGACCACGGTGCCGGTGAGGCTGTTGCCGCCCTTTTGCAGCGCCTCAATCCGGTAGAACGCGTCCCCGGCCAGCATGGGCAGCTGGCCCTGGTTTACCTGGGCGACGGCGATTGCCGCGTCAAAGGTGGCCGAATCGGGCAGCAGCACCACGGCGTCAGCCCCGCTGCCCTGGAGTTCTGCCGCTGGGTTGCCCTGGGAGAGATCGACTAGCTTGACCACCTGTCCCCCCTCTAGTCCCAGGGTGGTAGAAAATGCCTCTTGCAGCGACTTGCTGTAGGAGCTTTGGGAGTTGTAGAAGACGATGGGCTGGTTTTTGCCCTCGGACAGCATGTGGCGGGCCAGGGTGGTGCCGGTGAACTGGTCGCTGGGAATCACTCGAAACACGAAGTTGCCGCCCTCTCGGGCCAGCGTAGCCAGCTCGGTGGTGGTGCTGGTGGGCGCGATCATCGGCAGCTGGCCCTGCTGGTAGATGGGGGCGGCGGCCAGGGTGGTGGTGCTGGTGCCGTGGCCGATGACGCCGACCACGTTGGGATCTTGCACCAGGGCATTGGCGATCGCAGCGGCCTGACCCGCATCGTTGCGATCGTCGGCGATCAGCACCTTCACCGGCGTCCCTGCGGCGATCGCCTCATCCTGGGCCTGGGCGACGCCGCGCAGCAGTTCGCGGGCGGTGTTGGGGGTGTCGCCAATGGGCACCACGGCGGCAATGCCTAGGGCGGGGGTGGCCCCTAAGCGGGCATTGTTGAGATAAATTAGCACCTCGGGGTCATTGCGAACGGCTTGGCGGGCGGCCTCAAACCGGGCGGTGGCGGTGGCGTAGTCGCCGGTGGCAAAGGCGGCGGCCCCGGCCTGCATGTCGGCGTTGGGGGCATCGGTGAAGAGCACGCGATCGCCCCAGCTGAGGGCGTTGGTCACGTTGCCGGGCTGGCTGGTGGTCGCCGGGGCCGCTGGGCTGGCCGTGGTATCGGCGGGGGTAGTTGGCGCTGGAGCTTGGGTCGTGGGCTGGGTCGTGGGCTGGGAGGCATTTTGCCGGAAAAAGGCGTTATAGCCCGTAAAGCCCAGCGCGCCTAAAAAGAGCAAGGCCCCCACCCCAGCGATCACCGGAGTCAGGGACTTGTCTTTTTTCAGAGCATGACCGCAGATCTCGCACTTTTTGGCGGTGACGGGGTTTTCTTCGTAGCCGCATTTCGGGCAGGTGACGTGGTTAAAGCTGTCTGTCATGGTAGGTGAGGTGGAGGATAGGGTTTTGAGTGTTGAGGTTTGACTTGAAGTTGGCCGAGTCAGCTCTCTAGATTGGGCAAACATTGCCCAACATTAGAAGAAAAAGGGAGGCACTATTCGCTACGTTAAGTTTCACTTTGTTGCACCCACCCACTTTTAGGTTCCGCTAACTTCTACTAATGGTTCACCTGAACGCAGGATTTCTAGCGCTGAGGGTAAAACAGAAATTAAAATTTCTCTCAGTCGAGCGTTTGAGGTGTTTCCACAAGTGAGCCAGATGATTTGTGGGGGTGTGCCGAATTGATCGACAAGATCAACGAAGTCACTATCTTTAGTCATAAAAATAACCGATTGAGATTTTGCGGCCTCAAAGATTTCAGGCTCCTCAGCATCCCGTAAGCCAAGATCACGAAGGGCTACTGCCGTTACTTCAAAATTATCCGTTATCGCAAGTTGCTATGGCTGGGGAAAGGTGGGCATCAACCCAGATGGTTGTCATGCGACCAGTATTGGATGATTGAGTTTACGGGCTGCATACATGAGCGCGGCTTGAATATCTTTTGGTTCTAAGTCTGGCAGGTCTTTGAGGATTTCTTCGGCAGTCAGTCCTGCTGCAAACAAATCCAGAACGTCCGAAACTCGAATACGCATACCACGAAGACAAGGACACCCTCCACATTGCTTTGGATTAATCGTGATTCTCTCAAGTAGTTTTGACATTTCAGAAGCCTGATTAAGTAAATCCTTTGATTGCCGTTTTTTTGCTTTAGTGATCAGCTATGCATTACAAAAACCATTGCTCCACCTAGAATACTTCTACGGAACAGGAGCTAACTGTCCTAGTTCAACGCTAACAGTATCAAAGCGATTATCGCCCGGGTGGTAGGAGAGGATTTCTAGGCCAATGGGTTCACCTGTAACAGAGTCTTTGATTAGAATAACTCCATCGCCAAGTTCGGTACTAATTTGCTCTTTCCTGGGTGGTTGCCAAAAGACTGTCAGCAACTCTGTTTCTGGTTCGTAGAAGACTTTTACCTGCGCCATATTGCCTCTCCTTCCTTAATTGCATCAGTTTGATAGGCCGTAATTAAGAATCCCTCTCCGTTTAAGCGTCTTGCCACAGCTACAACCCAACGTTTCTCTTTTCGGGCTAGGTAAAATAGTAATACTCTTCATCTCTGCTGCTACGGCGGATTTCATCGGGATTGGAAAGGGCTTGCTGAACTAGGTCTTCTAGGTCGGCGATATCAGGATGTTTAGTAATCAGTCGCTGCCAGTAGTTGTTGGAGGTTCTAACAGTAAATCCTAGCGGCGTGGAGATTTCAAATTTCATTGACCCTTAATCTTCTGGTGGCTCTGCTGACTCCGATAGCTCAATTCTTTGTTAGGCTAGTAGCTGGTTTTTTTGGGATCTAACGCGCCACCCAATTTACATCTCCTGTTATTGACAAGTCATTAGCAAATAAATCCTAAGCCCATGAAATGTTGGCCATTCTGGCTTCTAATCACTAAGAAGCGAAAGCAGGAGTCTTGAGAGGAACAAGAGCTTTGTGCAAGACACTGGGTTTTGCATTTAGGTAAATTTCACGGCGGTTGCTTTCGTTATAACCAACGACAACTGCGCCTACGATTTTGCCAATTTCTGGATACATTGACTCATTCATTTCTCCTTCATCTAAAAAATCAGGGATTCTGATCAATCCTTTTGTTGAGGATTCGTCAATTTTTAGGAAAACGCCGAAAGGTGCATGAAACTCAACCTCACCTTGTATAAACTGACCTAATTTATACTGAGATTTAACTTGCTCCCAACTTACGCTGTCCATTGTAATCACCGTGGTTTAAGGGCTCGTCTAAATTGATTGAGAATGGGAAAGAAGCTTTGAGGGACAACTACCTCTATCCTTTGTTGACCATCTTTTTCATCATAGCAATACTCTAATGGCTTGAAATACTGCTCGTAGGTCTCCCGATTGATCGTCACTTCAAGGATGCCTTCTCTGTAGCTTTGGTTGAACTCTTCGGCAATGCTTCTGTCGTTGGGGCCAGCAAAGTAGCACTTTCCGTCGAAGTAGGGAGGATTATGGGGGAAGTCTTCGGGTTGAAATCCTTCATCTAGTAGCTTTTGCCCTTTGCCTCTTTGGGGAGCTTTATATATGGTAACAAACTGGCTAGACGACGATAATGATGGATTAGACTGCATGAGTTAATATTTCGACAGAAAAAGCGTCATATTTCCTCTGCAGACCAGCCGTAGGCAAGGTAATCCATGACGATCTGTGCGACGCGAACCCATGGCAATCGCTGTAATCGTGCAGGTTGATCGGCTTGCTTCTCAATATGTGGATAACTCAGGGCTAGCATACTATTTTGTTGCTCCCTAACTAAGTTGCTATATTCTTACAGTATAGTCTCCACTGCCACAAGCAAGTAGTTTTCTACCAGAACTAACGTGGTTGCGTTCAACGCCGACAGCAATACTATTCTGATCCTAATTAATAAGCAGCCATCTGTTGCAATGCGACTGTCAATTTCCTTGTTGTCGGATCAGTTGAGAAATAATATCTCCCCTTAGAATTCTACTACCCCTATCATTGCTGGCCTGTAAAGCAGCTTTGTAATATTTTAGGGCATTCTCATTATTACTAGGCTGCCCAGAAGCAACCAGCTCTACTGCAGCATAAAAGTGTTCAAGGTTGGCACGTAAAATTGCTACATCTAAGCTCAATCCATCTTTGATAAGAGCTCTGTGTATTTCAACGAATAAAGTGTAAAAATCTGCCTTTTTATATGTCCTTGAAGTGTTTTCAAAATTCAGTCTATCAATAAGCGATAGAACTCTGTCAAATTCACTTGATAAACGTTCGCTTTCAGGAAACTCCTCATTATATTTTTCTAGGTACGTTTCAAGCTCATTGTCACGGTTAAAATACGTACTCATAACTGTAATGATCAAGCCCAAGCAATACTTGACATCATTCATCCTTTTGATGTCACCTGAAGTAAATATTCTATGATCTTCAAAAAAATGCAATTTTGAGATATCTTCGGCAAAAGACTTAAGCTCCCCACCGAATCGCGCATTGTGGAGTTCCATGGCATTCAAGCCATAACTGGTAGAGTTAATACGCTTAAACACCTCTTTTATGTCGTTCAATGGCATATTGCCCATATCTCGAACAACAACTTTATACTCTAAAAATTCAATCTGCTTTGCTTCCTCTAATTCTGCATATAGTGGAACGATATCTCCAAGTCTTATGTCAGGGGAACCTTTGAAGTACTGATATAGAGTTGTAATTCTCTGTTGACCATCAACTAAAACTTCCGCACCTTCACCAGTCTTAGGATCTACCTTACCTGCTGCTATATAGATTTCTGGGAACGGATACCCCTCAAGTACGGTTCTAATAAATTCAACCTTATCTTTATTTGTCCAAACTAATCGTCTCTGAAAGTCAGGTTGTGGAATAAGTGTTGAATTGGCAATCGCGGTAAGTAAAACCCTAAGCCGTCTATTAGATGCTGATGTATCCATTAGCTAACCTCCTGAATGCATTGATCTATGCATATCATTTGATATTCTTGAAGAAAAAAGTGTGAGTAATATAACCCTGCTCTAATTTTATAGGGGCCATATTTATTGCTACTTGTCAAAGTATTGAAAAAATTCCACCACTCTCCTGAGAATGCAAAGTATTTGCTTGGGGGTAGTTTGTCTGGGCGAATCCATCCGGGAGCACGTCACTTTGGCGATAAGTATTAATGCTCAAGGGAGATGGATTATTGGTCAAAGAGGGGGCAATTCTGTGAGGATAAGACCAGTCTCGC
>RECJ01000224.1 GCA_007694115.1 Leptolyngbya sp. DLM2.Bin27 | reverse complement strand
CACCGATGGGAATGCGGGCGATCGCCAGGTAAAACAGCGCATTCATCACCGCCAGCGACAGCCCAAAGCCCACCAGCAGGCGGTAGTCAGCAGGGCAATGGCCCCGCCAGCGAGGGCGGCACCAGGCCACTAGCACCACCGCCGACAGCCCCACCCGCAGCAGCACCATGCCCAGTGGCCCCACCTGGTCAAACAGGCTTTTGGCTAGGGTTGACCCCAGCTGGGTAGAGGCCATCGCCGCAATCACCAGCAGCGGGGCGGGGGGCGTCACCACAGGCAGTAACGGCTTGGGCAGCAAAGAATTTGGCGACAAGACACCATCCTAAAAACAGCAGCTTTTCAACTCTAGCGCCCTCGGTCAACGGCATCTAGCAGCAGCATCGATGGCAAACCATAACCGAGATTAATGTATGGGGGATTGGGTATACGGTTTAAGGTGCAAGGTATAGGGTGCAAGGCAGGTCGTACACCCTATACCTTGAACCCTGCACCTTGAACCTTAAACCCTGCACCTCGAACCTTGAACCCTGCACCGTGCACCGTAAGCCCCGAACCGGATTGCCCCACCTCTAAAGCACCTAGTTTTGGCTATGATGCGCTCTAGACTAAAAAATCTCCTCCCAGCACCCTGGCCGGAGGATGGACGGCTGCCCCCTCTAAAATTTGCCCCATGGCTGCTTTTTTGGCTCTACCCCAAGCTATCGATCAGCTCTACCAACCGGTAAACCAATGGGTCACTCACCTAATTGACGCCGTCGGCACCTCCCTATTGCAGGTCGGCCATAGCCTCGCTCACCTGTCCGCCCAGGTGCCCATCACCGTCACCTCCCCGGCGGTGTGGCATCCGGTGCTGTACTGGCTGCTGGTGCTGGTGATGGTGGTTGGTGTCATTGGTGCTGTCGTGCCTGCCCTGCCGGGTGTGACGCTGATCGTGGGGGCGATCGCAGTTTGGGGCCTAGCCGTGGGGTTTAGCGGGCTCCAGTGGGCGCTGGGGGTGGCGATCGCCGCGCTTCTACTCAGCTTTGCCATCGACTATCTAGCCGGAGTGGTGAGTGCCCAGCGGGTGGGGGCCAGCGGCTGGGGTCAGACGGGGGCCTTTATCGGCATGTTTCTCGGCCTGTTTGGCCTGCTGCCCCTGCTCCCTACGGGCATTCCCCTGCTGGGGCTGCTGGTCGGCACCGTGGTCGGGGCCTTCCTGGGTGAATTTTTACACCGCCGCGAACTCAAGCCGCTCCCGCGCGTCAAGCAGTCGGCCAAGGTCGGGCTAGCCATTGTGGTCGGCACCCTGGTCGGGAATATTTTGCAGGGCGTTCTGGCTCTGATTAGCTTGATCGTGTTTTTGGTCACCACCTGGCCCAGCGGCTGGGGGCGGTAAACTGCCCAGGGGCTATCGGCCAAGCCTGACCGCCAAAACCCCCTGCCCTAGCCCATCGGTAGTGTAACTGGGCTAAAACTATCGGCAAAGTGTCTCTAAATTAACCAAAGCCCTCTGACTCGCTGGCTTTAAATGCAATCTTAAAGGCAGCTATTAAAGCGCAGCTAGACACCAAAAAATGCGCCAATAATGAGGGTGTCTCTAGTAAGTTCAACCCAGTTCTATGACTTCAGCCAGTTGACTGAAGCACAATCATGCCTCTGCAAAAATACTGAGAATTGAGCTGAACTAAGAAATTAAAACTCAAAAAAGGTTCGGCAATCTGGTATATTCCCAGGGCGATCACAATCCAGGTCAGCCCGTCATAGCAGTCAATCCGCACATATACGGATTATTTTTGCTTGAAATAAAATTGGCCTTTAGTCTTTTATTTTTCTAGGGGTCTAACCCCCCTTCGAGGATTTTAGAGACTTCGCTAGACTTGAATTGCTGGGGACTTATTGAGGCACAAGTACTGATTTTAGCAAAGCTCTTGCCAAGAGTTTTGTCAATCTAGGTCAGGAAAATCTCACCTAAGTCTCTCTTTAGATTGATGGCTAAATTTATTGTGTTCTCAAAGCTATTGGCCATTTAGCCAGATTAGAGAATACCAGAGCAGGGTGCGAGAAAAATGTCAAGGGATGCGCTTGTTGTCGGAGTAAACACTTACCAAAACCTGCCCAGTTTGCAGGCCCCAGCTCAGGATGCTGAGTCGGTAGCCCGGTGTTTAGAAAATTTTGGGGAATGCCGTGTGGTGCGGCTGCCAGAGGCGATTACCCACCAACAGCCAGTCATTAGCCAACGGGGTGTCGTTACCACTGCCATGTTGGAAGAAGCGCTGATTAAACTGTTTAAGCCAGCGGGCAAAAATGTTCCTCAAACCGCCATCTTCTACTACTCGGGTCACGGCTTGCAGCGCCAAGCTGGTATTCAAGAGGGCTATCTGGCCACCGCCGACGCCAACCCTGCCACTGGTCACTACGGGCTGTCGCTGCACTGGCTGCGGCGGCTACTGCAAGAAAGCCCGGTGCGGCAGCGGGTGATTTTACTCGACTGCTGCAACAGCGGCGAGTTTTTTAACATGCTTGAGGCTGACCCCGGTGCCCGCGCCGGGACTGACCGCCTGTTTATCGCCGCCGCCCGTGAGTACGAAGCCGCCTATGAATCGCTGGGGGGCAGCCACAGCGTGTTCACTGAGGCGCTGCTGCTCGGGCTAAATCCTTACAAAGTCAAGGGCGGCATTGCCAACGGCCACTCGTTGACCGATGTGGTCAACCGCAAGCTTAAGGGCGAACTGCAGCAGCCGCTGTTTGAAAGCTCTGGCGGCGAAATTGTGCTCACCCGCATGGCTGGGTTGCCCTCCGCCAGTCGAGATCAGCCCTCACCCCTGTTAGATCGTCTGCAAAAGTTGCGCTACGGGTTTTGTCCATTTCCGGGGGCAGATCCCTTTGGGGCGGCCCACAGCGAGTTTTTCTTTGGCCGCGACACCGTTACCCAAACCCTGGTTGAGCGCGTGCAGACCGATCGACTCTGTGTGCTGGTAGGGGCTTCGGGGGTCGGCAAAACTTCACTCTTGCAGGCCGGTCTGATACCCCGCCTGGCCCAGGCCGATGACTCAGCGGCTTGGCAGGTGCGCTACTTGACCCTGGGGGTAACGCCGCTGAGCAGTCTGGCGGCGGTGTTTGTTGATTCAGAGGCTACGGGGCTACGGCGGGCCGAGCAGGTGCGTCAGGCTGAGTCGTTTGTGCAACGGGGGCCAGAGGGGTTTTGTCAACTGGTGCAGGCGGTAGCGGGTGATCGCCGTCTGGTGCTGGTGATCGACCAGTTTGAAACCCTGCTCACCCCCGGATTTGCCCCCGAGCGCGATCGCACTCAGGTGATCGACTGTCTCACGGCGGCCCTGCAGCGATCGCATCTGCCGCTGCACCTAGTGCTGGGGCTGCGGGCCAGCCACCTCCATAGCCTCAGCGCCTTTCCGACCCTACAGACCCTGGTGGCAGAGTATAGCCTGGCGGTGCCCGCTATGACCTACAACGAGATCAAATCCACCATTGTTGGCCCCCTAGACAAAGTGGGTTTGCGCTACGATGCCAATCTAATTTACACATTGCTGCTCGACGTGGTGAGTGCGCCAGCTAATCTGGCCCTTCTACAGATCACCTTGAAGGAGCTGTGGTCAAGGCGAGAGATCCCGCCCGCCACATCTGAGCCACCCTGCCTGACTCTGCCTACCTACGCCGAGATGGGCGGGCTCCGTCAGCTGCTCAACCGGCGGGCTGACCAGATCTACCAGAGTCTCTCAGTCGCTCAGCAAACCATTGCCCGGCGAATCTTTCTCAGCCTCTGCGACTTTAGCGATGGGTCGGCGCTCAGCCGCCGCCAAATATCCCTGGCCGAGCTAGTCACTGAGACTATGCCCCAGGCCGCTGTCATCAGCACCCTAGATCAGCTGATTGCCGCCCGCCTAGTGGTAGCCCAGGCCCCCACCGATGGCCCCGGCGGCCTGGCGGCCCTGGCGGTGCCGGGGTGGGTGCCCACAGCAACCGACGGCGACGCTCCGCTCATCACTGGTGATCTAATCGTGCCTACATTCCCCTCGGCGACGGCGGTGCCCCACTTCGACATTGCCCATGAGGCGCTGATTCGCAATTGGCCATCCCTACAGCAGTGGCTGCAGGCCCAGGGCGCAATTATCAGGCAGCAGCGGGCGATTGAGGTAGCTGCCCAGGGATGGCAACAGCAGCAGCAGCCCAACCACCCCGATTTCTTTCTGTCTAGAACCCGGCTCAACGAGGCCAAGGCTTTTTGCCAGAACCACCCGGATCAGCTATCAGTGCAAGCCAATGACTATTTGAAGGCCTGCGATCGCTATGCCCGCCGCTGCCGTCGTCAGGGTCACCTGGTAAGGCTGTTGATTCCCTTGAGCATGGCCACTGGCATGGTGACTGCTTACGCCCACAGTCATATGGCGCACCCACCCACGGCTCTAACTCCGGGGGCAGCAGAGCCCACGACTAGCCCTGTATCGGCCAGCTTTGAGCTGCTGTCTGCGCCTGAGCCACCTCCGGGAGAAACCACCCCTGGCCCCGGCGCTGCCCAGGAAGGGGTGGTGCGCACGAACCTAACCAGCCTGATGCCCATCGTCGTCTCCTGGAGTCAGTCAGTCCAGGGGATGGCACCGCCAGCACCACAGCCACCATCGGCTCTGGCCTCTGCCGAGGGGGAGTTGGTTCCCCTAGATGCTGCTAAAACCCTCACACTCAAGCCCGTAGGGGCTGCGGAGGCGATGGCGCTAGATTCCCAGATCGGCCCAGTCACCTCTCTGCCCGCCGCCAACCAGGTAGTAGAGCTAGAGTCGTCGTGGGTATCGCCTGAGGATCCATCCTTAATCATTCAGATCTGGTGTACTCGTACGAAAGCCAAGCCGGTGTGCTTTACGACCACCGCCGCGCACCATGACTAAGGAGATTTCTAGGAAAGCCGCTGTAGGGTGGGCACTGCCCACCATTAGGGAAACTATTTTCCAGAAGTCGCCTAACCGCCAAGCTCTAGGCTAAGAAAAGCTATCCTAGTCTTCGTGGCCTGTGCAGTGGAATAGAGCATGCAAATTCTGTCGGTGGCGCTGCAAAACTTTAAGACCCACCGCGATCGCTATTTTGAGTTTCAGCTCGGCACCAACGCCATCTGCGGCGAAAATGGCGCAGGTAAAACCAGCATCTTAGAGGCGATCGCCTGGGTGCTATTTACCTACCAGGGCGATTACGCCAAAGACGATCTAATTCGCAATGGCAGCGGCAGCGCCCAGGTCACCGTGGCGTTTACCTCCAACTACGACGGGCGCACCTACCAGGTGCAGCGCTGCACCCAGCGGGGCTACGCCCTGTTTGACCCCCAGCTCAACGAACGTCTGCCCTACACCCGCATCAAGGACGAGGTGCTGCCCTGGCTACGCCAGCACCTGGGGGTCAGCCCCACCACCAACCTACCCCAGCTGTTTGCCCGCACTCTAGGGGTGCCCCAGGGCACCTTTACCGCCGACTTTCTCCAGCCCACCGAGCAGCGTAAGACCGTATTCGACGCCATGCTCAAGGTCGAAGACTACAAGCTGGCCTTTAAGCAGATGAATGCCCTGCGCCGCTACGCCGCAGACCAGGTCGAGGCCACCAAGGGGCAGATCGCCCAGTACGAAGAGGCGCTCACCGCCTGGGACGAACTGCGCCAGCGCCAGCAGACCCTGACCCAGGAGATCGCCGCCAGCGAAGCGCGCCTCAGCGCAATTGAGACCACCCTCGCCACCCTGCAAACCCAACGCGACAGCTTTAAAACCCAGGCCCAGCAGCTGCAAACCCTCGACAGCCAGCGTCAGGGGCTGACCCATCAGCTAGAGGCCAAGCGGGCGGGGCTGGCCCGACTTCAGCAGTCGGTGCAGCAGGCAGAGCAGGCCATTGCCCTCTGTCAAGCCAACCGCGAGGCCTACGCGGGCTACCAGGCGGCTGAGCAAGCGCTCCAGGCTCTGGCCCAAGCGCAGCAGCAGCGCCAGCAGCTGCAAACCGAATACCAAACCCTGCAAACTGCCCTGGGTAAAAAACAGGTAGAGCTAGCCCGCTGGCAAACCCAGCTAGAGTCGTTTGCCGCCATTGAGCGCGATCTGGCCCAGCTTCAACCCCAGATTGCGGCCCAAGTTGAGCTAGAGGGGCAGCGCCAGACCCTTCAGCAGCAGCTCGACCAGTATCGGCAGCGGCAGCTACAGCAGCACCAGGGGCAGACCCAGCTCACCCAGCTGGCTCAGCAGCTAGCCCAGGCGGTGCAGAGTCGCGATCGCATGATGGCCCGCCAGCCCCAGGTGGCCGATATCGCCCAGCTAGAAGACCGGCGCGATCGCACCCAGCAGCAGCTCAGCCGCATGGCCGCCGCCCGCCAGTTTGAGGCCGAGCTGAGCACCCTGGTTGCCACCAGCCAGCGCCAGGGAAACGAGCAGCGGGCCAAGATTGCCGCCGTCCGGCAGGAGTTTTTGACCCTGGCCGAGAGCCTGCCCCTGATTTCAGGCCCCACCCTGGAGCGGCTAGAGCAGGCGCTTCAGGGCACCGCCGACCTGCACGGGGCGCTGCTGGGGTCGCTTGAGGCCATTTTGCACGACCTGGCCGATCAAACCGACGAAACCAGCCTCAAAACAGCGCTCAAAACCCTAGAGCAAGACCTCAAACAGCGCTACAGCTGGCGGGCTGAGCTAGAGCAGCTGGCCGGGGTGACAGCCCACATTGACCAACTCCAGCGAACCCAGGCCGATCTGACCGCTCAGCTGGAGGCCCTAGGCCAACAGATCGCCGACCAGCCCACGGTGCAAAAAGCCTTAGAAGATCTAAATCGGCAGCTAGAAACCCTCGGCAGGCCGCGAGAAAAGAGCCAGATTTTGCAGCGCACCCTGCACGACAAGGCGCAGGTTGAGCAGGCCCACACCACCCACACCCATGCCCTAGCCGATCTAGAGCAGCAGGCGGTCAAATTAGCCCAGCGGCTTGAGCAATTTGCCGACTTAGACCAGCGACTGGCCCAGGTGCAGTGCGATCGCACCCAGCACCAGCCCGGCTACAGCCTCTACCTGCAAAACCAACAGCTGGCCAACCAGCACGGCCCCCTGAAGCTAGAACTCGCGGCCGTCGAAGCCGATCTGAGCGGGCTACAGCAGCAGCAGGCCCAAATCGAGCAAACCTACCAAACCGCCCTAGCCAGCTTTGACGCCCAGGCCGCCGCCACCCTAGAGACCACCTACGGCACCACAAAATCTGAGGCCGACCAGCTCTCGGGCAGCCTGCCCCAGCAGCGCCAGCGCCTCGTCGATATCAACCAGCAGCTAGCCGGGCTAGAGGCAATCGCCCAGCGCCGCGACCAGGCCCAGCAGCAGCTCCAGGCCCGAGAAAAAGCCAAACGCTTCGTCAACTTTGCCCGCAAAGCCTACAACGAGGCGGGGCCGCGCATTACCGAGCAGTATGTGCGCAGCGTCTCTTACCAGGCCGATCGCCTATTTCGCGAGCTGCTCAACCGCCCCAATGTCGCCCTAGAATGGACCCGCGACTACGAAATCATGGTGCAGGAGGGGCCAAACCACCGCCGGTTTGTCAACCTCTCAGGGGGCGAACAGATGTGCGCCGCCCTAGCGGTGCGGCTGGCCCTGCTCAAGGTGCTAGCCGATGTTGACATCGCCTTTTTTGACGAGCCCACGACCAATATGGATCGCACCCGCCGCCAGGGGCTAGCCGAAGCCATTGGCCGGATTAAAACCTTTCAGCAGCTGTTTGTGATCAGCCACGACGACACCTTTGAGCAGCTGACCGAAAACGTCATCCTAGTCGAGCGCGAACCCGACTAGCCCGAAGAGTAGCTGAGGGTGCCGTTGCCCTGTATGTGACCGCTATCACACTTCGTCAGAACCTCGGAAACTACTCAAATCTAATCAACCTGCCGTAAAGATCCTGAGCAAGGGCAGACTTATCGCCGTCCGTAGGGCATTCTAGGTACAGATACAGCGACCGCAACCTATAGCTAACTCCTTATAAAAAGCGACCCCCGCTGCCTCGGCAGCGGGGGTCATTATTTGGGGGCGATTGCGTTCAGCGATGGGAGTGCGATCGCCCCTCTGTAGCGTGAGACCCGCCACCGCAAGATCCTGCGGTCATCCGGTTCACTGGGCGAGAAACCGGGTTTCTGGGCTGCTGTTGTAGGTTACTGATAGCAAACGCAGAAGAAACCCGGTTGCTTTGGCGAGGGTCTAGGTGCCCACGGTCCAGGAGTTGATGTAGATCTCCTGCTCGGGGGTGAGGCTGTCGACCTCAATGCCCATGGCCACCAGCTTCAGGCGGGCAATCTCTTTGTCCACCTCGACGGGGATGGAGTGCAGACCGGGTTCGAGGGAGCCTTTATTCTTCACCAGGTATTCGCAGGCCATGGCCTGGTTGGCAAAGCTCATGTCCATCACGGCGCTGGGGTGGCCCTCGGCGGCGGCCAGGTTGACCAGGCGGCCTTCGCCCAGCACAATCACCGACTTGCCGTTGGTCAGCATGTACTGCTGGGTGAAGTTGCGCACCTGCTTGACTTCGCTGGCCATCGAACCCAGTGATTCGAGGTCGATTTCGATGTCGAAGTGGCCCGAGTTGCACACCATGGCACCGTCTTTCATCGCCTCAAAGTGCTCGCGGCGAATCACGTGCTTGTTGCCGGTGACGGTAATGAACAGGTCGCCCACGGCGGCGGCCTTGGCCATGGGCATCACCCGGAAGCCATCCATGACCGCTTCGATGGCGCGCACCGGGTCGATCTCAGTAACGACCACGTTGGCCCCCATACCCTTGGCCCGCATAGCGGTGCCTTTGCCGCACCAGCCGTAGCCAGCCACAACCACAGTTTTGCCCGCCAGCAGCACGTTGGTGGCGCGAATGATGCCGTCGAGGGTCGATTGACCCGTGCCGTAGCGGTTGTCAAAGAAGTGCTTGGTGTCGGCGTCGTTGACGTTCATGGCCGGGAAGCTGAGTACCCCGTCTTTGAACATGGCCCGCAGGCGCACAATGCCGGTGGTGGTCTCTTCGGTGGTGCCGATGATATCAGACAGCTGGGCCTGACGCTCTTTGACCAGGGTGGCAACCACGTCGCTGCCGTCGTCGATGATGATGTTGGGGCGGTGGTCGAGGGCGGTTTCGACGTGGCTGTGGTAGGTGGCGCTGTCTTCACCGCGCCGGGCAAACACAGGAATGCCGTAGTCGGCCACCAGGCTGGCGGCGACATCGTCTTGGGTCGAGAGGGGGTTGCTGGCAATCAGAATCGCGTCGGCACCGCCCGCCTTGAGGGCGATTGCCAGGTGAGCCGTCTCGGTCGTGACGTGACAGCAGGCCGAGATCCGAATCCCAGCCAGGGGCTTGTCTTGGGCAAAGCGGTCTTGAATCTGGCGCAGTACCGGCATTTCGCGCCCGGCCCACTCGATCCGCTGCTTACCCTGGGCCGCCAGGGAGATATCTTTAACGTCGTACTTAAATTGAAGAGTTGTGGTCATAGCTTAAAAATCAACCGTAATGAATCGTCCTTGGGCCAGTTTTCCTAGCTTAGCGGAATTTCACGCGGGGTACCGCTCCGATGTTTCATCCAGGAAATTCCCCCGATCGCACCTCTTCACAAAACTCCCTAGCCGCCGCCACCGCCTGCTGCCTGAGATTGGCGTAGACCTTGGCAAAGGGCGGCTGCCAGACCGACAGCCCCAGCACGTCGGCCGTGACCAGCACCTGACCGTCGCAGTGCACTCCCGCCCCAATGCCAATGGTGGGAATGCTCAGCGCCTTGGTAATGTCGCGGGCTAGCTCCGCCGGAATATGCTCTAGCACGATGGCAAATGCCCCCGCCCGCTCTAGGGCTTTGGCCTCGGCGAGAATGCGATCGCTCTCTGCCTCGGTTTTGCCCTGCTGGCGAAAGCCGCCCAGCTGGTTTACCGACTGGGGCGTCAGCCCCACGTGACCCATCACCGGAATGCCCCACTGCACCAGGCGACGCACTGTTTCCACCACTTCCCCGTGGCCCCCTTCTAGCTTCACCGCCTGAGCGCCCAGCTTGAGCATCTGGCCCGCCGCACGAATGGCATCTGACCCGCTGGTCTGGTAGCTGAGAAAGGGCAGATCGACGACCACCAGGGCATTTTTGACCCCCCGCCGCACCGCTCTAGCGCAGATCAGCATCTCGTCTAGGGTCAGGGGCAGAGTCGTGTCGTAGCCCAGGGCCACCATTGCCAACGAATCGCCCACCAGCACAATATCGGCCCCCGCCGCATCGACAATTTGCGCCGACATCACATCCCAGGCGGTGAGCATGGTGATCGGCTGGGCTGGTTGGCCCGTCTGCTTCCACCGCAAAATATGATCTACGCTGACGGCCATGGCTGTGCCTGGGGAAGGGGTGTAGTTGCCAGAATAACAAACCGCGCTGCCCCTCCGGAGGCAAGGGAATGGGGCGATAGGCACGGGATATATGGGGTGACCAGTCGAGATCCTGCTGCGTCAGCCTTCACTCTCCCACCGGGGCCAAATTCGGCTATCCCTCCATGCGGCCGCCCCTTTGGAGAACACAACTCGCTAGAATCAGGTAAACCCGTACAAAGTGGCTTATCACGATGATCCCAACCGTTATTGAGCAATCCGGGCGTGGCGAGCGCGCGTTTGATATTTATTCCCGACTTTTGCGGGAGCGTATTATCTTCCTAGGTCAGGAAGTAACTGCCGACTCGGCCAACTTGATCGTAGCCCAGATGCTGTTTTTGGAAGCCGAAGACCCCGACAAAGATATTTATCTGTATATCAACTCCCCCGGCGGCTCAGTCAGTGCGGGTCTGGGCATCTACGACACCATGAACCACATTCGGCCCCAGGTGTGCACCATCTGCGTGGGCTTGGCGGCCAGCATGGGGGCGTTTTTGCTCACCGCCGGCGAAAAGGGCAAGCGCATGAGCCTGCCCAACTCGCGGATTATGATTCACCAGCCCCTCGGCGGTGCCCAGGGCCAGGCCACCGACATTGAGATTCAGGCCAAAGAAATTCTCTACCTGAAGCAGCAGCTGAATGATGCGATCGCCCACAACACCGGCCAGCCCATTGAAAAGATCGCCGAAGACACCGAGCGCGACTTTTTTATGAGCCCCCACGAAGCTGTGGAATACGGTTTGATTGACCAGGTGATCGACCGCACCTCCGTGGGCGCTCGTCCGATGGCGGTGATGTAGCCTGCGTCGATTGCCAGGTTGCTTCAGCCCTTTACCCCCCAAATTTGGGGGGTTTGTAGGTTATGGGGGCGACTGGGTTTCGAGGTAGAGCAAAAACTCCAGCAACTCCTCGTCGGTGAGATCGTGGCGCGATCGCTTGCCGTAGGTTTTCTCTAAAAACTCGCGGCCCTGGTTGACATCCCAGCCCAGGCGCTGAAGCTCGACATCGGTTTGGGCAATGATGTCTGACAGGTCAATGGCAGCGGCTGGCCCAGCGCCGAGATTGATCAAGTCGTGGTCGAAATTGTCGTCGAAATTGTCGGGCACCGCTGGCCGATCGCCTAGCGGGGCGGGGGCGACTGTGGCGGTTGGCGGCGTGGCCACCGCCAGCGGCGGTGGTTCAGGGGCTGGAAAGCTGGGCTCATACTCCAAACCTGGGGGCGCTGCTGTGGGTCTCACCGTGGTAGCGGCACTGGCGGCGGGCGGGGCTGGGGGCGAGATCGGCGGTTTGGGCACCAGAGTGAGGGGCGCGATCGCAGGCGAGGCCTCAGGGTGGGCCTGGGGCAGAGGGGCAGACCGATCAGCCGAGGCGGAGGCCGTTAGCCCCAGTCGTTCTAAGACCCGGGTGGTGGCTAGATCTTCGGCTTGCTCTAGGGTGGCCTGGGCGCTCAGGCAGCAGGCTAGGGTAACTCCCTCGGCCCCAGCGCAGACCCGCACCAGGTACAGCCCATCGTGAATCGTCAGCAGGTCTGAGGTGAGATTGCCCTGGGGGTAGCGTTGGCGAAATTGGGTCAGCAGCGAACTCAGCACGCCAAAAGTCTCCCCTGCACGTGGATGGTAACCGTACTATTCTAAGGAAGCGGGGCGCGTTAAACTGAAGTCGTTGTGCCGCCAGCCACTGTGTCAAACGGGCCTGTGCAGACAGGCATACTCGCTCAAACTGTCTGCGTCCGTAGCCTACACCGCTGGGCTGAGCTACATACTTTTACCCTAAACCCTTACGATGGCCGCCGCAGGTGGCTGAACTGAGCTCATGCTAGACCGATTGCTGGAAATTTCTACCAACTTTGGGGTTGATACCCTGCTGCTGCTGCCGGTGCTGATTGCCCTGGAGGCGGTGCTGTCGGCAGATAATGCGATCGCCTTAGCTGCGATCGCCCAGGGGCTAGAGAGCGAGGCCATGCAGCGGCGGGCCTTAAACTATGGGCTGCTGATTGCGTTTATCCTGCGGGTGGCGCTGATCTTAACGGCGGGCTGGGTGCTGAAGTTTTGGCAGTTTGAGGTGATGGGGGCCGCCTACCTGCTGTGGCTGGTGTTCAAGCATTTCACCTCTGAGTCAGACGAAGCCGCCCATCACCACGGGCCTCGTTTTGCCACGGTGCTCCAGGCGATTCCGGTGATTGCCTTTACTGACCTGGCCTTTTCCCTCGACAGTGTGACCACCGCTTTGGCCCTGTCTAAAGATGTGGTGGTGATCTTGCTCGGCGGCACCATCGGCATTATTACCCTGCGGTTTATGGCGGGCCTGTTTATCCGCTGGCTCGAAGAATTTGAGCACCTAGAAGACGCGGGCTTTATCACCGTCGCCTTTGTGGGCATTCGTCTGCTGGTGCGGGTGATCGACCCCACCCTGGTGCCACCAGAATGGGCGATGGTTGCGTTAATTGCCGCTGTGTTTGCCTGGGGCTTCTCGAAGCGTACCGAGGTAGAAGCCACGGTGCCCACCCTAGCCGAGCTAGATGCTCAGACCAAAGCCCCGGCAGAAGTCACCGCTGACCCCAAAGATCCGGCGGCGGCGTTCCCCATCCAGCAAGATTAGAGCACCTGATGAGAGCCCAGCCTAGAGATACGAGCACCAATCGCTCCAGCCTCCGGCGTAGAGCTGGGCCATGGGTCGCCCGGCCAGGGTTTGGGCCAGTAGGTTGACGCAGGCGGTCACCCCAGAGCCACAGTAGACGATCACCTGATCGGCGGCATCTAGTTCTGTCCAGTGGTGGGCCAGGTCGGCGGCGGGTTTCATCTGGCCGTGGTCGTCTGAGACAGTTTGCCAGAAATAGTTCACCGCACCCGGAATACTGCCGGCGACGGGGTCGATGGGTTCGATTTCGCCTCGGTAGCGCTCAGGCGATCGCGAGTCGATCAGTAGCGCACTCTCCGGGCGGCGGCGCACCGTATCGAAGTCTACTAGCCAATGTGGTCGGGGGGTGGGGATAAAGTTGCCCGGTTTTGCCCCCGGCATTGCTGTGGTTGTCGGCTGGCCCCGCTGCACCCAGCCCGACCAGCCGCCGTCGAGCACGGCCACAGTATCGTGGCCCAGGTAGCGCAGCAGCCACCAGAGCCGGGCCGCAAAGGCAAAGCGTGAGTCGTCGTAGGCGACCACGAGCGTGGGGCTTGGCCCCTCCGACACCACCCCCATCGCCGTTAAAGTTTTGCTCAGCGCCTCTGGGTCAGGCAGCGGATGGCGACCACCGTGGGTTCGTAGGGGGCTAGACATATCCTGGTTGAGGTCTAGATAAAAGGCACCGGGAAGATGGCCCTCGCCGTATTGCCGCCGCCCCTGATCGGGGTCGGCCAGGGCAAAGCGGCAGTCTACCACCACCACCCTGGGGTCATCGAGGTGCTGGGCTAGCCAGTCAGCGGTCACCAGATTTTGGGGATAGGTCATGGGGCAAAGAACCTGTGGCGCGAATCGAGATTTGCAGGGGCAACGGCTAAGCCAGCTAGTCTTTACTGGGGATACTGGGGATAGCGTTGTATTACAAAATTAGGGTATAAGGTGGCTCAACTGCCCAGTCGTGACTGGGGCAGTTATTCAATGATCTGACGGTCAAACTTTTTGAGTCGATAGACCATACTCATCGAGGCGTTTGGCATGGTTATGGAACCTCAATCGAGTGCTGAGATTAAAGCGGCCACAGGCTGGGTGATCGCCTTGAGCATCGGTTTGCTAGTTTTAGGCGCGGTGGCGATCTTAATGCCTGGGGTGGCCCTGGCTGTGTTTACCGCCATGCTGGGCTGGCTGGTGCTCATAGGCGGAATTTTACAAATTGTTCAGGCGTTTCAAGCCGGAGCCTTGGGGGGAAAGTGGCTTGGCCTGGGGGTTGGCGCGTTTTACGCCATTGCCGGGCTCTATATTGTGATCAATCCGGTTAAGTCAGCGGCGGTGTTTGCCTTGGCCCTGGGACTGCTGTTTATTGCCGAGGGTATTTTTACCATTATCATGGCTTTTGGGTATCGGGTGGGGCGCAGTATGTCGTGGTTTGTGGCCATTAACGGCATTTTTACGCTGATTTTAGGCATTTTGGTGATCAACGGCTGGCCGATGCGATCGCTCTGGCTGATTGGCCTATACGTGGGTATTAGCCTACTGTTTAGTGGGGCATCGCTGCTGGGGGCAGCCCTGGCCGTCCGCAAAGAAATAGCCTAATGCTGACCCCAACATGCCAGGCCAAAACTTCGGGCTCAACCCCAAGGCTAAATTCCCATGACTGAGGCCTATATTCTTTTTGCCCAACATGGCTGGGCCGACACCAACCAGGCCATGCTCACCCTGGCGGAGCAGCTGGCGGTCGAAAGCGCGCAAGTGGTCGTCCCCTGCCTCAACTACGCCATGACCTGGCTGCGCATGGCCCCCCTGATCGATCAGGTGGAGGGCCAGGCCGCCGCTGCCCTGGCCCAGCAACCTGACCTACCCCTGCGCATTGTGGGCCACTCCATGGGGGGGCTGATCTGGCTGGAGGTGCTCAACCGTCATCCCGAATGGTGGCCACGGGTCGAGTTCTTGGTCTTGGTGGGGTCTCCGGTGGGGGGGGCCGATCTGGGCCGCATGCTCGACCCGCTACAGGTGGGGGTCGGGGTCGCCGCCGATCTGGGGCGCGATCGCCGCGCCATCGCCGCCCGCATCGCCGCTGCGATCCCGACCCTGTCGATTGCGGGGGATGTCGACGGTGGCAGCGACGGCACCATTACCGTCGAGAGCACGCGGGTGCCCAACGGGCAGTTTGTCTGCCTGGGGGGCCTTAACCATGCGGCGCTGCGCTACCATCCCCGGGTGGTAGATCAAATTCAGCAGTTTTGGGCGGGCCACAACCTGAGCGCACCGCTATTGCCCCATGTGGTAGTCGATCAACTCCGCCAGATACCGGGCATGACCGACGCTCACCGCCGCGAGTTTAGCCGGGCGACCCCCTGGCATACCTTTGCCGATGGCACCCAGATTAGTCTGTGGCGCAGCCCCTTTGGCATTCACCATGTGTTTTTGTCCTCCCAGGATGGTGACTGTCTGTACTCAGGCTATGTGGGATGGCTGCACACCGAAGCGATGTGGCAAGGGTTAAAAGCCCTGCGGGCCGACGCCGAGCTACTCCAGCCGGGTTGAGTCGGCGCGATCGCCCAGGCGACGGCTGGAGGTCAGCGGACTGGAAATTGATAGGCCATCGCCACTGATCAGGCCAGCGGTGACATTCACGGCGGCGCGGTTGTTGCGGTCTTGCCGGCATTGCTCGACGGCAGCGTTGAGCTGCTCTGCGATCGCATCGGCAGCCTTCGAGGGTAGGGGCGACGGCGGCAAAAGATTCAGCTGAAAGCTCACCTGCTCAATCAGCAAGGCCTCATCAATGACGGTGAGCTGGGGGTCAAGGTTGAAATCAATCTGGTTTCTGCGCACAGCGACCAGGGCGGCAGCGATCAAGTCGACCCCAATGGGGGGCAGGGCGGGGGCATGTTGGTGGACGTAGGCGGTGACGGTTGCCTTCACCGCCTGGGTCATGGGCTGCTGGTCTAGGGCCTTAGCCAAGGTTGCGGCCAGCAATCGGGAGCCGGGGGCGATCTCTGATGCGATCGCACGCCCTGGGTCAAAGATTTGCCCCAGGTGGCTGATCAGGCCCATCACCTCGGCGCGAGTCAGGGGACGAGGGTCGGTGTCTGACCCATAGGGGCAAGCGCCCAGCAGCGGTAGGGCAGCGGTGATCGCCGTCTTTAAGGTCTCTGGGGTCAGGGCGGGCCTATAGATCTGCACGTAGGCGGCCAGTATGCTCTCTACCCGCTGCTCTAGGTGCTGCTGCCAGCGGCGGGCTGCCTTGGCCAAGGCGCTGGTGGCGCGGCTGACAATGGCCTGGGTGAGATCGTCAGGGGTGAGGCCATCGAGCACCTGCTGGGCCCAGACATCGACTAGGGCCACGGGCATTTGGGGCCGGTATAACCGCAGTAGATAGCCCAAAATGCCCTGCACCTGCTCGGGTGAGTTGGGTAGCCCGTAGAGCCGACCGTAGGCGCTGAGGCCGCTGACCAGCGTGGTGACGACTGCGGCATCAGTAGGAGTCAGATCCTCAGATGACATCGTCAACCTCCTCGGGGGGCAAAGGAAACATCTATCTGTGCGGGCATTGGTCACCCTCCCCCATCCTAATGGCAGACTGGCCCTCGGCTTGTGCTCCCTGAGGATACCCCTTAGGGGGCGCTGGCAAAATTGCCGTTGTAACCGCGCGGGGTGATCAGCCAGGGGCCGTGACGCTGGGTGCTCTGGTTGCCAATCAGCACCACCGTCAGCATGTCGATGGGGGCCTCTAGCAGCGCTCCCAGGGTGGTGCGGTGGATGGTCTCATCGGGGCGATAGACCGACTTCACCACCGCCACCGGGGTCTCTGGCGAGCGGTGGGCCAAAAAGATCTGGTGGGCGATCGCAATCTGCTCAGTGCGAGTTTTTGACTTGGGGTTGTAGAGAGCCACCACAAAGTCGGCGGCGGCGGCGGCCTCTAGCCGTTTGAGAATCATCTCCCAGGGGGTGAGCAGATTGCTGAGGCTGATGGCGCAGAAATCGTGCATCAGCGGTGCCCCCAGCCGCGCCGCCGCCGCCTGCAGGGCCGAGATCCCGGGCAAGACCTCCACCGCCGGAGTTTCGCCATCCCAGCCGCTGCCCTGGAGCTGCTCTAGCACCAGCCCCGCCATGCCGTAGATGCCGCAGTCACCCGACGACACCACCGCGACCCTCAGACCCCAGCGGGCCAGGTCAATGGCGCGATCGGCCCGCTGACGCTCTTGGGTGATGGGCCAGGGCTCGACGATCTGGCCAGGGCGACAGAGGGGGCGAATCTGGTCGATGTAGAGACTGTAGCCGATCACCACATCGGCCTGGGCAATGGCCGCCTTCGCCGCCGGGGTGATCTGGTTGAGATCGCCGGGGCCGGTGCCCACCAGCGCCAGGTGGCCGGGATGGGCAATGTATTCGCGCTCCGATTGGGCAATCGCCACCGTCACCGCCCCCGGCTGGCCCTCCACCCGCACCACCTGCTTCACCACCCGCAGCTGGCCGCCCCCCGACCCCGTTGCCGCCAAAATCGCGGCGGCCTCGGCCACGCTGGGGGTCTGCACCGCCTGTTCCACCACCCTGGACGGGTTGGGTACAGGAATTGCCTTCAATTCTTCGGCAGTAAAGCAGCGCAGGGGCCAGTCACGCTCTTGGCACAATGCGACTAGGCCCACTTCGTCGGCCTTGAGGTCGAGGCTGGCGATACCGGCGATCGCACTTTCAGCGAAATGCCCCGCCCGAAAAATCCGGGCGATCGCAGCCTCGATCACCGCCTGGGGCGTGCCCCGTTCGCAGCCGATCCCGACCCACAGCACACGCGGGTGCCACTGGGCCTTGGGCCGGGCACTGTCAGGGGCAAACTGCCGCTGAATCGGGCTAATCCACAGGCGGGCAGCGGCGGCACGAACCGGTTCAAACCCAAAGGGATGGGTCGGGGGCAGGTGGTCTTGCCAGAGGGTACTGCCACAGTCTTGCAGCACCTCGACCGGTTTGCCGTGGGCGATGGCCGCACTCACCCCCGTCCAGTCGCCGCTGCCCTTGGCCCAGCCAAAGGGCAGCCCCAGCACATCCACCCCCGGCAGCCCCTGGGCAGAGGACGATCCAGTGATCACTGGGTGCGCCCCCAACAGATGGGCAACCTGGCGGGTCAGGTCGTCCCCGCCCCCCTGGTGCCCGCCGCAGAGGCTGATCACCTGGTCGCCCGCTTCGCTCACCACCACCACGGCGGGATCAGTCGCTTTGGCGCTCAGCAGCGGCGCAATTAGCCGCACCACCGCCCCGGTGGCCAGGGCAAAGATCAAGCCATCGTAGGCAGTCCACAGATCGGCGAGGGTGTCTTTGAGGGGGCGATCATAGACCCGCACCGCCACACCCATTGTCTCTGCATGGGCAACCAGACTCGGGGGAACCCACAGATCAGCGGGGAGGCCTGAGCCTAAGGGCAGCAGAGATTTGAGCCCGGCGGGGGTGACAGCGATCGCAGCAAAGGATGACAACGACAAACCTCAACAAGCACAGAGTTTTTCATCTTAGAAGGCATTGTTGCCCAAAGCACTGGCTAGGTTATAGCCCCAGTTGTTGCCTCAATCTGCTCCCACTGAGTTACTCGACTGCTGGCGCTGAGCAAGCAGATCGCCTTCCATAACCCGACTAATAATAGGTACCTACCTTGCGATGGTGAATGGCGGTTTGGCCCTCAGGGTCAGACACCTTGCCATCCTGCACCGTGCAGTAGACGATCCAGTGGTCGCTGACTTCCATGCGGCTGGTGACTTCGCACTCCACATAGGCCAGGGCGTCGGCCAGCAGCGGCGAGCCATTGGTAGCGGGGCGGGTGCGCACGCCAGCAAAGCGATCGGCACCGGGGGCAAACCGCTTGAGAAAGTGCTTCATCAGGCCCAGGTGTTTGCCCTCTTCGAGAATATTCAGCACAAAGGTATCGCCCACCTGCATCAGCGACTCAATGGCGCGGTCTTTGGCCACCGCCACCGTAAAGCCCAGGGGTTGGAAGCTGGCCTGGGCTACCCAGGAGGCCAGCATAGCGCTAGAGAGCTGCCCTTTTTGGGCGGTGATGATGTACAGCCCGCTGCTGATGCGGCCCAGGGCTTTCTCCAGGTCGGCATCGAGGGATTTCAGCTTTTTCAGTTTGGCGGCCTGGGCCAAACCCTGACCCAGGTCGGTGCCCGCCTCTTCGCACGACTGGTAGACCCCTTCGCTGGGGGTGTCTTTAATGCGAATCGGGGCAAAGGCCTGAATCAGCTCTAGGTCTCGAAATTTGTTGGCTAAGGGATCCACAGGCTCGTCATCGCCACCGTAGGACTCAAACAGGCCAATGGTCTGCTTGCCATGTACCGCCGCCAGAATGGTGCCCAGGGTGGTTTGGGTTTCCTGCGCCCCCGTGCCAGAGGCGGGGGGCATGCCGATCACCAGCCCCTTGGCCCGCCCCACTAGCTCGGTCACCTCCTGGGGGTCGGCGGAGCGCATGTCCATCATTTCGACGGCGACGCCGGTTTTGGTAATGCCGCGAGCGACGGACTGGGAGATGCGATCGCTGTACCCATAGTCCGACACGTAAAACACCGCCACTAGATCTTCGGCCTTGGTCTTTTCCTGGCTCCAGCGCTGGTAGCGGCCCGTGAGCTCGCCTACGTTGTAGCGCAGCAGGGGGCCATGGCCAGTGGCGACCATCTGCACCGGCGGCAGGGCAGTCATGCGCTTCATCGCCCCCAGCACCGATCGCGCATTGGGGGCCATCAGGCAATCGTAGTAAAACCTAAAGTCGGGGGAAATCGCCTCTAAATCTTCGTCGTAGAGGGCATCGCTGCAATAGTGCAGGCCAAAGGCGTCGCAGGTAAACAGCGCGCCGGTTTTGTGGTCGTAGGTAAACATGGTGTCAGGCCAGTGCAGGTTGGGGGCACTGACAAACTCCAGCACGTGGCCATGGCCCAGATCCAGGCTGTCGCCGTTTTTGACAATCAGCCGTTCAAACGGGCGGTGCACCAGGTCTTCGAGAAAGGCGATCGCCACCTTAGCCCCCACCACCACCGCCTGGGGAGCTAGCTCTAGCACGTCGCGCACCAGGCCGCTGTGGTCGGGCTCGGTGTGGCTAATCACCAGGTAATCAATGGTTTTGGGATCGATCTCGCCGGTCAGGGTCTGCATGTACAGCTCCCGAAACTTGGCGTGGGAGGTATCGACCAGGGCGACCTTCTCACCACGAATGATGAAGGAGTTGTAGGTGGTGCCATTTTGCAGGCCAAACTCAATGTCGAAGCGATCGCGATCCCAGTCGAGGGATCGAATGGTGGTGGTATCGTCAGCCACCCCCTCAACCTGAATGGTAAGGCGCTTTTGTGCGGGTGCCGCTACGACCATGGAGATCCTCCTGCCAACTTAGGTGCTGCTCATCGGTGCCGCCGGCCCGGGCTCTGAACCCGACCCCAGGCTTTAGCAACCAAAACGTTTCTTAATATTTGTATTCTCGCTTTAAACTCGAAGGCTGGGGGTTAAGATCCCTTATCGCTTCAATCGCAATTGGTAACCATGGGCAATGATTTGGCAACCGTTACCCCCACCCGAAGCGCCCCTGAGATCGCCCCTGGGATCGCTATTGAGCCACATTTTCGGTGCGATCCACCGCTAGCCGGGTACTCTGAATCTAAGTAAACCCCCCAGGGGCTGGCCCATCGCCCAGTTATCCTCCGGCTTCACCCCGGTAGCGGGATCAGCGCTGCTAGCGCCAGTCGGGCCAGCCACCGCAGGGGAGAGTAGCCCCAGCTCGCTAGGCTGAAGGAGAATTCGTTTTAGTTTCGGTTGTTGCCATTGTCAGATTTTGCTGTGTATTACCAAAATTCTCTGCCGCCCCGAGTGCTAGTGGTCGATGACCATGCCCCCAGCCGCATGACCGCCGTAGCGCTGCTGTCGGTAGATGGCTATCAAGTAGAGCAAGCCCACTGTGGGCAAAGTGCTCTCAGTCGCGTGTTTCAGCACCAGCCCGACCTGATTTTGCTAGATGTGATGATGCCTGGCCTCGATGGCTATGAGGTGTGTCGCCAGCTCAAAGAAAACGAGAACACCCGGCTGATCCCGGTGGTGTTTATTACGGCCCTAGGCGACCGCGAAGCCAGGTTGCAAGGCATTGAGGCAGGGGGCGACGACTTTTTGACCAAGCCCTTCGACCAGCTCGAACTCTCGGCTCGGGTCAAATCGCTGATTCACCAAAAGCGGCTCAACGAAGACCTCGACCACGCTGAGCAAGTGCTGTTCTCCATTGCCCGCACCATTGAAAAACGCGATCCCAATACCGGAGATCACTGCGATCGCCTCGTCAGTCTAGGGCGCGCCTTTGGCGAATATCTCAGGCTGGCTCCCACCCACATTCGCGATCTAACCTGGGCCGGCTACCTCCACGACATCGGCAAGGTGGGCATTCCCGACGCGGTGCTGCTCAAAACCGGCCCCCTCACCCTGGCCGAGCGCACCATCATGGAGCAGCATGTCACCATTGGCGAAGATATCTGCCGTCCACTGCGCACCATGCAGGGGGTATTGCCGATCATTCGCCATCACCACGAGCGGTGGAACGGCACCGGCTATCCCGATGGGTTAGCCGGGCCAGCTATCCCACGCCTGGCCCAAGTGTTTCAGCTGATCGATATTTTCGATGCCCTTACCCACAGTCGCCCCTATAAGCCAGCCTTCTCCATCGAAGAATCCCTGCGCATCATGCGCCAAGAGGTCAGTCAGGGCTGGCGCGATCCCGCACTGATGAATCAGTTTGAGGCGTTTGTCTACAGCTATCAGCCCCACGGCTTGCCTCAATCCCCGACTACGGCCCGAGCACCTGAGCCTCTCAGCCCGTGAGTCGGCCATCTGCCTAGGCTAGCTTGGTACTAGTACATTAAGGCAGAAGGCAGAAGGCAGAAGGCAGAAGGCAGAAGGCAGAAGGCAGAAGGCAGAACGGGAACTCCATGTCATACAAGGGTTTTGACGTTAGCCAATGGGTTGGTTTATTTCTGCCTCGGGGTACTAGCAGACCCGAGGATCAGGCCAACTCAGCCAATTCTCTTGGGGATATAGTGATTATTTCTTACAATATTTTCTTGCAATATGTAGCGCGCTTATCTTTATTGAGGAGCACAGCGCAACTATACTGAGGCAAATATTCCTGATTACGTCACGTGCCTGTAGCAGTTACTGTCGGAGCATCGCTCAAGCAATTTAAGCCTAGAGCCTGAAGTTTTACACTACAAGCTAGAGTTTTACATCTGCAAGTTAGCCAGCAAACCCAATTAGTATACCTGAGTACACCGCTGAGTAAGTCATCAGCCCGACTCGGGCTTGGCAAAGTTTGTCAGGTGCCCAGCGCCAAGCCCAGAGATTGCGTCGGGCTGTTATCGGCATTGCGGTTAATTTAGCTAGCTTAGATAAACGTTTAGGGGATTTACTACACCGTGGATACACCGCAAAAGCTGGCCTTTGTTGTTCAATCAAACCGTTTGCAAGGGTTGATGTGGCAAGCACTCTTAAAATCTCAAAAGCTAGCCGTTATTTTAGAGCCAGCCAACGGTGATCTAGCTGACTGTATTAGTCAGATCGCCACTGCCGGGCTCACCCTGCCTGACGTCATCGTATTAGATGCTGAAGCCTCAGCCCTCAACCCCTACGAGTTTTGCCGCTGGTGCCGAGAAACGTTTCCCCATATGCAGATCTTTCTGACCCGCTGCCGCCAACTTCACATTTCAGATACCGAGCGGCGTTGGGCTAAGCAGCAGGGGGCAACCGATTTCCTCAATGGTTTTGACCGCGACACGCTGATGAGCAGCGCCACCGAAAACGTAAAGTGCATCCTCACCGGCCTCGACTACCCGTTTTTAAACGAAAAGGCACTGCTCACGGTGCTGCTCAACATCCGTCGGCAGCTCAACACTACCCAAGCCCCCCAAGCCTCAACAACCAGCGCTCGGCAAGGTCGGGCCCAGGGGCTAACTGTAGCAGACTCTAAAGGGGCGGGTGGCAACGCCAATCAGCCTGACCCCCTCAACGATATCGACTGGGTGACATCAGGATTGCGTGCCCTCAGCAACGGCTTGGCTAGAAAAGCGGCTAACGACACGCTCACCTCACCCCCACCCGTGGTCAAATCTAGCGCCCTGCCCAAAGCCTCAGACGATGCTGAGGAGAAACTGACCGACGACAACACCGTCCGCCGCTACCGAGGCGTGGTTTACTAAGGGATTAAAAAAGGCTCCGCCCGGAGCCTTTTTTAATCCCTTCTCGCTAACCAGCACTAGGCCTCTGAGTCGGGTGCCGGATCGCTGGCCTTTTTGGCAGTTGACTTGCGGGTTGTGGTCTTTTTGGTGGCCGTCGACCGAGTCGACTTTTTGGCCCCAGCAGCAGTCTTCTCAGCAGCGGCTTTAGATGTGGTCTTAGTGGTTTTTTTAGCGCCGCTGGCCTTGCTGGCCGCCGCTGTCTTACTGGTACGTGACGTAGTTGACTTACTCTTGCTGCCCCTAGATTTTTTCGTGCCAGCTTTAGCGTTGATCCAGCTAAGCGCCTGCTCCAGGGATATAGAGTCAAGCTCGGTGTTTTCAGGTACCGAGGCGTTAATTTTGCCGTGTTTGACATAGAGGCCATAGGGGCCGTTAAACACAGCCACTGGCTCATTGTCGTCGGGGTGAGCCCCCAATTCTTTGAGGGGGTCAGCTTTTTTGCGCCCGCGCCCGGCTTTGGGCTGGGCCAGTAGCTCTAGGGCCCGTTCTAGGGTAACGGTCAGCACGTCATCGTCGCCCTTAATTGAGCGGTAGTCGCGGCCTTCTTTGCCCTGGTCATGAACGATGTAGGGGCCAAACCGTCCCTGCCCCGCCTTGATAGACTTGCCGGTTTCTGGGTGGGCACCGAGGGTGCGGGGCAGTCGCAGCAGCCCGACGGCCATCTCTAGGGTAACCGCCTCGGGCTGGGTGCCCTTGGGCAGCGAGGCCCGTTTGGGGTTGGGGTTGTCGTCGGTGGGTTCGCCCAGCTGCACATAGGGACCGTAGGGGCCAATTCGCATAAAAATCGGTTCCCCGGTGTCGGGGTGTAGGCCCACTTTGTCTGGCCCTTCGACTTTCTGCTTGATGATGCGATCAATTTGATCGCCATCGAGGTCGGCGGGGGGCACATCAGCTGGGATTGAGGCTTTGACCGACTCTTCGCCATCGCCAATTTCCACGTAGGGGCCGTAGCGACCAATGCGAATTTTGGCCTCTAGATCGTCGAGCAGCACCGTGCGGGCAACGGTGGGGTCGATCTGGGTCTCTCGCTCATGGACCATGGTTTCTAGCCCCTGCTCCCCAGAGTAAAACGCCTTCAGGTAGGGCAACCACTCCACCTCGCCGGTGGAGATATCGT
>RECJ01000294.1 GCA_007694115.1 Leptolyngbya sp. DLM2.Bin27 | reverse complement strand
AAATTCCTGAGCTGGGCAGCGCCCTGGGCAAGACCCTGCGCGGCTTTAAAGAAGAGATGAAAAACCCTGACGACACGGCGATCGACACCTATGAAGACGCTGAAGATGCGGACGTATATCGTTAGACTGGCTATAACTACTCCCTAGCCTAACTATTTCCCATGCGGCAATTTCTGAAATACACCCTGGCTAGCCTGACCGGGTCGATTTTGTTTTTTTTGCTGATGGGCTTTTTGCTCACCCTGGGGGCAATGGGGCTGGTGGGCGTGCTAATTGCTGGCGTATCGCGAGACAGCGACACCCCCACCGTTGAAAAAGACACGGTGTTGGTCTATGACCTCTCCACGCTAATTCCCGACTCGCCCGAGGCCCTCGACCCTGGAGCGGTGGTGCTGGGTGGCCAGCCGCCTAGCTCTCTCACCCTGCGCCAGGCGGTGCTGGCCCTAGAGCAGGCCGCCACCGACGATCGGATTACGGCGCTTTACCTCAAGGGGAGCGGTGCCGGGGTCGGCCTGGGCTTAGCCAGCCAGATGGAGATCCGCGAGGCCCTAGAGGTCTTTCGCGCCACCGATAAACCCATTGTGGCCTACGACATCTCTTGGACTGAGCGAGAGTATGCTTTGGCCTCGGTGGCCGATACGGTGTATCTCAACCCCTTTGGCGAGATTGAAATGAACGGCCTCTACGCCGAAACGATGTTTCAGGCCGAGGCCCTAGATAAGCTGGGGGTGGGCGTGCAGGTGACGCGGGTGGGCCGCTATAAGTCAGCGGTGGAGCCTCTGATTCGCGACACCATGAGCCTAGAGGAACGGGAGCAAACTCAGCGGCTGCTGGGGGAGGTGTGGCAAACCCTGTTGGCCAGTACCGCCGCCCCCAGGGGGGTGTCGGTGCAGCAGCTACAAACCATCGCCGACACCCAGGGGTTTCTGTTTGGCGACGAGGCCACCACCGCAAATCTAGCGGACGAGATCGCCTACGAAGATGAGGTGATTGCCGCTCTGCGCGAGATTACCGGCGAAGCCGATGCCGGTAATGGCGACCATGGCAATGCCCTCGACTTTCGTCAGATCAGCCTGGCCCGCTACGCCAAAACCGTCGAAGACCCCCTGATTAGTCGGTGCTCAAGTAACCAGGTGGCCCTGGTCTACGCCGAAGGCCCCATTGTCGACGGCGGCAGCAGCGGCAGCTTTACCCGCAGCGGTGTGATTGCGGCCAATGCCCTGGCCGGGCAGCTGCGGCAGCTCCGCCAAGACGACGATGTCAAGGCGGTTGTGCTGCGGGTCAACAGCCCCGGCGGCAGCGCCACCGCCTCGGAGGTGATCTTGCGAGAGATGCAGCTGGTGCAGGAGGCGGGCAAGCCGGTGGTGGTTTCCATGGGCAATGTGGCGGCCTCTGGCGGCTACTGGATTGCCTCCCAGGCCGATGCTATCTTGGCCCAGCCCACCAGCATTACCGGTTCGATTGGGGTCTACGGCATTTTTCTCAACCTCGAAGACCTGGGCACCAAGGTAGGAATCAACTGGGAAGGTGTAAAAACCGCTGAGCTGGCCGATATTTTCTCTAGCACCCGGCCTAAAACCGAGGCGGAGCTGGCGATTTTGCAGCGGGCCGTCGATACCATTTACGACAGTTTTCTCGACCGCGTGGCCGTGGGGCGCAATCTGGCTCTACCGGCGGTGGCTGAGCTGGCCCAGGGGCGGGTATGGTCGGGTCAGGCGGCCCTAGATCTGGGTCTAGTGGATGAACTGGGAGGGGTGAACCATGCCCTCTCTACGGCAGCTGAGCTAGCCGATTTGGGCGAAGACTGGCGGCTCAGAGAATATCCCGAACTCGGTGAATGGCAATGGTTCCTGCGCAGTTTTTTCAGCACCGAAGCGGCCCGCGCCACCGCCTACGACCCCCTCACTGCCCAGGTGCTTCAGTTTGTCGATGAAACCCAGCTGATTCGCAGCCTCAACGACCCCAGGGGCATCTATGCGCTGATGCCCTACCGACTGATGGTTAGATAGCAGCGATGGCAGTCAGGCGGCAGCCCTAGCCTAGGGCGGCTAACTGATCCTGAAACCTGACACCCAATACCTGACACCCAGGCAGTTGATGACACGCCCTAGGCTTTGGCCTCCTCTTTCCGTATTCGTTTTACCCGCTTCACCCCATCAATGCCGTGAACCCGCAGCAGGTCTGCCAGGGTCGTGCAGTAGGGGATGAGGCCAACGCTGGCGGGGTTAACTGCGCCTTCGTAGATAAAGTGGCGATAGCGCAGGCAAAAGTAGTCCCAGGGGGCCATCTGCACCCGAAACAGTTTGATCAACACGTCGGCCAGCCACATCGACAGGGGAATGCGAAACCAGATGCGCTGGCCAAAGTGATCACAGATTTGGGCGATTGCCTGATTGACGCTCAGCGGTGGGTTGCCCAGCACGTATTCGCGGTAGCCTTCGCCAGACGGGTGCCCGACTAGGTAGTTGACCACCGTGGCGATATCTTGGGCGTGGACAAAGTGAAACCCAGCATCGGCCTGAAAGAAGCGGGCTAGCCCCACCCAGCGGGTGACATCTTTGAGACCGGCCGAGATAAATGAGTAGGGCTTGTCTTTGTCGCCGCCAAACACCAGGGTGGGGAACACCGTTGTGATGTGGTTGTAGATCGGCAGCTCGGGTAGGCGCTGGTGGCAGTCATACTTAGTGCGAATGTAGTCGGTACCCAGGGTGCCGGCTTCGGGCAGGGGCTGGCAGCGCTGATTTAGAATGCTGGCGGTGGAGAAATAAATCACCTGCTGGCAGCGAGCGGGATCGAGGGCGGCCATGAGTTCCAGGTTGGCCTCGACGTTGATGGCTTCTACATAGCCGGGGTCGCCCCCCCAGGCGGCGGCGGTGAAAATGGCAATATCAATGGTCGTCAGCAATGCTTTAAAGGGGGCAATATTCTCTAGACCACCGTGGAGAATATGTACTCTGGGGTTGGCTTGTACCGGCAGCCTGAGCTTTTCAGGTTGGCGCAGCAGCAAAAACAGCTCGTAGCGATCGCTCTCTAGCAGCAGTTCAAGTATGTAGTGGCCAATACAGCCGCTGGCCCCGGTCATAAATACGCGCAGGGTTTCGGGGCTGTGGGAAGTAGAGGGCACGGTGTCCAAAATCCTCTAGGTTCAGTAGGTATAGTCAGACAGTTTAGACCGTTTTGGCCGGGCTCGGGGTGTCTGACAGATTGAGCGACCCTCGGAAGGAAAATCTCAGCCCGTAGATTGATTCAAGGTTAGATGGAACCGGCACTATCCACGATGCCGCTGCCGCTGGCGGCGGGTGAGATGCAGATCGCCCTCTAGGAGTGCTCTAGGAGTGCTCTAGGGGTGCTCTAGGGGTGCTCCAGGGGTGCTCTAGGGGTGCTCTAGGGACCAGTCAGATGTAACAAACCCCACGGCATACCTTAGCTGAGGGTCGGGGGCAGCGTTACAGTAAAGACTGATTGTTTTGCTGTGATGCCCGTGGGACTAGCCCAGCCAACCCCAACTGCCGCCGAGATTCAGGGCCTGTTTGATCGCATTGCCCCGGTTTACGACCGCCTCAACGAACGCCTCAGCTTTGGCCTACACCGGGTGTGGAAGCGGATGGCCGTGCGCTGGAGCGGTGCTGCTCCGGGGCACACCGCCCTCGATGTGTGCTGTGGCAGTGGCGATCTGGCCCTGATGCTGGCCCACCAGGTGGGGCCGAGCGGCAGGGTATGTGGGGTCGATTTTTCGGCTGAGCTGCTGCGGGTGGCGGAGATGCGATCGCACCGCACTTACCGCTCGGCCCCCCTGCAATGGCTGCAGGGTGATGCCCTAGCGCTGCCCCTCGAAGCCCACAGCGTCGATGCCGCCACCATGGGGTATGGCCTGCGCAACCTCACCGACATTCCCCAGGGGCTAGCCGAGCTGCGGCGGGTGCTCAAGCCTGGGGCCAGCGCCGCCATTCTCGACTTTCACCGGCCCCAGGGGCGGCTAGCTGAGCAGTTTCAGCGCTGGTATCTCGACGTGCTGGTGGTGCCCACCGCCGAAGGTATGGGCCTGACCGACGAATATGCCTACATTGGCCCCAGCGTCGATCGCTTTCCGATCGGCTCTGAGCAGGTAGCCCTGGCCCACCAGGCGGGGTTTGAGCGGGCGGTTCACTACCCCATTGCCGGTGGGCTGATGGGGGTATTGGTGGTGGGGCGATAATGATGAGTGCTGATCTATGGCTGCTGGTAGCGCCACCCATCATTGGCGGTGTGATTGGCTACTTTACCAATGACATCGCCATCAAAATGCTGTTTCGTCCCTACCGTCCCCTGTACCTGGGCAAGCGGCGGCTGCCCTTTACCCCAGGGCTGATACCCAGCAACCAAGAGCGGCTGGCCCAGCGCATCTCCGACACCATTATGGGGTCGCTGCTCACCCCCGAAGAGCTGCAAAACCTGGCCCGACGGCTGTTGCAGACCGAGCGCACCCAGGCGGCGATCAAGTGGCTGTTGCAGCTGGCCCTCGACCAGGTGCAGAGCCGGGCCCAGGTGCGCACCGCCCAGATTGCCGGGGCGATTCTGCAAGACCTGTTTGGTAAGTCGCTGCCCCGGCTAATTCGGGTGTGGGCGCGGCGCGAAGATTTTTTAGAACCTCAGCTCAACCAGCTGTTTGACCAGGTGCTAATCGACTTTCGGCTCACTGCCGATCAGGCTGACCAGATTGCCACCTGGCTGCTCAGCGGCGTGTTTCCGCCCGACAAAATGCGGCAGCTGGTGGTCGATTTCCTCACCGATCGCAATATTCAGGTGATCGACACCATCTTTCGAGAGCGCACCAGCGGCACCTACTGGGTGGTGGCCAACCTCTTTGGGGTGCGCAATGCCCTGGGCCGCCTGCGGGCCTTTTGCCTCGACGAGCGCGAGGTCAGCAATGCCCGCATCGCCGAACTGGTGGTGGCCCTACAGCTAAAAAAGCGCCTGCAAGAGTCGCTCCAGCGGGTGTCGCTGCAAAACCTGCCGGTCTCCACCGTGCGCCAGGTGCGCCGCAATCTGCGGGAGTCGGTGCAGAGCTACATTCGCACCCTGGGGCCAGAGTTTGTGCGGGGTCTGAGCGCTTCGATCAACTGGGAAATGCTGGCCACCCAGTTGCTCAACCGGCTGCAAAACTCAGCGGTGATCACCCAGTCGCTCGACCCGGTGAGCGAAGAGCTGGCGCTGATTTTAGAGCGCTACCTGGAGCGTGACCTAGAGTCGCTGGTGGCTCAGGTGATCCCAATTTTAAATATTGACCAGGTGATTATTGACCGAGTGCGGGGCACCTCAGCCAAGGAGTTGGAGCTGGCGATTCAGGGCATTGTGCGCAATGAGTTGCAGGCAATCGTCAACTTGGGGGGCATTTTGGGCTTTACCATCGGCATTTTGCAGGCGGCGTTTTTCTTCTGGCAGCGGACGGGCGGGGGATAAGCCCCGAGCCAAGGACTAGACGTCCAAGGTTCAAAGCCGAAATCCTCTGAAGAGGATTGGCAGCCGAGTTCCCCAGTCTGCTGGAGCAGATTTTGGCGATGAGCCAGGGAGTTCACTCCCTGGTGATGGTGGCCGAAGTCCCTTAGCCTAGAGGCATTTCGGAAATAGTCGGGTCACCTTAACAGGGCTGGCAGTGCCCATCCTACAGCGGCTACAGTCGCTGGATTGAAGCTGGTATCTTCTTTCCTAGAAATTTCCTCATCAACCTGCGGCTTGTCTGTCAGTAAAACTCTC
>RECJ01000057.1 GCA_007694115.1 Leptolyngbya sp. DLM2.Bin27 | reverse complement strand
GGATGGGGGGATGGTAGGGGCAGACCGATGTGTCTGCCCTGGGGGGGATGGGGAGATGGTAGGGGCAGACCGATGTGTCTGCCCTGGGGTGGATGGGGGGGATGCAGTTTCGAGGCCTCGGCATTGAACCCAGGTGTCAAGGGAGGGGGTGGCGGAGCCGAGCACTAGGGGACAGTTTTCTAACTCGGCGCGCCAGCGGGCGACGGTGCGGGCGTGGTAGCAAGGAGGCACATCTTGCTTGTAGCTGCTGTCGTGCTCTTCGTCGAGAATGATTAGCCCCAGGTTAGGCAGGGGCATGAAAATGGCGGAGCGGGTGCCGACGATCACCAGGGGGTGAGCGGGGCGTAGGCTCTGCCGCCAGGTGTCGTAGCGTTCGCCATCCGATAGCCCGCTGTGGTAGACCCACACCTGATCGCCGAAGCGGCGGCGAAAGCGATCGGTCAGCTGGGGGGTGAGGCCAATTTCGGGCACCAGCACTAGGGCCGACTGGCCAGCGGCAAGGCGGGGGGCAATCGCCTGCAAGTAAACCTCGGTTTTGCCCGACCCGGTCACCCCGTGGAGCAAAAACTGACTGCCCCGCTGCCGCTGATTTATGTCACTGTGATTCTCGCTCTTCTGACTCTTATTTATATATAGAAGCGCGGTGGCCTGATCGGGGGTCAGCGGCTTGGGCCGATCGGCGGCGAGCGCTGGCCCCGCTTCGGTGCGCAGCTGTTCGCGCGGTTCGATCACGAGGCAGCCTGCTTGAGCTAACCGCTTGAGGGTGGGGCTGGTGGTTTGGCACAGCTGCAAGGCATCGCTGAGCCACAGGTCGCCGCCCTGGCGACGCAGGGTGGTAATAATTTCCTGCTGGCGGGGGGTGAGGTCGGGGGGCAGGGTGTCGCCACAGACTAGAATGACGGCCTGGCGCTGCTTAGCTCTGGGCGGCTGGGGCGGGGCCAGATACGACTCGGCCCAGCCCAACTGGATCAGCTGCTGTAGGGTGCGATAGCTGTGGCCACGCTTTTGCAGGTAGGGCCAAGTGTAGTCACCGGTGGCGGAGCGCTGGAGATCACTCAATAGAGTAATGACCTCAGGCGCAAGGGCGTTGGGCAGGGGTTGGGGAAGGCGATCGCGCCGCAGCCGCAGCCGCCGCTGGGACTTGGCCAGCATCCCCGGCGGCAGCGCTGTCTTCAGCACCTGTATCAGCGGCACCTGGTAGTGGTTGGCCACCCGCTGCAATAGCGCCCAGTAGGGCCGAGCAAAGAACCGCTGCTCAACAATGCCAGCTACTGGGCGGATCTGGTCGGGCACCAGGTTCGCCGGGGGCGTAGTGGATAGGGAAAGTGCGATCGCACCAATGCTCTGGTGGCGAAAGGGCACCGTCAAAATATCGCCCACCTGCACCTCTAAACTGGCCGGTACCCCATAGGTGTATTCTGCGGGCTGACCGCCGTAGTCTACTAAAACGTTGACCCACTGGGACTGGGTTGTGCTGTCGCCAAGGCCCACGCTGCTTACACCACCTACATTACCTCTGCCAGTGTAAGCCAGTGTCAGAGGTTGTCTGCCCAGTGGGGGGAGGGTGCATCAGTTCTGCCCCCTAAAGCTACAGGTTTTCCCCAGGCGACCACCTGTGGAAAACTCTCTCTCTTTTGTGGAAAACTTCCTGCTAGGGCATAGCGAAAAAATCTAAGATTGCCTCCCCCTGCCGACAGCAATCTAGACCCACCTAGCCAGGTCGCCTCCACCACTAGCCGACGATCAATGCTGAGGCAAAGCCTATGACAATAGCAAACGATCGCGGCGAGTTTCTTTTAGATTTGCGGTTCATTTTTCGATTTCGCTGTTACACTACGCAAGATGCCTAAGAAATGTTACATTGCCTTGGAATTCACAAAAAAATTCGTATTGTGGACTCACAAAATAAGACCGAGATTCAATTCCGGGATCAATTGTTTTGTTAGGGGTTGCCATCGGCAGGGTCGCCCGAATATAAATGCCTAAAATCTGCATGCTTCGACCTGTAGGTATACAGTTCTACTTACCCCATGACTACTACATATAACTCCGACAGAGATAGCTCTATTGCCTGGCCCGATGAATCTATTGACGGGTTCGACACCGACTTGAATCGGGTGGCCGAAAAAGTCTCCGCCGCCGATGGCCAAATCACCCCTGACCTGACCGCCTGGGACGAAGATCGAGAGGTCTTGGCAAAGTTTTCTCAGTCAGAGGCCATGTCAGAGCTGGGCATGTCAGGCTACAGCAAGACGATCACCGACGATGCTGTAGGAGCCTTCTTTAAAGAGATGGCGCGCTACCCACTGCTCAAACCCAGCGAAGAAATTGAGCTGGCCCGGCAGGTGCGCTTCTTGTCTAAGGTCGAAACCGCCAGCGAAAAACTTCAGAAAGAGCTGGGTCGAAAACCAACCCGCCAAGAATTGGTAGAAAACCTAAAGGTCAATGAGGCAGAGTTTACCCAAAAGCTCCACGAGGGTCGCACCGCCAAGCGGAGAATGATCCGATCTAATTTACGGCTGGTGGTGTCAATCGCCAAGCGCTATTTAAATCGAGGCGTGCCCTTTCTCGATCTAATTCAGGAAGGTGCCCTGGGTCTCAACCGCGCCACCGAAAAATTTGATCCCGACAAGGGCTATAAGTTTTCGACCTACGCCTACTGGTGGATTCGGCAGGGCATTACTCGCACCATCGCCAACGATGCCCGCACCATTCGTCTACCGATCCACATCGTAGAAAAGCTCAATAAGCTGAAAAAAGCCCACCGCGATCTGCGCCGCGACTTGCAGCGTAACCCCACTGAGCAAGAGCTGGCCGATGCCCTCGATGTATCGGTGGATCAGCTGAGAAGTTTGCAGCAGGTGCGCAGGCGATCGCTCTCGCTCAACCACCGGGTCGGCAAAGGCGAAGACACCGAGCTAATGGAGCTGCTCGAAGACAGCAGTACCCAGACCCCAGAGTCTAAAATCAGCGAAAACATGATGCGCCAGGAGATCACCAGCGTGCTGTCTGAGGTGCTGACCGAGCGCGAAAAAGACATCATTACCCTGCGCTACGGCCTAGCCACGGGCGAAACCCACACCCTAGAAGAGGTGGGCGGCATCTTTAACCTGTCGCGGGAGCGGGTGCGCCAGATTCAAACCAAGGCCATGCGCAAGCTGCGGCGACCCCAGGTGGCAACCCGCCTCAAAGGCTGGCTCAAGTAGGGGCAAACAGTTGTTTGCCCTCCGGTAACATCCTCCATTGAGCCCCCCATCCTATGGATGCCATTCACCTCAGCAACATTCGTGCCTACGGCTACACCGGGGCGCTGCCCGAAGAAAACGTGCTGGGGCAGTGGTTTCAGGCCGATGTCACCCTGGATCTGGATTTAGCCGAGGCCGCCGAGAGCGATCGCCTCGCCGACACCCACGACTACCGCACCGTGATCCACGGCACCCAGCGGATCATTCGCGAGGAAAAGTTTGCCCTGATTGAGCGACTGGCGGGGGCGATTGCCACCATGGCCCTGGCCTCAGATGCCCGACTTCAGCGAGTGACAGTCAAGGTAACTAAGCTCACGCCACCCATCCCCGACTACACCGGCCAGGTTGCGGTGGAGATTACCCGCGATAGAATCCAGTAAGGAAAACCTGTTGTAGGGGCAAACGGTGGTTTGTCCTGATCATCTAAGGTGACTCAGTTCTCGGGCGGCCAAGCTTTTGGTGGGCAGTGCCCACCCTACCTATGACATCTTCTGCCACAAATTCACGACAGCAGCTCAGGGCCGAGATTGAACGCATGCCCGACTGGCTGCGCCGCCCCATCGGCAACGCCAGCCAGATTTCGGCGGTGCAGCGAATTGTCAAACAGCGGCAGATTCACACCATCTGCGAAGAGGGCCGCTGCCCCAACCGGGGCGAGTGCTACGCCAACCGCACGGCGACGTTTTTGCTGATGGGGTCGGTATGTACCCGCGCCTGCTCGTTTTGCCAGGTGGAGAAGGGCCACGCGCCGATGACCCTCGACCCCCACGAGCCAGAGAAAGTGGCTGAATCGGTGCAGCTGCTGGGCCTGCGCTACGTGGTGCTGACCTCGGTGGCGCGGGATGACCTGCCCGACCACGGGGCCAGCTGGTTTGTCACCGTTATGGACAAAATTCGCCAGGGGAACCCCAATACAGAAATTGAGGTGCTGACTCCAGACTTTTGGGGCGGCACCTCGCGGGAGGTGGGCCAGGCTGAGCGAGTGCAGACCGTGGTAGCGGCCAAACCCGCCTGCTACAACCACAACCTCGAAACCGTGCGGCGGCTGCAAGCCCCGGTGCGGCGCGGGGCCAAGTACGATCGCTCTTTGCGGGTTTTATCCCTGGTGAAAGCATCCAACCCAGCGATCCCAACCAAATCGGGGCTAATGGTGGGCCATGGGGAAACCGAGGCCGAGCTGATTGAGGCGATGCAAGATTTAAGGCGGGTGGGGTGCGATCGCATCACCCTCGGCCAGTATCTGCGCCCCTCCCTCGATCACCGCCCGGTCGATCGCTACTGGGCACCCGCAGAATTTGACCGCCTGGGCGACATTGCCCGCGAACTCGGCTTTGAGCACGTGCGCTCTGGTCCCCTCGTGCGCAGCTCATACCACGCCGGGGAAGCTCCGTGAGCCAAGCCATCTGGCGGCTGATTCCACCGATAGCAGCCCCTGGGGCAGTGCAGATGGCGATCGATACCTGGCTGCTCAACCAGCACCAGCACCACGGTCATCCCCCCGCCCTGCGGTTTTACACCTGGCACCCCGCCGCGATTTCCCTCGGAGCCAGCCAGCGGCGGCAAAGGCCTCAGCACTGGCAAAATCTGGTTTGGCAGGGGCGATCTGTGGATCTGGTGCAGCGGCCCACCGGCGGGCGCGGGGTGCTGCACCAGGGCGATTTGACCTATAGCTTAGTCACCTCGCAGATGGCCGGCAGCCGTGACCAGGCTTATCGGTTTCTGTGCCAATTCTTGATTGCAGGCTGGGCAGATCTGGGGGTGTCCCTCAGTTTTGGCCAGCCGAGTCGCGACTACAGCCGCTCGCACAACTGCTTTGCCCTGGCCACCAGCGCCGATTTGGTCGATGCTCAAGGTCACAAAGTGATCGGCAGCGCCCAGCTGCGGCGCGGTGCCCACCTGCTCCAGCACGGTTCTATGGGCCTTACGACCAATGGGACGCTCTGGCAGCAGGTGTTTCAAACTGCGGCTCCGCCAGAGACTGAGGCCCAGCGGGCTGTACGCCAGGGTTTAACAGTTGCCCAGATCATTGCGTCGCTCACCCAGGCAGCAGCGGGCTGGTTTGACTGCCAGCCGATCGCCCAACCTCTGACCCCAGGAGAATGGGCCACGATCCATCGACTAGCCCAAAAAAATGGCCCGGAGTGCCAGAGCACCGGGCCATCAGCCGTATTCGAGGGTTAGCTCATGGCGGCTGAGCCGCGATCGTAGCCAGAAAAATCGTGGGGCATTTTGCCCTGAATGTGGCTCTCGTAGTGGGCCGCATCTTCGACGGGCATACCGACTTCGGCAGCCAGACGCACCATCATGCCCTGTTCGCGCCGACGGCTACGCTGGTGGCGACGAATAAACAGATTGCGGGCCAAGTCAGGAATGCTAGTGGGGGTCGTTGTAGCATTCACCACGGTGGCCGCTAGTGGGGCAGCGGCCCCACTAGCGGCCACCCCCCGGATACCCCCCCCCCGCCCCCCCCCCCCACCCCCGGGGGCCG
>RECJ01000214.1 GCA_007694115.1 Leptolyngbya sp. DLM2.Bin27 | reverse complement strand
TCCCCCCATCCCCCACTCACCCATCCCCAAACCGCGATATACTCCCTTCGAATCACTACCCAGGAACTCCCCATGGTCGCTGTCGCCATTCTTGCCGCCGGGCGCGGCACCCGAATGAAATCGAGCCTGCCCAAGGTGCTGCACTCGGTGGGGGGCAAATCGATGGTAGAGCGCGTGCTCGACAGCATTGCCGACCTCAACGCCAGCCACACCCTGATCGTGGTCGGCTTTGGCCAAGACCAGGTCAAAGCGGCCCTGGCCCACATCCCCAACCTCACCTTTGTAGAACAGGCCGAGCAGCTCGGTACCGGTCACGCCGTGCAGCAGGTAATGCCGCACCTGGACGGGTTTGACGGCGACCTGTTAGTGCTCAACGGCGACGTGCCCCTGCTGCGGGCCGAAACCATCCAAAATTTGGTGACCACCCACCAGGAGAACGGCAACGCCGCCACCCTGCTCACCGCCCAGTTCAGCGACCCCACCGGCTACGGGCGGGTCTTTTGCACCGAGCAAGATTTAATTACCGAAATCGTCGAGCACCGCGACTGCAGCCCCGCCCAGCGCCAAAACCCCCGCATCAATGCCGGGGTCTACTGTTTTAACTGGGCCAAACTAATGGCCGTGCTGCCCCACCTCAGCGCCGACAACGACCAGCAGGAGTACTACCTCACCGACGTGGTCAAAGACCTCAGCCCCGCCATGGCGGTCGATGTGGCCGACAGCCAAGAAATCTTTGGCATCAATAGCCGCAAGCAGTTGGCCGAGGCCTACGCCCTGCTGCAAGACCGGATCAAAGATTACTGGATGGCCGCTGGCGTCACCCTGATCGACCCCGACAGCACCACCATCGACACCACCGTACAACTCGAACCCGACGTGGTGATCGAACCCCAGACCCACCTGCGGGGCAAAACCACCATCGGCAGCGGCAGCCGCATCGGCCCCGGCAGCCTGATTGAGAATAGCCAGATTGGGGCCAACGCCACCGTGGCTTTCTCAGTGGTCAGCGACAGCGCCGTGGGCAGCGGGGGGCGGGTTGGCCCCTACGCCCACCTGCGGGGCGAGGCTACCGTGGGCGACAACTGCCGCATCGGCAACTTTGTTGAAATCAAAAAATCTACCCTGGGGGCGGGCACCAACGTGGCCCACCTGTCGTACCTGGGCGATGCCACCCTGGGCAATAAGGTCAATGTCGGCGCAGGCACCATTACCGCCAACTACGACGGGTTTAAGAAACATCAGACGGTGATCGGCGATCGCACCAAAACCGGCAGCAATAGCGTCCTGGTTGCCCCCGTCACCATCGGCAGCGATGTCACCATCGCCGCTGGCTCAGTGGTGCGCAAAGACGCCCCCGACCAATGCCTAGTCGTCTCCCGCGCCCCGCAAAAAAACCACGCCGACTGGCAGCCCAAGCATTTGCGGAGTGAAAAAGCTGGAGAGTAGCAGAAGCGGTACATTGCGGCCAGCCAGGAAAACTGACCTTTGCAAACGATACTTGGGTCGCGAATGCACCCGACGGGAATTAGATCCCGAGGTCTTCTATGATTGGCAGCAGCTCAGCCCAGCTCAGCCCTCGGTGCAAATACTGCGGTGCCGCCGGGTTGTACGGCCCCACCATCACGTCAATCGCGGCAATCTCGGCCCCCTCGGGCAGCACCGGCACCTCGGGGTCGGCGGCGGTGGGGCGCACCAGCGAACTAGAAAAGCCGCGATAGATCAACACCTCGTCGGCTTCTCCATCGACCACAGCCCGCACCAGCAGCACTAGAGTAGGCTGCCTCAGGGTAAATTGCTCCAGCTGCAATCCAGGCGTCATTGCTACACTCATTCACCCATCTACTCATCCACTCATCCACTAATTAATTGCCTGCCGCCCCTGTTTGCCCAGGCGCACAAACACAAACCAGGCCAGCGAGGCCACGTAGATCACTAGACCCAAAATGCCAAAGAAGCCCAGGAAGCCGAAGGTATAGCCGGCGTGGAAATATTCTCGATAGAGCAGCGATGGCTCTAGCCACACCTGGCAGTCGGCGGCCCCAAAGCGAACGCCCGAAAACGCGCAGGGCAAAAAGCCCAGCAAAATCGCGCCGCCAATGATGTTGTAGATCGTCACCGCCCAGCGCCAGGCGCTAAAGAACAGCTTTAGCAGTGAGCCAGGCTGCTCGCGAATTTCTTCGTTGAGGTCAACCCAAAACCACAGCGATACCGGAATCAGCACCCGCGCCATCAGCCCCGACAAAAAGCTGATATTGAACCCGCCGATCATCAGGTAGACGGTGATCATCAGCAGGCTGGCCACCTTCCAGTAGATGATCAGCAGGCGCTGAATGGCCTCGTTTTTTTGCACAAAGGCCCAGATCAGCAGCACCAGAGGCAAAAACACCATAAACAGCACAGCAAGGCGATAGTCAGTCCAGACTAGGGCGCGCAGGAACGAAGGTTCTAACATAGGGGCGCAGTGGCGATACGGGCAAATGGCAGCCTATAGCGTAACATTTGACCTGGCTAGACTGACTGGTAGACGCGAATGGCTCAGCTATCGCCACCGCCCTAGTCACCATGGGGTTCACGGTTCAGGGTTTTAGGTTCACGGCCTGCGTTAAAACTTAACCACGGGCTACCGGGCTTGAGTACCGTTCCAGTCCTTCACCGCCTTTAGACCAGCGACGATGCCGCGAGAGCGATAGCCTAGAGCAAATGCTTTTTGACTATCGGAGGACACATCGGCGGGGCGGCGGGCGGGCATGGTCACATCAGCTTGTTTGCCCGGAATGAGCCAATTGGGGTCAATGCCAAACACCTCGGCCATGCGTAGGCCAAAATCGTAGCGGCTCAGGCGTTCAGGGCCACCCAGGTGCAGTAGGCCAGGGGCTTTCTCTAGGGCTAGCAGTAGGCCAGCGGCGACATCTTCGACGTAGGCGGGGGTGCGAAACTCGTCGGTAAACAGGTGTAGGGGTTGCCCCGCTTGTAGATTGCGCAAAAAGCCCTGCAAAAAGCACTCGGCGGTGGGGCTAGGCGGGCCGTAGAGCAGGGGCAGTCGGCAGATGGCGGCGGTGGGATGCAGGGTTTGAACCAGAACTTCGGCCTCGGCTTTGTGGCGACCGTAGAGGTTGATCGGGCTGGGGGGGCTGGCTTCGCTGTAGGGGGGCGATTGGCCGTCAAACACCTGGTCGGTGGAGGTAAACACGAAGGGAATTTGGTGCCGGGCACAGAACTCTGCCAGCACCCCTGTGGCCTCGACATTCACCCGGTAGGATTGCGCTGGGTCTTGCTCGCAGCGGTTGGGCTGCGAGAGGGCGGCGGTGTGGATCACGGCGGCGGGGGCGATCGCATCGAGCCAGGGAGCGATCGCATCGAGATCACCCAGGTCAATGCCGTGCAACGTTACCCCCGGCAGCGACTGGGGCGAGTGGCGATGATAGGTGCCTTCGACCTGCCAAACGGCCTGGGCAGCCCGGCACAGATGCCAGCCTAAAAAGCCGCTGGCTCCGGTCACAAGCAGTCGTGGTTGGGGGCTAGCGGCGGTGGGTAGGTGCTCCATAGGGCAAGATGATGGGGTTGAATAAAGACATTTTGTGGCGGGGTAGGCTATGGCCCGAGACGGCGGGGGAGCAACAGGGGAGCCAAGACTGGGGCCAAGACTGAGGCCAAGACCGGGGCCAGAGCTGCGCCATAGCTGCCCGCTGGGATTTCTCCTGAGGTTGCTGCTGGGGCTCGCCCTGGGCTTGACCCTGGCCCTGGAGCCAGGGGGGCTACCCGTTGCGGGCGGGGGACTGGGGGGAGTGGCGATTGCCCAAGACACCAGCGAGACCTTCTTTGCCGATGTGCTGGTGCGGGGGCAGCCGGTCTTACAGGTGGGGGGGCTGGGCGATACTAGCGCAGCTGATCGAGCGGGGCAAATTAACCGTCGCATCGCGGCGCTGCTCAACCAGGATAGTGACTCAGAACCCATCGTGGTGAATCGGGATAGCGATCGCAACCTGGCCACCCTCCAGGCTAACCAGCAGCTGATCATGACCGTCACCGAGCAAGATGCCCTCGACTTTAACACCGACATCGCCACCCTGGCCCAGCGCTGGGCCGACTTACTCAACCAGGCGACCGCCAGAACTAACCTGGTGGCAGCGGCAACCTACCGCATTCGGGGCACCTCCCAGCAGCTGTTGCGCGATACCCTCGACAACCTGCCCGCCCTGCTGGGGGTCGTGGTGGTGCTGGGGCTGACCTGGCTGCTGGCGGCGGTGGTGCGCCATGCCGTGCTGGTGTGGGCCAAGAAAACCGAGGGCGATCGCACCACCGAAATGCTGATCAGCCGCCTTTGCTACGGCGGCGTGTGGACGCTGGGATCGGTGATTGCCCTGGGGGTAATGGGGCTCAACTTTGCCGCCCTACTCGGCACCCTCGGCCTCACCAGCGTCGCCATCGGCTTCAGCCTGCGCGATGTACTCAGCAACTACATTTCGGGCGTGATTTTGCTGGCCAGTCGGCCCTTTCGCATTGGTGACCAGGTGGTAATCAACAGCTACGAGGGCACCGTCACCCAAATTCAGCTGCGGGCCACCACGGTGCAAACCTACGACGGCCGCCTGGTCTACATTCCCAACCAGGAGGTGTTTCAAAGCAGCATCACCAACAACACCGCCTCGCCGGTGCGGCTCAGCAGCGTCACGGTTGGGCTCGACCACAGCGCCGACCTACCCGACCTGTTTGCCCGCATTTTGCAGCAGATGAAGCAGATCGACGGCGTTGAGCTAGACCCCGAGCCGATCGTGCTGGTGCGCGAGCTCACCCCTGCCACCGTGAATCTAGAGGCCCAGTTTTGGGTCAACTCGCGCAAAAGCTCATTTTTGCAGGTGACCTCGCGGGTGCTGGCGGCCATTAAGCTCACCCTGCAAGAGGCCCAGTTTGCGGAGGGGGTGGCCCCTGGTGCGATCGCATCTGAGGCGCTTTCGACCGCAGCCGATATCAAGTTGCACACCGAAGCCAACTTGCCCAAAGCAGATCCCTAAGCCAGAAACCTCCGGCTGCGCCCAAAACCGCTGCCGCGCTTGGCGGTGGCCCCCAGCCATAGAGGGCAACGATGGCTCCTAGCGATGTCTCTCCGGTTACAGATCAAATCCCATCAATTCCTACGAGATGTGTCAAGGTGACCCTAGGGCGATCGCCAGCGGCTACAAAAGATCTGTTCCGCTGTGTCAGGATGGTCGCCATGCAAAAGCTTTTGCCCGTTGGATTGATTGGGGGATGTCTGATTGGCCTGGCGGCCTGGTTACTAAATGGGCCTGCGGCGGTAGCAGCCCCCTGCACCGTCAACTGCGGGTCGGGGCAGATCCAGTTTACGCCGGGCGATCGCATCACCATTCAAATCGTCAATGTGGGTGGCCGCCCCCTCAGCCTAGAGCAACCGCCCCGGCTCGGCCCCCGCGTGCTCTACACCGGGAACACCGTCGAATTGCAGGTGGGCTGGACAGCCCAGCCTAACCCCTCGGTATTTTTCTGGTCGCAGGAGCGGCTGCCCGTCCGCGCCCGGCTGAGCCGCCCCGCGCCCAACACCCTACGGGTTGAATTGTTTAGCGCCCCCAGTGAACCGAGCGATCGCAGCATCACCATCGAAGCCGATGGTCGCGTTTCGGTGAAGTAATAGATAGCTAAAGCGTTTACCTGTGTAAACGCTTTAGCTATCTATCCCAGCCTTCTAACACCAGCTTGCCAATCGTCCGCCCCGACTCGATC
>RECJ01000058.1 GCA_007694115.1 Leptolyngbya sp. DLM2.Bin27 | reverse complement strand
ACTACGGGGCAGCATGCTAAGGGGGCTCGTGAGGCCCCCCAGCTGAAGCAGTGGGCTACTCCGCCGGCCCCAACGACGCATCCCCAATTCCTGTGCAACCGGGTGCTGAGGGAACCAACCCCGCCCGCTTAGCGAGCCGAGTCGAGCCGTGAGATGGTGATCATGACCAAACTCAGCCTGCTGGGGCAGAGGGCAGGCAGGGCCGAGGCAGCGACAAGATTCTTAATAATTTGTTAGCCTACTCTAGAGGCAGACAGGCGATTTTCCCGTTTGCCTGCCCCAGAGAACGCTGAGATATGTAACAAAAGTTGCCTTGACGGCCTCTAGAAGTTACGCGACACTACATCTAAACAAACAAGATGTGCCCACTCGCAAAACCAATGCAGTGCATTGACTTTTGTAATGGACGATGCCGAGCTATGTACCAGATACTTCGCTAGGATCTGAGCACAAACGCCGCTTGCATCGCTCAACTACAGGGGTATCCAAGCGGATTGATAGGCTGACTACCCAAGCTCCATTCCGCATTTGTAGAGGCTGAGCAACTATGGAAACCTTAGAGTTCATTATCTATCCCGATGGTCGGGTCAAAGAAACGGTGACTGGCATTGTGGGTGCCTCCTGTGCTGAGGTGACAGCGGCCATTGAGGCTCAGCTGGGCACCGTGGTAGCGCACCAGACGACCTCTGAGTTCTTTGCTCAGCGCAACGATCAAGCGACTGCCGAAACTGTATCTGCCTCCGCCACCTACAGCCAGTGGTAGAAGCCAAGGTTAGAAGTTAGGGATAACGGTGGTAAATAGTCAACTTTTCTAGTCCTCATAACAACGCACAGAAGATGTCACACTTTAGCCAAATCAAAACTAAAATCCGCAACCTAGACTCTCTTAAGCTGGCCCTAGATGACCTGGGCGCAGACTGGAAAGCTGGCCCCTGTGATGTGCGCGGCTACCGGGGTCAAACCCAAACCGCCGACGTGGTGATTGCCCAAGATAATGGCTACGACATTGGCTTTCGCCATAACCCTGAAACCAGGGACTATGAATTGGTGGCCGACCTGCAATATTGGCAGCAGCCGCTGACAGTGGAAGGCTTCTTGAGTCAGGTGACCCAGCGTTATGCCTACAACACCGTGGTGAGTGAAACCTCTCGCCAAGGTTTTCAGCTCGCTGAAGAGCAGGTGCGAGAGGATGGCTCGGTGCGGCTGGTGGTGCAGCGCTGGAATGGCTAGGGTAATGACTTGAGCTATAGAAAGGGGCCAGTCAGCCCCTTTCTTAGTATTAGCCCCAGGTTAGGCGTTTTGGAGCGGTGTAGGGTAATGACACAGTTTGATGGGCAGTTTGATGGACAGGCTAGCGGGTTTGAGCCCGAGCTGGGCGGACAATTGCGTCAGACTGAGGAACGCACTGGCTACGAACCCGAACTGGGTGGTCAGCTGCGCCAAAAGGGTGTCTATGTAGACGAAATTACCTGCATTGGCTGTAGGCACTGCGCCCATGTGGCCCGCAACACGTTCTACATTGAGCCAGACCACGGCAGATCGCGGGTCTATCGTCAAGACGGCGACTCTGAAGATCTGATTCAAGAGGCGATCGACACCTGCCCGGTCGACTGCATCCACTGGATGGACTATACAGAGCTGAAGCAGCTGGAGAGCGATCGCAAGCACCAAGTGATCCCGATTGCTGGGTTTCCGGTCGACAAGGCCATGGCTACGCTGCAAATGCGAAAAGCAAAGCGCAAGAGCCAGCGATCGCAGCAGGCTCAGTAGCACAACCATCTTGCGGTGCATTGACGCCTGGGCGGAGCCTCGCCTGGGCTTTTTACCCCCGACAAGGCTACATTCAACAGACCAAATCCGACGCCTCAAACCCTGGTTATCAGCGGTTTAAGGCGCTTTAAGGTGTCGATGCGCCCAAGGGGCTGACAACCACTTCACCGTCAGGTAAAAACTTCACCTCTACCGTAATCTCATCTGCCCTAGCCAGGCCAGGCAGATTGGTGTCTGGCTGGGGCAGGGTAGACAAAGTTTGGTAGATGGCTGAGGCCCGGTCGAGCGGCTCAAGGGTGGCCACGGTGCCCTCGGGGGTCAGGGTCAGGCGATAGCGCAGGGGCGCGACCAAATCAGCCGGAGGTCGCCACCGCCGCTGGAGCGCCTGGGTGAGGGTAGCGACCCAGGCGGCCTCCGGGTCTGCGGCGCTGGTGGCGGCCATGCCTGGTTCGGCATCCAAGGCTTCAGGGGTGTCTGGAGCTGCCGAGGGAGCCCGAAGGGCATTGGGGCTGGCCGGAGCCTGATCAGCAGCGGTGCCCGGCGGGGGGCTGCTGCGTGCGCCCAATCTCTCGCGGCTGCCGCCTGGCGGGGGGGCCGCTGGAGCGGGCTGGGGTGTCGTAATCGGCGGCGGTTGAGGGGGTTGGCTCGCGGCTGGGGTAGTGAGGGCGGTGGTGGCGGGCTGCGGCAGGGCTTCGCCAGTGGCCATGGAGTCAGGCGCGGCTGGGTCTGGGGTGGTCTCGGCTGCGGGGGGCGTCTCGTCGAGGGTGAACTGTTGGCGGTCTTGAGACAGGCTGTCTTCAGCGGTCTGGGGACTGGCCCCATCAAGTGGTTCGGCCAGCGACTCAGTCTCGCCTGGGGAGATCACTGCGGGGCGGGGGGCCGTGACAAAGATCTGGTTGCCCAGCAGGGCGGCAATGCCGACCGCCGCTACGGAGCCTAACCAGAGGGGCAGCCGGGGGCGAGACCGGCGCACCTCTGGTAGAGCCGCCTCGGGCATAATCTGAATCTGACTGTCGGCCTGCTCTAGGGCATCGGCGAGATCAGACAGTTGCAGGGTAGAGAGTTCAACCGGTTGGGGCGCAGCCGGGGGATCGGCCAGGGTCAGACGATGGCGAGTCAGACCCACCGGCTGCAGCGAATTTTCTCCTTGGGAGACCTCCCCGGCGGTGGCCAACCCATCGGTGCCGAGACAGCGTTGCACGTAGGTCTGCACCAGATTGGCCAGGGCCGAAAACTGAGGCTCCCGCCCCTTGATTTCGAAGACTATAGCCGGGCTAGCTGCCGATTGGGCGGGCTCAGAGGGCGATGTACTGTATAGCTGAAGATGGAAGCGCGATCGCACCAATACTGGCCGACCCGTCACCTGGCTCAGGGGCGATAGCTCCCCCACCAGCCGTAGGGTGCAGGTGCCCGCCGTGTATTCGTAGGAGGTGATGGTGGCGGTTTGGGCCATGGACTTAGGCGGAGGGCAGAAGGCAGAAGGCGGAAGGCAGAAGGCAGAAGGCAGAAGGCAGAGGGCAGAGGGCAGAGGGCAGAGGGCAGAGGGCAGAGGGCAAAAATGGGATTACGTTTCGGTGCGATCGAGCAGGGCTACCCAGAGCTTGCGGCTACCGCCAGGGCCACTGTAAAACAGCAGATCGACCAGCAGCTTTAGCCCCAGGGCGGTGAGTTCGTCGGTGGTGGCGGTCGGGTCGCCCTCCATGCGGTCTTGATAGGCGTTGCTAAAGGCATCGAGGTAGTCGCCCAGTTGGGCGGTGCGGTGCGGGGGCTGGCCCTGCCCCAGAACTTGCTCTAGCCGCGCCACCGCCTGCCGGATGGTATCGCGGTGGCTAACGGCTAAGTGGCAGGTCACCAGCACCAGGGCGCGAGCTTCATCGACATCGAGCTTTTTGCGGCCCTGGCCCTTGCGCAGGGGGCTGGCCTGGCGCAAGCGCCACAGGTTGACGCGATCGCTCAGCAGATCTGACACCCCCAGGCTTTCTGCCGCCACCAGCATGGCATCAGACCCCAGGCCGGTGAGGGCTTCTAGGGCTAGCAGCACCAGGTCGAGTTGGGCTTTGATGCTGTGCAGCTGTCGCGGGGTTGGGGGTGCTGGCGACTGGGCTGGGTTGGGCTCACTGCTGAGCCCAGTGTTTAGCTCTCTGGGGGAAGACGGTTCCACCGGGCTGCCCTGTTACTAACGTAGAGGATGGGGCTAATTGTGGCACGGGGGTTGCAGTTCTTGAAACGGGTTGAGAGACGCCTAGTGGAGTTTAAAGTGTACGGTTCACGGTTCACGGCAGTCCTTGAAGCGTATACCTTGAACCGTTGGCCCGTTAGAGCTTGGCACAATTAGCTAGGTCAAAGCCCTAAAAACCCCTGAGTATGCTGCCAAATTTCTGGTTCTACGTCCGTTAAGGCGTGGTCGCTGGGAAGCTCGACTAGGCGCACCCAGGGGCGAGGGGCGGCGTAGGCACGGCTGGCTTCTATAGATATGGTCTCGTCGTGGGTGCCGTGGAGCATCAGGGTGGGAATGTTGGCTTGCAGGTCTGCGTCTCGGTAGCCCTGGGCGTCGGTGATGAAGCGGTAGTCGAGGGGCAGCTGCCGCTGCTCGGTGTAGTGGTAGACCGGGAGGGTGCCCTCGGTGCGCCAACTAGCGAGGGTCTCGGGGCCGAGGCGGGGCAGCCACTGCTGGAGGAATTGAAAGGCGGGGGCCAGCAGCACCAGTTTTTCGATGCGTTTGGTCAGGGTGGCCTGCTGGGCAACCCAGGCGGCGGTGAGCCCCCCCAGGCTAGAGCCAATCAGCACCGTGGGCTGATCTTGAGACAAAATTAGGGCGCTGACCTGCTGGATTTGGCGGCTGAGGGTGAGGTGGGCAAAGTCGCCCTGGTTGAGGTCGGGGACGAGCAGGGGAATTCCCAGGGCGGCGAGGCGGGTTTTCATCGCCTGGGCTTTGGCCGACTGGGGGCTGGAGGCGAAGCCGTGGAGGTAGAGGTATTGGGGCATGGGGTGGGGAGTGGGTGGGTAGGTGGGTGGGCGGGTAGGGGCAGACCCATGGGTCTGCCCAAAGGTGTGTGATGGTAGGGTGTGTGGGGGGGTGGGGGGGGGGGGGGGGTTTGGGGGCAGACCCATGGGTCTGCCCTAGGGTGTGTGATGGATGGGTGTGTGGATAGATGGGGCGTAGGGCGTAGGGGCAGACCCATGTGTCTGCCCTAGGAAATGGGCGGGGAGGGGTTGGCCCCTGGGGGTATGATATTGAATCGGTGCGCTGGGAATTCCCCGTGCCAATGGGTTGGTGGGCATTGCCCACCCTACGGTAAATCACATTTCTCCAACGCTATGACTTCGACTTATCGCATTACCCTGCTGCCCGGCGACGGCATTGGCCCTGAGATTATGGCGGTGGCGGTGGATGTGCTCAAAACCGTGGGCAGCCAGATGGATCTGGCCTTTGAGTTTGAGCAGGCCCTAATTGGCGGGGCGGCGATCGACGCAACCGGGGAGCCGCTGCCAGAGGCGACGCTGAAGACCTGCAAGGCCAGTGATGCGGTGCTGCTGGCGGCGATCGGTGGCTACAAGTGGGACACGCTGCCCCGGCACCAGCGGCCCGAGACCGGGCTGCTGGGGTTGCGGGCGGGGCTAGAGCTGTTTGCCAACCTGCGCCCGGCGACTATTTTGCCCCAGCTGATCGATGCGTCTTCCCTAAAGCGGGAAGTCGTGGAGGGCGTAGACATCATGGTGGTGCGGGAGCTGACCGGCGGCATTTACTTTGGCAACCCCAAGGGGGTGTTTGAGACCGAGACGGGGCAAAAGCGGGGGGTCAACACCATGGCCTACACCGACAGCGAGATCGACCGCATTGGCAAAGTCGCCTTTGAGATCGCCCAAAAGCGCAAAGGCCAGCTGTGCTCGGTGGACAAAGCCAACGTGCTGGAAGTGTCGCAGCTGTGGCGCGATCGCATCACCGCCCTCGCCGCCGACTACCCGGATGTAGCGCTGACCCACATGTATGTCGACAACGCCGCCATGCAGCTGATCCGCTGGCCCAAGCAGT
>RECJ01000059.1 GCA_007694115.1 Leptolyngbya sp. DLM2.Bin27 | reverse complement strand
CGTAACTCCGAAATCGCCGTTCATCCGCCACATTGACCGACTCATCAGCGCGATCGACGAGGGCCACCTTAACCCCCTCTGGCAGGGGCAACCCTGCCAACTTGAGCAAGACCAGATCATCATCGGATTCACTAAAACACCCCACTACTGTGGCGTAGCGTGTCCGTTCTGCTATCGGCAGTTGCTTGGCCTGAGGAAAATAAACTGGCAGGGTCGCGGTGGTTCCTGTTTGTAATGCTTCACTAGACGGGAAAAAGCTTTGACGGATGAGTTCCCAGTGGCTAGGAATTTTACCAAAGCGCGGATTTACTCCCGCTGCTACCACCACGTGGGCGCAGGTGGCAATTAACCCCTCCTCTGACACCACAAACCCCGTACCCACAATCGCCTGGGTTTTAATATGTCGAATCTGAACAGTAAAACTCCGCAGATTCTGAATTTTTCTGGAAGGCGTAGAAGACTCTGCCATCTTTCAGGATTTGGAGGAATGTTACAAACTCATACAATGGATGAGGCCAATCACCGCTTAACTACGAGAGCCTTTGTAGAAAAACGGGACGAAGAAGGTCCATCCCAGCATAATTAATCCTGCCAGTACAGGCTCATAGAGATTGAGCAGGGCAAACACATCCCCCATAGAGTAAATCCATACCAGGAAAGAGAGACAGGCAATTAACACGGCCCCCATTTGCGGGGGTTGCGGCGGGGGTTGCGGTTGACCTTCTGGTTTATCTGGATTCGGATCCGCTGTTCCCCATAGTCTGATGGCGAACACGCCGACCAAGCAAACGACCGTCCAGCTGCCCCAATAGGTGATTGATGCCTGGGACACCGCCCCACCGGCGATCATGCCCTTGCCTACCAGGTACAGGCTGATTACCTCTGCGGGAATCAGCTTTAGCAACCGCTCCAGATAGCTTTTAACTTCCTTCGCTGTTTTCTCGGCGTTGGTGTCAACCGACTTTACTGCCGGGCGGGTGATTCTGAACGGTGCAGACATATCTGATAGGTCAAAGCTTCTTTGCTTTATTCAACCGCATCAGAGGAAATTCCGCGGAATCGCCCCAAAAGGTTTAGACTTCTCCCGTAAGTGGGAGACAACCTAGAATAAAGACGGGCTATGGCGAATGTCACTGAAATAAGGCTGGTGGGCAGTGCCCACCCTACCGCAGCTCAAGGCTTTCAGCCATTCGCAAAGAGTAATTTCAACTTGTTTCAGTGAAATTTTGGGCTATAGCACCTGTTGACAAAGTTCGAGGAGAGCGCGATGGCTGAGCTAACGATTCAAATACCCGACGAATTAGCAGAACGGCTAGAGCCCCTTCGCAACCGTTTACCCGAGCTATTGAGCCAGTTAGTCAATACAGGCTGTTCCACTACGGCATCCTTGGAATTGCCAACGGCGAACCTGCCAGAGATACCCCAGGCTTATCTCGAGGTCCTCGACTTTCTGGTGACTCGCCCTACCCCTCAAGACATCATTGCTTTCAAAGTTTCCCTCGAAGCTCAAGATCGCCTCAGTTCCCTCCTCGACAAAAACCGTGAAGGGATTCTAACAGAGGCTGAGGTTGCCGAGCTCGATGTCTACGAACAGCTTGAGCATTTGATGATTCTCATGAAGGCTCGGGCGTTCGCTTCGGTAGACCAATGACCTCGGCTAGAATTTCTGCTGAGCTGCGCCAATTAGTCAGTCAGCGCGCTCAGGGGCGATGTGAATACTGCTTGCTCCACCAGGATTTCTCAATCTATACCCATGAGGTAGACCACGTTATTGCCCAAAAGCACGACGGTCCAACAACGGCTGAAAACTTGGCTCTCTCCTGCCTCTCCTGCAATCGCCACAAAGGTACTGACCTGACTACATTTGATCCTGCTACGGGCGAAATTACGCCTCTGTTCAATCCTCGCACTCAAACTTGGTCGGACCACTTTCTGTTGGACAACAACGCTCAGCTTGACGGCATAACGCCAATAGGTCGAGCAACGGCGAAACTTCTGATGTTCAACACACCGACTCGTATTCTGGAGCGTCAGCTTTTGACTGCTCAAGGGCGTTATCCATAAACCTGAATTAGCTGGGTAGCTGGGTAGCCAAAGCCAGAAATTTTCAGCAACTTTCTGAACCCTGCTCGCAGGCCCCAATGCTTACCCAGCTGGTGGAGCCATCTTCCCAGTGCTCTTTTTTCCAGATCGGGGCGTTGTGCTTGAGGGTGTCGATCGCATACTGGCAGGCGGCAAAGGCCTCGGCCCGGTGGGGGCAGCCCACCGCCACCAGCACGCTGATGTCGCCCACGGCAAGTTTGCCGGTGCGATGGTGAATCGCTACGCGGGTGACCTCGGGCCAGGTAGCTCTAATGTGGGCCGCGATCTGCCGAAATACTTCTAGGGCCATGGGCTCGTAGGCCTGGTATTCCAGCGCCACCACTGCCTTGCCTTCGCTGTGGTTGCGCACCATGCCGCTCATCACCACCACGGCCCCATTGGCAGGGTTGTCGGCGGCCCCATAGACCTCCGCTAGCGACAGCGGCGCAAAGGTGATGCGCAAACTGTCGGGCAGACTAGTGCGGGTTAGGGAAATAGCGGCAGGTTGCATAAAGAAACAGTGAGATGTGGCAGAGACGGCACTGATTTAATAAAACGTCGTCTACCGTAATGAACGGCAATGATGTGTCTTTCGCTAACCCTGACGCTGGGCCTGGCCCAGCAGGCTAAGTCTCGCTGTCTGTTAGCGGGCCTAGCCCAGGATTAGTGCTCGTGATGCCCGCATTATAGGGCGACTTTTGAAGTCTTAGCAGAAGCAGAGGTGTACCTTGGTCGATCTATCTGTTTGTCAGACTACAGTGGCGGGACAGTGGGCCGGGCTGAGCTGGCGGATCTACCACCTGCTGATCCGGCCCCAGCTGGTGATGCCCATGCTGGCGATTTTGATTGCTGCCCCCTGGGCGCTTAAATCCTGGCGGTGGAAGCGGCAGGCCAGTCTGGCGGGAGCGCTGCTGCTGCTGCTTTACAGTCTTAGTCTTTCTCCCCTAGGGAGCCGGCTGGGGGGCAAAGGGCTGGCGCTGCTGATCCCCGCCGACAGCGGTCGGCCCGCCGATGCCATTGTAATTTTGGGTCGGGGCGGAGACTTTCGCCCTAGCCGGGTGCAGGTGGCAGTTGATCTGTGGCAGCAGCAGCGCGCGCCGCTGATCTTTGCCAGCGGTCGCGGCGATGCCATTGAGATTGGTCAAATGCTAGAGGCCGCTGGGGTTTCGGCCAGCGCCATCGATGGCGAACCCTGCTCGGCGACCACCAATGAAAACGCCCTGTTTACGGCGGCATTGCTCCAGCCCCAGGGCGTTAACCGGCTGATCTTAGTCACCGACCCGCCCCACATGGCGCGATCGCAGCTGACTTTCCGCAGCCTAGGGTTTGAAGTGATTCCCCACCCCAGCCCAGTGCCCGACAGCCTTAGCTTTGAGCAGCGGCAGTTCATTGTCATTCGAGAATGGGCCGGGCTAATTAGCTACGGTTTACTGGGGCGCTACTTTGCCCGCTCCGCCGAGACCCCAGCCTTTAGCGCTGAAGTAACAGACGGTGGCCCAGCCCAGGGATAAATTGGCCTAGCCCGCCAGGTAGGCCCGCAGATCTTGGCGGGCATAGCGCAGCTTTTTGATCGCATCGCGCTCGATCTGACGCACCCGCTCGCGGCTGACGTTGAGCTGCTGGCCCACCTTAGAGAGCGATAGCCCCTCCCCAGATCCGAGGCCAAAGCGCAGCACCAGCACCTCGCGCTGCTGGGGGGTGAGCCGATCTAAAATGCGGAAGATGTCTTGCTTGAGGCTGGTTTGGGCGGCAAACCCCTCGGGCGACTGGCCCTGCTCGTCTTCTAGCATGTCGGCCAGTTCGGTATCGCCCTTGTCGCCCACCAGAGCGTTGAGCGACATCGGCTGCTGCGACTGTGCCAGAAACTGTCGCACCTGGGTTAGGGGCATATCTAGGTGCTCAGCCACCTCGGCTAGGGTGGCGGTGCGGCCTAGCTCCTGGGCCAACACCCGCTGGGCACGCTTAATCTTGGTCAATTTTTCAAAAATGTGGATGGGCAGACGAATGGAGCGGCTCTTTTCTGCGATCGCACGGGTTACCGCCTGGCGAATCCACCAGTAGGCGTAGGTTGAAAACCGAAAGCCCTTGGTCGGGTCAAACTTTTCCACCCCTCGCTGCAAGCCCAGGGTGCCTTCCTGCACCAAATCCATCAGCTCTAGGTTGCGCTTGGTATATTTCTTGGCGATCGAGACCACCAGGCGCAGGTTGGCCTCCACCATGCGACGGCGGGCCGCTTCTCCGGCAGCGATGATCTGCTGTAGATCCTCCACAGATAGCTGAGCTGCCGCCGCCCACTCGTCTAAAGAGGGCTCTCGGCCAAGGGTCTCAGTCAGCGGTTCAACATACTCATTTAGCTCATTCAATCGCTGCACCCGCTTGCCTAGAGAGATCTCCTCTTCGCGGGTGAGGCGAGAAATGCGGCCAATTTCTTTCAGATAGGACTGAACAGAATTGCTAGATGCAGATGTAGTTTGAGCCATGGGGGCGTTTTAAAGATAATAGCTATCAACTTAAGCGCCACTATGACAAGCTCCTGCCCCCGCACACCTCTACCCAAGGGAGGGAAGGCTAAATAATCTTTTAAGTATTGCAGCCGTCGGCATTGTACTGCACCTGCACCGGCAGCCAATACCCCCGGGGGTTCGGCAGTGGGCTACCCGCTGGCTGAGCCGGAAAGACCTGCCGCATGGCCATTTCTATCGCCTTGTCGTCAAACACCGAGTAGCCGGTACTGTCGAGCAGTACTGGCGCTTCTAGACGCTGCCCGGCGGTGTCAACAATCACCCCAACCACGCCCACCGCCGGCGGCGGCGTCAGACAGCGGTTAAGCGGGTAGGCCACCTGCAGGGGCGGCAGTTTCTCGCCCTGCATCGGCAGCAGGTCGTCATTGGTGATACCTGCTGCTGCTGCCTCAAGCCAGTTAGAAACCACCGACGTGTAAAAGGTTCTCTCATCGGCAATCAACGACTTAGCCTGCTGATTAAAGATGTAGGCCTCTGGATCGCGCAGGCGATCGTCTAGGGTTTGGGGCGGCGGCTCGGGAGGCAGCGGCCCTAGGTCAACGGCGGGGGCGGGGGCTGGAGTCGCAGCTGCTGGAGCGGCGGGTGCCGGGGAGACCTGGGGTGGCGGGGCTGAGGCTCTAGGCTGAACAGGTGACTGGGCTGGGGGGCTAGCGGTCGGAGGCGCGGGTTCAGCAGCAACTGCTGGCGGCGTAGCGGGGTCTGGGGACGCAGGCAGGCGCACGACATCGATTACCTCTATGGGCTCGTCTAGGTCGGTGGCTAAGTCTTGGACAGTGGAGCTAGACTCAGGCATGGGTAGACCCAGCAGCACCCCATGCAGCCCCAGCGAAATCAGCGCCAGCAACCCGCCCCCCGACCACCGCAGGGAACGCTTACCAACCCTAAGTCGAGCGGGAAATGCCATGGTCATGCCGGGGGCCTCAATCCAGTAAATATCAGCGGTTTAGTCAGTGTTTGCTGTTCCAAAAATGGCATAGGTTTTAGCCTTTGTTGCCCACGGACAGACAGTTTTTGCATTGTCGGGGTTTGCCGCTACCCTAGACATTGAGGGCGCTACCCAAAAAAAGGTCAGAATCATGCGGCGAGAAGACATGACCTGGTTGACAGCGGGCCTGCTGCTAGTGCTGACAGCCACCCTGCTGATCGCTCTAGCTCCGCGTCTGGCCACTGCTTACTCCACCCCCATAGCTACAGCCGTGTCCCCTCAGCTACTCACCGA
>RECJ01000060.1 GCA_007694115.1 Leptolyngbya sp. DLM2.Bin27 | reverse complement strand
TAGTTCACTTTACGGCAGGACAGGAGCGTTGCGATGGCTAAAAAAATAAAAGTGTCTGACCCCTGAAAGCCCCCTGGAGTCAGACACATTTACCTGTAAAAACGCTGTTTGACAGGCCAGTCCTAAGGTTCAAATGCCCCCAAGTGAGCCGTAGGGGCCCAGCCCGCCTGCGTTTTTCAGTATTGGATTCATTGTCGTCGGCGGGCGGGCCAGTGGCGTCCAGAGAATTACTGAACCCAGACCCCCTTTGCCCCCAAACAGGGCAACTGCTTCAGTGTTATTACTTAGGTTGTCGGCGGTAGCCTTGGCTGGCAGCCCTGGTTGGCGAAGTAGGGCAGCAGGGTATCGCGGTCGGGCCAGTGGTAGACCACGTAGCGCAGCACCCAGGGGGCCGACACTAGCAAACAAACCACCCCCAGCCACCAGCTGGCGCGAAACTCCGCCAGGGTGTCAATCACATGGGCGGCGGGCTGGGTGGCCAGCCGGTCGATCCCCGATGCGATCGCATTGTTGAGGGCGTGGGCCACCATGGGCACCACCAGCGATCGCGTGCTCAAGTACAGCAGCGACATCACCACCCCAAACATAAACAGCCCCACCAAGTTAGAGTGCAGCACCCCAAACAGCACCGACGTCAGCACAATCGCCGGGCGAATGCCCCACTTCACCCCCCAGCGGTGCAGCAGCACGCCACGAAAAATAAACTCCTCGGCAATCGGGGCCACCACCAGCACCGAAAACAGCATCAGGGCGTTGTAAAGACCGGGGTCAGTAGTTTGATTGGCCGACATCCAGAGCGACTGCTGGAGGGTTGACTCTACCCAGCCTGGGGCCACCAGCGCCAGCGCCAGATACGACACCTGAAACGCCCCCACCGAGAACAAAAACATCCCGCCCACCAGCCCCAGTAGCTGCACCCAGGCCAGGTGGAGGGGCCACGGCCCCAGCAGCATGCCCAGGCGCAGCGGCACCTGTTTTGTAGTCAGCAAGATGGCCCCACACAACCCCCCAAAAATCAGGCTGTAGAGAATTGGGGCCAGCAGGGGGTCGTCGCCCCGCAGCGGCAGCAGTTCTAGCGCGCCCAAAGTGCCAAACACCAGGGCCAGGCCCAGGGAAATCACAAAAAAACTCACCACCACCAGCCGCGCCTTCAAGGCCAGGAACGGATTCTCACAGGATGCCATAGATTAAATTGTCGTAGCTTCAATCTGGGGCCAGGGCCGACTGCGAACTGATGACGCGAGTGGATTCAGCCAGACGGGCCATTTTGTTCTGATTCAACCATGAATGGCCCAGAGAGCGCTATAACTGAGGCAAAATGGGCGGTGGCCTAGATCGGGGTGTAGTTCGAGGTGCCAGCCAAGCTGGCCGCAGCCCTAGGTTACCGTTTCATGCTGGGTGCGTCTACAGCGACTGTTCTGCGCCTCCGGGTCAGCGCTTATAGTATCAGGGGCCGTTTTTTCGCTCCAGGGTTCCATGACCAACGCTTCGCCAGATCTAGGCGTAATTTTAGTGGCACCGGTGGCCGACAGCTCCCTCGGGCCTCTAGTAGAGATCCTAGACACACTCCAGGCCGCAGGCCACGACGTCTGTCAGGTCAGCGGTGAAAATGACATCATTGCGGCGGCAGAGGCCGCGCCCCTCGATTTGATTTTGCTGGCCATCGAGCAGTTCGACACGGCGGCCATGCGCCTGTGTCACCGCCTCAAAAAGCGACCCAGCACCCGTCAAATTGGCCTAGTTGTAGTGGGCCAAGACCAGGCCCTGGCCCGCCGGCTGCGGGCCTTTGAGTTTGGCGTGGTCGACTACATCGATCAGGGGCTTTGGCCCGAGGAGGCCGCTGCCCGCATCCAGGCCCAGGTCGCCACCCACCGGCTGCAGCGACGGCTGCGTCAGCAGGCCCAGCGGGCTGTGTCGGCGGGCAGCGCCACCAACCTGCTGACCGACCTGCAAAAAGCCCTGCGGCGACAGGCCCAGCTGCTGCAGGCCCAAAACCAGCAGCTACAGCAAGAGATGCAGGAGCGCGAACAGGCCCAGCAGGCGCTGCGCCTAGAGCAGCAAAAGTCAGAGCAGCTGCTGCTCAACATTCTGCCCCGGGCCGTGGTCGACAAACTCAAGCAGCTGGAGGGCTCGCTGGCCGAGCGGTTTGACAACGTCACCATTTTGTTTGCCGACATTGTCAACTTCACCCCCTTGGCGGCTCAGATCAGCCCCCTAGAGCTGGTCAACTGGCTCAACCAAATATTCTCGGCCTTTGACCGCCTAGCCGAGCAGTACCAGCTCGAAAAAATCAAGACCGTCGGCGATGCCTACATGGTGGTAGGAGGCCTGCCCCTGCCCCGCGCCGATCATGCCGAAGCGGTGATGGAAATGGCCCTGGCGATGCAGGAGGCCGCCACCACCATTACCCGCACCGATGGCCAGGAGTTTCAGCTCCGCATTGGCATCAACACCGGGCAGGTGGTAGCTGGGGTGATCGGCATTAAAAAATTTAGCTACGACCTCTGGGGCGACGCAGTCAACATTGCCAGCCGGATGGAATCCCAGGGCAAGCCGGGGAAAATTCAAATCACCGAGGCCACCTACGAACGGCTCAGACACCGCTATGCTTTTGCCGAGGTCGGTCAGGTCATGGTCAAGGGCCACGGCTATTTGACTACCTATCAATACGTCGGCCCAGGGCAAAAAGCTTGATAGACTGGGGAAGCCAAAAAATCGGGCTGCTGAGCTAGGTATCTTAGGGATACGGACAGACCAGCCCTGGCACCACAGTTAAAAACTGGCCCCCGAAGCCAACCCACGGTTAACTCACTAAAGTCTATGGCGACATTTTTGCTGGAAGTTGGCACCGAAGAGCTGCCCGCCAGTTTTGTAAGCGATGCCCTGCACCAGTGGCAGGCCCAGATTCCGGCGGAGCTGGCGGAGCTGGCTTTGGCCCCCGAGGCGGTGCGATTTTACGGCACCCCCCGCCGCCTGGCCGTAATTCTCGATGGGTTGCCCCTGCGCCAGCCCGATCGCAGCGAAGAGGTCAAAGGCCCCTCGGCCCAGGCGGCCTTTAAAGACGGGCAGCCCACCAAGGCGGCCCAGGGCTTTGCCAAATCTAAGGGGGTCGAGGTATCGGCCCTGGAGGTGCGCGACACCGACAAGGGGGCGTTTGTCTTTGTCAACCAGGAGATCCCTGGGCGAGCCGCCACCGAGATTTTGAGGGAGCTGATTCCCCAGTGGATTTTTGGCCTAGAGGGCAAGCGGTTTATGCGCTGGGGCGACGGCGATCTGCGCTTTCCCCGGCCAATTCGCTGGCTGGTGGCGCTGATCGATGGTGAAGTGCTGCCGGTGAGCCTAGAGAATGGGTCGCTGGTCTGTGCGAGCGATCGCATCTCCCAGGGCCATCGGGTGCTGCACCCTGATCCGGTCTCCCTGGGCCGCGCCCAAGACTACGTCGAGGCCCTGCGCCAGGCCTACGTCGAAATCGACCCCGCCGCCCGCCGCCTGCTGATCCAGCATCAGGTGGAAGCGACCGCTAAACAGCTGGGGGGCGTGCCGATGATGTCTGAGGCGCTGCTGGACGAAGTCACCAACCTGGTGGAATGGCCCACCGCCGTGGTGGGCAAGTTTGACCCCGAGTTTTTGGCCCTGCCGCCGGAGGTAGCGATCATTGAGATGGAGAGCCACCAGCGCTACTTTCCGCTGCGCCAGACTGCCGACGAGCTAGCGCTGATGCCGATGTTTATCACCATCGCCAACGGTGACCCCAGCAAAGCCGCGATTATTGCCGAGGGCAACGCCCGGGTGATTCGCGCCCGGCTCTCCGACGGCAAGTTTTTCTTTGACGCCGACCGCGCCCAGCCCCTCGACGCCTTTGTGGCCAAGCTCGAAACCGTCACCTTTGAAGAACGGCTGGGCTCAATGGCGGCCAAGGTCAAGCGGATTGGTACCGTGGCCGACCACCTCTGCGACCAGCTCAACCTGGATGCCCAGCACCGGCAGCACATTCGCCGCGCCGCCTACCTGTGCAAAGCCGATCTAGTCACCCAGATGGTGGGCGAGTTTCCTGAGCTACAAGGGGTGATGGGCCAAAAGTACGCCCTCCACAGCGGCGAACCCGAGGCCGTGGCCACCGCCATTGCCGAGCACTATCTGCCCAAGGGAGCCCACGATCGCCTGCCCGAAACCCGAGTGGGCCAGGTGGTGGGCATTGCCGATCGCCTCGACACCCTGGTGGGTATTTTTAGCACCGGCCAGATCCCCACCGGCTCCTCTGACCCCTTTGCCCTCAGGCGGGCCGCCAACGCGGTGCTAAATATTATCTGGGCGGCGGCGCTGCCCCTCAACCTGGCCCGGCTGCTCGATACCGTGGTGCAAGATTTTGCCCAGGATCCGGCCCTGGGGGTTAACGACCCCGAGGCGCTGCAAACCCAGCTGCACGATTTCTTTTTGCAGCGGGTGCAGTCGCTACTCCAGGATGAGCAGGGGATTGACTACGACCTGGTGAATGCGGTGCTGGGTGATGGCCCTCAGGGGCTGGTCTTTGGCCAGCGTGCCCTCAGCGATCCGCTGGATGTGAAAGACCGGGCTCTGTTTTTGCAGGCCATGCGCCGCAGTGGCCGCATGGACAAGGTCTACGAAACCGTCAACCGGGCCACCCGCCTAGCGGCCCAGGGCAGCCTCGACACCCAGGCGCTCGACCCCGAGGGCGTGGTTGATCCCGCCGCCCTAGAGGCCCAGTCAGAACAGGGGTTTTTGGCGGCCCTCAAGGCCCTGGTGCCCCAGACCCAGGCGGCCCAGGCCAGCCGCAACTACGACCAGCTGGTCGCCGGGCTAGAGCAGGTGGCCCCGGTGGTTAGCGGTTTCTTTGACGGCCCCGACAGCGTGCTGGTGATGGCCGACGACCCGGCGGTGCGGCAAAATCGGCTCAATCTGCTGGGCCTGCTGCGCAACCACGCCCTGGTGCTGGGCGACTTTGGGGCGATCGTCAAGGGATAGCGATGCCATGAAAAATGCCCATGTAATCGGTCTCGGCAAGTCTGGGGTGGCGGCGGCGCGGCTGCTGCGGCACCACGGCTGGACGGTGGTGCTGAGCGATCGCGGCTCTAACCCCGCCCTGGTCGATCAACAAAACGCCCTCAGCCAGGAGGGCATCACCGTCTTGCTCGACTACAGCTTTGTGCCCGACAGCCGCACCAACCTGCTGGTGGTCAGCCCCGGCGTGCCCTGGGATAGCCCGCCCCTGGTCGCCGCCCGCGCCAACGGCCTAGAGGTGATCGGCGAAATGGAGCTGGCCTGGCGGTTTTTGCAGGATCGCCCCTGGGTGGGCATCACCGGCACCAACGGCAAAACCACCACCACCGCCCTCACCGCCGCCATCTTTCAGGCCGCCGGGCTCAATGCCCCGGCCTGCGGCAATATTGGCTACGCCGCCTGCGAGCTGGCCCTGGCATCTACGGTGCCCGACTGGGTGATTGCCGAGCTGAGCAGCTACCAGATCGAGGCCGCCGCCACCCTGGCCCCCAAGATCGGCCTGTGGACGACCCTCACCCCCGACCACCTCCAGCGCCACGGCACCGTCGAGCACTACGCCCAGATCAAGGCCACCCTGATGCACCGCTCAGAGCTGGCGGTGCTCAACGGCGACGACCCCTACCTGCGCCAGCACCTGCCGGGGGATCTGCCCAATGCCCACTGGACTAGCGCGGCGGGGAAGGGTGCGATCGCACCCCTGCGCCCCTGCGCCTACCTTGAGGCGGGCTGGGTCAAGTTTGAGGGTATGCCCATTGTGCGGGCCGATGCCCTGCGGATGGTGGGCGACCACAACCAGCAAAACCTGCTGCTGGCGGTGACGGCGGCCTG
>RECJ01000061.1 GCA_007694115.1 Leptolyngbya sp. DLM2.Bin27 | reverse complement strand
TATTCTCTCAAAGCGTTGTCCCCTAAAGCGTTGAGTCCCCTTGTCACCCCCTAAGGTTTGCCGCAGCCACCGGCAAAATTTAGCCGGTGGGAATGTCCGCACCCTCGAACCCTGGGTGGGGCTGCTATAACGAAAAGAAACGAGTCAACAGCTATGGCCAAGGGCGATCAAATCTACGTGCTGCGCGACCTGGCGGGGGTGCCGGGCCTCTACCAACACCACGGCATCGACTGCGGCGATGACACCATCATTCACTACAGCAAGGCTAAAGAAATTGCCGAGATTGCCCGCACCAGCTACGCGGCCTTCTCCTGGGGCAGCTCGGTTTACCCGGTGCGGCAGTCGATAATTTATTCGCCTGACACCGTGATCGAGCGGGCCGCCAGCCGCCTGGGCGAGCGCCAGTACGACCTGCTGCAAAACAACTGCGAACATTTCGCCAACTGGTGCACCACAGGCCGCAGCGAGAGCCGCCAGCTGGCCAGCTTTGGCCTCAGGCTAGACCAGCTCAACCTGCCCGAACTGCGCAGGCTAGCCGAGGGCGATCGCCACAGCACTACCCCCGAGCAGGCCCGCGCCAATTTTCAAAAAGCGCTGGGCGACATTGCCACCGCCTACAACACCACCCTCGCTGACCAGCAGGCCGCCTACAAAACCGCCGACGAGTGGCGTCGTGTCGCCCAACGAGCCCTCAACCTCAACCGCGAAGATCTGGCCCGCGCCGCCCTGCACCGCAAGGTCGCCGCCGATCAGCGGATCGAAGCCCTCACCGCCCAGCTGGGTGAACTGGTAGAGCTAGAGCTGAACCTTCAGCGCAATCGAGCGTTTGCAGAGCGGCAGGGCTAGGTGGGCGGGGCGGGGTTGCAGATCTCTGCCGCCTCAGGTTTGTGGTTAGACCCCCAAGATTCTGGCTTAGGCAAACAACCGTTTGCCCCTACGGAAGGTTCTCAACCCAGAGGATCGATTTCACCGGGCGCTGCACCCGTTCGCCAGAGGCGTTGAGACGACCATAGTGAATCGTGTCGCCGTAAATCAGGGTTGAGGAACTGCCGCCGTCGAGATTGAGGGCTTGGATGACGCCGCGATCGCGCATCACCTCCGCCACCTGCGCCATGGTCATGCCGCTGGGCGACACCCCCGGCACCTGGGCCACCATTACCATCACCACACTGCCGTCAGCGGTCAGCCCCACCGCCGATCGGGCATTGGCCGACTGACTGCCCAGGGCATCGCGCCCGGTGGCGCGATCCACAAAGCCTTCTTCAACCGAAGTATCCTGGGGCAGCAGCTGGGGGCCTGCACCCACGGCATCCACTAAGCTACAGCCATTTGGGACGGGTGCCCTGTGCAGCGCAATGGCATAGCTGGGGGTGCCTTCGCAGTTGTAGCGGCGAAACTCTGAGCGGTTAAGGATGCGATCCATATAGCTGGCCAGGTCTGGGTTGCCCACCAGCCGCTGGTTTTGCCTGGGGTCGGCCACCAGTGCCCCATCCACCACCACATAGGAGGTGGTGAGGCCGTTGTTGGGGTCAAAGAAGCCCGCGTTGAGGGCAGCGGCAACACACCCTTCACCCTCGCATACCTCAGCGGCAATTTGGTCAACCCGCGCCAGTTCATCCACCACCGCCACCCGCACCAGGTAGCGCACCGGGTCGGCAATCGTCACCACATGCACCGTGGCGCTGGCTAGGGCAATGGTTTCGTAGCGGGGCGGTACCGCAGGCCTTTCACCCAGGGCGTCGGCCTCCTCCATGACGGCATTGGCCTCGGTGGGCAGGGGGGCGCAGCTTAGCAGCCCCAGGGCTGCGACTAGGCCCAGGACGAGGGATAGTAGGGAGGTAGAACGCATAGGGCCAGCAGCAGGGGGTTGCGTTCAGCAGTATAGCGGCTGGGTTGGGGCCTTGGCGGCTCCGCCGTCGCGACAGCCCTTGGCGGGGTGGGCATACTGGAACCAGTTTGGGTGACAAACGACCTGGTGGATGATGTAACACAATGGCGGTTCCCACGGTGACAACCGATGCAACTCAGCCGAGGGTGTATCCCTCGGTATCGGTAATTGTGCCGATCTACAACGGTGAGGCCGATGTGCCGATCCTGGTTGAGCGGCTGTTGAGCCAGCAGTACCCCGCCGACCGGGTGGAGTTTTTGCTGGTGGATAATGGCAGCTGCGATCGCACCCCCGATCTCCTGCAAACCGCCGCCCAAAATTCTCCCCTGCGCGCCCTCACCTACAGCGCCATCCAAAGCTCCTACGCCGCCCGCAATGCTGGCATTGCCGCCGCCAAGGGCGATATTCTTGCCTTTACCGATGCCGACTGCCAGCCCGAGCCGGGGTGGCTGGCCGCCCTAGTGCAGCCCTTTAAAGACACATCGGTGGGGCTAGTCGCCGGAGAGATCGACGCCCTGCCCAGCCAAAACTGGCTAGAGCGCTACGCCGATCGCCAGGGCACCCTCTCCCAGCACAACACCCTCAACCACCCATTCTTGCCCTACGGTCAGACCGCCAATCTGGCGGTGCGGGCCAAAATTTTGGGCACCGTGGGGTGCTTTCGTCCCCACCTGACCACGGGCGGGGACGCCGACCTGTGCTGGCGCATTCAGCAGGAGACCGACTGGCAGCTTGTCCACGCCGCCGATGCTGTGGTCTATCACCGCCATCGGAATACGCTCAAGGGCCTGCGCAGCCAGTGGCACCGCTACGGCTGCTCTAACCGCTACCTGCACGACCTGCACAGGGTTGAGCTGATGCGCCCCCTCACCGCCAGAGAAACCCGCTACCGCCTGCTGCGCTGGGGGCTAAAAGAACTGCCCCAGGCAGCCGTTAAGCTCCTGAACCGACGCGGCACCGCTTTAGACCTAGCGATTACCCCGCTGGATCTGTGGTGTGCCCAAGCCCGCACCCAGGGGCAGGCCCAGGCCCAGCTGACCGAGGCAGCCCGCACCATTGCCCGTTTGGGGGAACTGGTCTAATGCGAATTTTGATGATTTCCGCCACCTTCCCCTACCCGCCGACCCTGGGGGGCACCCAGATTCGCACCTTTTATCTGCTCAAGCATTTGAGTCAGCACCATGAGGTGACCCTGGTGACCCAGCGATCCGCCGAGGTGGCCGAGGCAGAAATCAATGCTCTGGCGGCCCATGTCGATCAGTTGGTCTGCTTTCCCCGCCCCACCGTCGCCGACCTACAGTCGGGCGTGAGCGGCAAAATCAGCCGCTTTGCTCACTTTCTCGCCACGGGCACCCCCCCCAGCACCACCTACCTGCACGCCCCCGCCATGCAGCAGTGGATCGACGACTGGGTAGAGGGGGGCCACTGCGACGCCATCACCTGCGAACACAGCGTCAACGAGGTGTTTGTGCGGCCCAGCTATCGCCAGCGGGTACAGAAAGTGGTGGTCGATATTCACAGCTCGCTCTATGGCACCCTGCTGAACCAGCTGCAAACGGGGACAGCGGAGAAGCCGAGGCGCGATCGCATCAACCTGCCCCTGCTGCGCCGCTACGAACGCCGCTACGTCCAAAAATTCTCTGACCTAGTGATCACCACCGAAGCAGACCGCCAGTTCTTTGCCCCGATCGCTGGGGCCACCCCCCTCCACGTAGTGCCCAACGGCGTCGATCTGGCGCAGTTCCCCTACCGCAGCGCCGACCCCGGCGGCTATAGCCTGGTGTTTGTCGGCGCGATGGACTACATCGCCAATGTGGATACGGCAAAATACCTGGCCCAAGCCATTCTGCCGCCCCTGCGCCAGCGCTACCCCGACGTCACGCTTTACCTGGTGGGCAACAAACCCACGGCAGCAGTCCAAGCTTTGGGAAACCTGCCGGGAGTCATCGTCACCGGGCGGGTTCCCTCGGTAGCCGATTACCTGCACCAAGCCACGGTGTGCGTAGTGCCCATGCGCATCGGCTTTGGCATTAAGAACAAAACCCTGGAGGCAATGGCGGCGGGGGTGCCGGTGGTGGCCAGCGATCGCGGCCTCGAAGGTCTAGCCGTAGACCAGCCCCAGCGGGCGCTGCGGGCCAATAGCATGGAGGAGTATGTGGGGGCGATCGGCCAGCTCTTTGACCAGCCCGACCTGCGCGCCACCCTCTCGGCACAAGGCCGCAAGCTGATCGAAGACACGTTCACCTGGGAGCGAGCGGGGCAGGCTTACGAGTCGGTACTCAGTTCTACCGCGTCCTAGAACGTAGGGATTGGTTAGGCAGATATCCTCTGCGCGATAAGATGGAAGGGTCTTGCTGCCTGCGATCGCGTGACGAGAGTATATCTAGACACCAGTGCCTACAACCGTCCCTTTGATAATCAAACTCAGCCTAGGATTTTTCTTGAAACTCAGGCTGTCATCATTATCTTACAGATGATTGAAGTAGGGGAGGTTGAGCTTGTCGGCTCCTCGGTTTTGGATTATGAAAATAGCCGCAATCCCTACCCGATCAACCAAAAGGCAATGGAGCGTTACCTTCAGCTGGCTGAGGTGAGGCAAGAGGTGAACGATGCTATTCGTCAGAGGGCCGAAGATTTAGAGCGCAATAGGCTCAAAGCCCTTGATGCGTTGCATGTGGCTTGCGCTGAAGCCTCAGATAGTCAGTACTTGATCACCTGCGACAAGCGGCTGATCAACCGATGTTCAGAGCTGGCGATAAAGGTGGTGAACCCCGTTGATTTTGTCTTGGAGCTGAGTGGCGATGATTCAAATTAGTACTGAGCAACAGGTCGTACAGGAAGGATTTCAAATTCTTTTGTCGACTATGGAACCCTCTAAATTTGCACGGTTCTGCGCCGCCTGGGGAGCCAGCAGCAGCGACTATCTCAAGGTTAAAGACAAGCTTTTTGCCCAAGAATCTGTGGACAGTTTATACGCCAAAATTTCTGCGTTTCAGGCTTCCAATCACGACGATTAATTGCCGGTGCGTTTCTAATCCGTAAGGTAAGCTTCTCAATTCGTAGTCTCTCAACCTTTCATGTCAACCATGGTGTCGCAAAAACTTGACCAGCTCCAAGCCCTCTTCGCCGCGATGGATCGGGCGCTGATCGCCTACTCGGGCGGCATCGACAGCACCCTGGTGGCCAAGGTCGCCTACGACGTGCTGGGCGATCGCGCCCTGGCCGTCACCGCCAACTCCCCGTCGCTGATGCCTGCCGACCTCGAAGAGGCCCAGGTGCAGGCGGCGGCCATGGGCATTGCCCACGAAATTGTCGCCACCCACGAGCTAGACAACCCCAACTACGCCGCCAACCCGGTCAACCGCTGCTATTTCTGCAAGAGCGAGTTGCACGACACCCTCAAGCCCCTGGCCCTGGGGCGGGGCTACCCCTACGTGGTCGATGGGGTCAACGCCGACGACCTGGGCGACTACCGCCCCGGCATTCAGGCGGCCCAGGAGCGGGGGGCGCGTTCGCCCCTGGCCGAGGTGGGCATCACCAAGTTTGAGGTGCGCGAGATCTCGCGCCTGCTGGGGCTGCCCTGGTGGGATAAACCGGCCCAGCCCTGCCTCAGCTCGCGGTTTCCCTACGGCGAGGCCATTACCCTAGAGAAGCTGCGGCGGGTGGGTCAAGCCGAGCTGTACCTGCGGCAGTTGGGGCTACGGCAGCTCAGGGTGCGATCGCAGGCCGACACTGCCCGGATCGAAATACCCGCAGAAAACATTAAAGATTTTGTCGCCGCCACTGACCTTAAAGCCCTGGTAAAGGCTCTGCAAGACTACGGTTTCACCTACGTCACCCTCGATCTAGAGGGCTTTCGCAGCGGTAAGCTAAACCAGGAGCTACCTGCTACCCTTATTAGCCCATTAGAAAGCCCCAGCCATGACCTATCTGCTTGCCGGTGACATTGGCGGCACCAAAACCATTCTGCGC
>RECJ01000252.1 GCA_007694115.1 Leptolyngbya sp. DLM2.Bin27 | reverse complement strand
CGAGGATGTCGAACCATCCTCGCTGGGCTTGCGCGCGTCCCATTGCTATGGTCATGTCAAATCCTCTTTATATGACATCCAAACCACAAGGTCGCGGCTCTATCGGATCCAGATCTGTTCAAAGGTGAGCCAGACCTGGTAGAGCATAACTTCAGTGCAGGGGTTTATAACTATAAGTATTCCAGATATTAGAGCCAGGGAGAAAAATCTTCCTGCACCAATAACGACAACCCCATCTGAATCGCACCAGCAGCCTCTGAAGCTAGGCTCCAAGAGGCCAGGTTTCTATTTATGATAAGGAGTGTTCTAAATTTTTACAATCTGACATGTAAATTCTCAGGTGGGTGTCGGCTGCTTTGGGCAACGGTTATGGCTGGGGAGCCCTGGGCTAACCTGCCTGCAAGCTGCGATATTTAGGCCAGGCTTGTGCGATGTTTATATAGAGCCTTGGTTTGCGGTAGGCTCTGGGGCCGATTCCCAAGGATCACTTGAGGATCACTGCTCTGGTCTTCTCTGCGTTTGTCTATAAATCCCATTGTTAATGACTATGACCGCCTCCGTTTCTTCAACCCAACCCCAAACTCTAAAGCGCAGTGTGTTGGGTGCCCGCCGCCTGAGCAATATTTTTTGGGCCATCGTGCTCACCCTGGGAGGGCTGGGCTTTGCCCTGGCCGGGGCCTCTAGCTATCTAAAAGTCAACCTGCTGCCCTTTTCTGACCCCACCCAGCTGGTGTTTATTCCCCAGGGCATTGCCATGGGATTTTATGGGGTGGCGGCCCTGGGTTTAGCGACCTTTCTCTGGGTGGTGGTCAGCCTCGATGTGGGCGGCGGCTACAACCAGTTTGATAAGGCCAGTAATCGCCTCAAAATTGTGCGCAAGGGCTTTTGGGGAGAAAATCGCCACATTGAGTTTGATCATCCCCTCGAAGAGGTGACGGCGGTGCGGGTGGCGCTCAAAGAAGGGCTTAACCCCAAACGCACTCTCTATCTGCGCATTAAGGGGCGGCCCGATATTCCCCTGACCCGGGTGGGGCAGCCGATTCCGCTGGCTGAGCTAGAAAATCAGGGGGCTGAGCTGGCTCGATTTTTGCAGGTGCCCCTGGAGGGGCTCTAGGGGGCTGTCATGGCTTTGAAAACCGGAATCTAGACGACGCAACATACTCTCTGGTGGATTCCCGCCTGCGCGGGAATGGCGGGAGGGGATTTTCTCACCTTTGCCTATGCGTGGGCAGTCTCTAGGCGGGAATGATGGGCGTAGGGCATTTCCTTAGGGAGCTGGATAATGCTGGTGAGGCCGACAAACTCCCAGGTGCCCATTGCTTGAGATAAAATGGGGGGTCGATTGTACTAATAGGAATCAACGGATTGATGGCTCTTTCTACACGCCCTTTTACCCTCGCTTTGGCCGCTCTGCTGACCCTTTGGCTAGGCGCTTGTGCTAACTCTGCCAATCTAGAGGCAACCTCTGGCGAAGCTTCTCCTGCACCCGGCGTTTTAGAACTGGCGGCAGTTCCTACTGGTTTGCCGGTGTTGGAGGGGTCGGCCACGGTAGAAATGGTGGTAAACGGTAGCCCGATTGTGATGGAAATTGACGGGGCCAATGCCCCAATTACGGCGGGCAACTTTGTCGATCTAGTCAACCGGGGCGTTTACGACGACCTGGTGTTTCACCGGGTGGTGCGCGACCCCCAGCCCTTTGTGGCCCAGGGCGGTGACCCCCAGAGCCGAGACCCAAACGTGCCCGCCCAACAGCTGGGTACCGGCAGCTTTATTGACCCCGACACCGAAGCACCTCGCTATATTCCCCTAGAGATTAGACCGGCCGGGGGTGGAGAACTACTCTATAGCCAAACCTTTGAGGAAGCTCGGATCAATGCGGCTCCTGAGCTGCCCCACACCAGGGGCGCAGTGGCGATGGCCCGATCGCAGGCGGCAGACTCGGCCTCGGCCCAGTTTTACATCACCCTGGCGGAGCTGCCCTTTTTAGACGGCAGCTATGCGGTGTTTGGCTATGTCACCAGCGGTATGGATGTGGTGGATGCGATTCAGCAGGGCGATCGCATTGAGACCGCGCGGGTAATTGACGGGCTGGAGAATCTGAGGACTGAGTAGGCAGGAAGCTGTGGATGGGTGGATGGGATAGTGGGCTGGTGCTTTCGCGTTGAGGGCATCCCTGAGTAACCAGAAGGCGGACGATCGGCGGGTAGTAGTGTCGGGTATGGGGCTGATCACAGCCCTAGGCCCGACGGCGACCACGACCTGGGAGCGCCTGCTGGCGGGAAAATCGGGCATTGGCATGGGCCAGCCCTTTGCGGAGCTGCCACCTCGGCCCCTGGCAATGGTGGGCGATGCCCCCGCCGATCTGGAAGCCTTACTGCGGCTGACGGTGGCGGCGGCGATTGCCGACGCTGAATTGCCTGTGTCTCTGCCCGACTGCGGCGTGGTGATTGGCTCTAGCCGAGGCTTTCAGAGCCGCTGGGAGCAGATGGCCCGTCAGCCTGCCTGGGCCGAGAATGCCTGGCTGAGCGCTTTGCCCCACATGGGCGCGATCGCAGCGGCCCGCCAGATTCACTCCGCTGGCCCGGTGCTGGCTCCGATGGCGGCCTGTGCCACGGGGCTGATGGCGATCTTTCAGGGCTATGAGCTGGTGCGGCGGGGGCAGTGCGATCGCGCCATTGTCGGTGCCGCCGAAGCGCCGATTACGCCGCTCACCCTGGCGGGCTTTGATCAACTGGGTGCCCTGGCCCCCACGGGCTGCTACCCCTTTGCCCCAGATCGAGAAGGGCTGGTGCTGGGGGAAGGGGCGGCGGTGCTGGTGCTGGAGTCGGAAGCGTCACTACGGGAAAGATTGGGGCCACAACCCTACGGCTGCATTTTGGGGGCCGGGTTTAGCTGCGATGCCTACCACCGCACGGCCCCAGACCCCGATCTGCGGGGTAGCCGTTTGGCGCTTAAAAATTGCCTTTACTACAGTGGTCTAGATCCAGATCAGGTGGGCTACATTCACGCCCACGGTACGGGCACCCGGCTCAACGATGACCACGAGGCGCGGCTGATTCAGTCTGGGTTTGCTTCGCTGCCGCCGATGAGTTCGACTAAGGGGGCGACGGGGCACACCCTGGGGGCCTCGGGGGCAATCGGTACGGCGCTGGGTTTGCTGGCGCTGCGCCATGGGGTGCTGCCGCCAAATGGGGGCGATCGCAGCCAGAGTATTTATCCAGAGCTGGTGGCTGAGGCGACGGCCACCGAGGCGACGGTGGCGCTGTGCCTGAGTTTTGGCTTTGGCGGACAGAATGGGGTGCTGGCGCTGGGGTGCGATCGGTAGGGGCGCAGCATGCTGCGCCCCGATGTGTTTCCTATGGGGTTTGAGTTTAGCCCTCTGGTGGGGCAATGCGGCGGGTCATGACGCTGATGTATTCGCCGTTGCGCCCGGTGGGTATGGGGGTGATCCAGGCGATGCGATCGCAGTAGTGCAGCACCTCCATCTGGTTGATGGCCCCGACGATGGCGGCGTAGTCGCCCAGCAAAATGTGGGTGAGCCGGTCGCGGTGGTAGGTGGGCAACGTGAAGCTGGTGGGGAGGTTGGGTTCCCCAGGGGATTGGTCAAACATACGGGTATCTCCGTTTTCGGGTAAGAAAACGGGGAATGGTCTAGCTGTGTCCCAGTTTGAGGGTAAAGAAGACGCTAGCTCCTAGAATGCATCTAGGGCATCTCACTTACCGGTTCTAAGTTGGGATGTCTCAGGGGGTAGGGGAAGCGCCAACTTCCCTTACTCCCGTCCCAGATACATTCCCCGCATTCTTAACCTACAAGAAGCACGCCAAGAGCGCAACTGTAGGGCGACCATGTTTTTTTAAGAGTGCTCCACTAGAAGCCTTGCAAACACATTTCGAGCTGAGGTTTTTCACATTCATTTGTAAACCAATAGCCTTCAATTTGAGCAAAGATTTTAAGGCGCTCCGCCAGAGAGTTAGCGTAGTCAACCGCCTGATCTTTCACCTTCTTGCGTTTCTGTGTGCGTCGAGTTTTTGCTGTCTTTCCAGAGTTGTCACAATCTAACCACTTGACTTCGACCACAGCAAAGCGACCTTTGCCATCTGCAAAAAGTAAGTCACCTTTGCCTGCTTGATTGCGATTGGGCTCTGTTTCCCATTCATCATCAATTAGGAAGGGATAGCTGGGTAACAACTCATGACTATGAAGGACTAGCTTACGCTTAAGGGAGTACTCGTTATTGTCATCCCAGTCGCGCCCAGCAAAATAGGCTCTTAATACTTGATCTCGTCGCACTATGTCAGCTTTGTTCATAATGTGTTGCCGTTGCTATTGAGATACTGTTGATTCCAACAGCTTAGGAGATAACTCCAACGGCCATAGAAAGCTTTCCAAAAAGACCAATACAGTAGTTTCACAACCTATAGAGGTGGGTTATCCGCCATAGGGTGCTATTAGTCGCCCTTCAGGGCGCGTTGTCGCCTTTCAAGATATTGGCATTTATAAGCCCTAACCATAGCCACAACACACCGTCTTGCGATACAAGGTTCCTACGACCGAGAGCGGCGCGCCACGCTGCGCGATGATATACCCTGCCGCCTACTTCGAGAAAATTTGACTGATGACCTCATTCCGCTCTAGCTCAAAATGTTCTGCGACAGCCCGCAAGACAGCGTTGAGAGTTCCTATCTTGATAGGGCTATGATTTGGAACAGTAACATGGTGCTCTCCATTTTCATACGTTGTTAAGCGCAGGTGACTACCAGTCTGCCGATCTACTGTATAACCAAGTTTCTCTAACGCTTTAGCCAGTTGCTGGCCTGTTAGATCTCTCGGTAACCTCATGAAGCAATTACCTCTTCTTTAACAATATGTAAACGAATAAACTTAGGGCGTTGATTTTCATCAAAGTGGCACTGTACTGCATCGCGAACCATAGCCCGCAGCTCTACCAGATTTTCTGCCTGCGTAAAAATAGGTTCGCCTAGTGCCTGAGCTACAAAGCCTGATTCGGGATCTTCTTCAACCAAAAAAATAAGTTCAGTCATAGAGATTCAGTTGGGGTTTTATGGAAACGTTTTACGAAACCAATTTGCATCGGCCTCAGATTTATGCCTCGATTCAGCAACGTCTCTAATTGTAAGCCTCACTTGTCGTGAGCATTAACCCCCAGCTGGGGCATCAATTATGGCGGCTGTTGTGGCGAGGTGGGTGGTGGGCTGAGAGCGTCTAGGGCTGGTGTGACCACCGAAGCCGGGGGTGTTTTGAGCCAGCCGTCTTGTAGAAACCTGGTGTAAGCCGTGGTTTCGATTGCCACCAGATCTTCTCGGTGCTGCTGGCGAATTAGGTCGGCGATCTGGGGATGGCTCTGCTGAAGCAACCGGAGGGCTGCGTCTACCGCCTCAAGCTGGGCCTTGATCGCCGCTTGCTCGGGCTGGCCTTCGCCGGGGGCGGGCAGCTCACCTGCGGCCAGGTGGGTGAGCACCTGGGTCAGGGCCGATCGCTGGGCCAGCAGCTCTCGGTACTGGGTCTGGGTGGGGTCGGTTTCGAGCAGATGGAGTGCATCGAGCAGGGGCTTGGTAGTCAGCCCCTGCACCAGCAGCGTAAAGAGCACCACGCCAAAGGAGTTGGAGATAATCTGCTGGCGATCGCCGATCGCATCCGGCAGGCTGAGGGCCAGGGCGATCGCCACCGAACCCCGCAGCCCCACCCACCACAGCACCGTCTGGGCCGCCCAGGGTATGGGGTTGCGGGTGAGCAGGCCGCTGAGGGCGCTAAAGCCAAAGATCGCCACGGCGCGGGAGGCGAGGACGGCTGCGATCGCCACCAGACTCGTATCAATGTGCTCGATGAAGTAGGGGAACAGCACCT
>RECJ01000063.1 GCA_007694115.1 Leptolyngbya sp. DLM2.Bin27 | reverse complement strand
CAAACCTCGGCAGAGGATGAAACCCCTTTGGCTGCATAACCCCCTGAATCTTTACGAAAATAATAAGAGCTAGAGCCCTGTTCAAGCAATTAGATAATCTCACTAATGTTTTCACTCTGCATTTTAAGGACTTGTTCTGCAAGGTGAATATTGTCACTTTTTACGACAAATTGAATTGGTTCTGGTCTACCTCCTGCTAATGAGATTGGCAAGCCAGAGTAGCAAAATAAGGAATATATTACAGCGAGAAAAATTAAGGATGGAAAAGATGACAATAGGGCAGGTCGCAATGGATACAAGCCAGAAGATTTATTAAAATAACTCCTTTTTTGAAAATAAACTTGAGCACTAAAAAACATGATGGCAAAATGAAAACAAACTAAGACTGGAAACTCTAAGGCTTTTTCCCATCCTTCGAGAGCAGTTAAGAGCAACCTAAAAGACCAACTAAAAAATGAGCTTGCGATCAACCATCTCAACAAAAATCCTGCAAATTTACTAGTTGCCATCTTTTCGGGATTATCAAGTATTTTGGTGATTTGCAAGCTACTAGCCAAAGAAAGTGCACATATTAGAAGGAATAAAAATCCGGTATATATGTATCGCGAGTTGACAATGGAGAGGTCATATATCCCATATGTATTTAAGCTGAGGTTGTTTATAAGGAATCCACAGGCATATGCGATTCCTGTAGCTCCTAATAAAGCGGTGCTAATATCTTTAGCCCAAGATTCAAGGGGTGCTTTACCTCCTATGTCTTCTGCAATACTTTTTTCTTCCTCTATATTCATTAATATCTCCTGCTTTTTCGATTTATTTTTAGCCATAAAGTTTTTCATGATGACTACTTATGTAGTCTGCATGGGTTATGCCAAAAGCTGCAAGTGTTGAATGGCTGCTAAATTAGTGATAGCAGATGTGTCACTAATAATGATCACAGTCGACCCAACGTTTTTAAATTTTTCAAATCTAGGTTAAAATCCTCAACATCGTAGACGTAGAGCGGAATGTTTCGTTGTTTAAGCAGTTGACGAAATGCGTTGAGCGGCATCTCTGCAAGCTGGCTAGCATAGCCTATGGTTAAACGCCCAGTTTGAAATAAGTGCAGAGAAATTTCCTGGCGAAATTTGCTTGGGGTTAGTTGAGAAGCTGCTATCAACTCATCTGAAATAACAACGCTCATAGCAGAATGACCTTTCTAGCAAGTACTACAGTTATCAAAGAATCAAGTGGCGTAGGTTTACTACGACATCTGGTAATAGCAGTGGTGCAATCTGATCGTTTTTGGTGAAGGTTTGCTCAGACTGATATGAACCATCCTGGGGATCTTGCAATACAACGACCTGGCGTTTTTTGATATTGACAATCCAATATTCACCTATGCCAGCTCTAGCGTAGATTTGGGCCTTGTGAGTGCGTTGGCCTCCAAGGGCCGGTTTCGAACCATCGCGCTTGAACGTCGAATCAGAAACTTCAATTAACAGCAACACATCCTGCGGCTGGGGGTGGCGATCGCGGTAGCGATTTTCGTCAAGGCGAACAATGGCAAAATCAGGTTCCGGTTCCGACCCTGGTGCCAGAGTAATGGGCAGTTGCACCCGCACCTTTGCTCGGTTAGCAAAGAGCGCTTTGAGATAGTCGCCCCCGTCGTCAATACGAGAAGCATGGGGTGGGTCTTGAGGTGCCATTTCAACAATTTGACCATCCAAAAGCTCCACCCGATCCTCTGGGGTCAAAATCCCAGCAGAAATCATGCGGTGGTAATCATCAACCGTCCATCGCTTCAAAAAAAAGTCAGCGCTAGTTAGAGAAGACGCCTGCACCATGCCGACTTAAGTGACCTCTAGATAGGGCTGAATATAGTTTAGACCACTCTACCGCAGCACTCTCAAAGTCGTCCTGCCCCAATGATATACTTTGGATATCCAAAATATCTTAAACCATGAGGACAGCGCGATGAAGTCCCAGATTGGTCAATGGGGCAATTCCCTGGCAGTGCGGATTCCAAAATACATTCTCGAAGCATTGCACCTCAGCCTAAACGACGCCGTAGAGTGCACCGTAGAGGATGGCAAGCTGGTCATTACGCCAATTCAAGCCCTGCCTGAGCTGAGCCTAGACGAGATTTTAGCCGAAGTCGTCGAACCACCTGACGCCGAAATCGACTGGGGCAGCCCCGTCGGCAACGAGGCTTGGTGATGTACGTCCCGAGTCGTGGTGACTTTATCTGGCTGAGCTTTGATCCTCAAGCTGGGCATGAGCAAATGGGCAAGCGCCCGGCGCTGGTGGTGAGCCAGAGTCGCTTTAATGCCAAAATGGGATTTGCTTTTGTTTGCCCCGTTAGCAATACCCAGCGTCAAAACCCTTTCTACATCAAGATTCCAGCGGGCAACCCTGTCACTGGGGTAATTATGGCTGACCAACTGCGATCGCTCGATTTTAGAGCTAGAAACGCCCAGTTCATTGCTAACAGCCCAGATTTGCTATTGCAGGATGTGCTGCGGCGCATCAAACCCATCTTGTTCTAAAGCTGCATCACCACAAAGAAGGCTGGCGAAGTGCTTCGCCAGCCGAAGTGAGGTCTGATTGTGCAAGGTTGCGGGGTTGAGCGGTGTGCCCTTATTCGGTGTCGTCGTGGGCGTAGCGGTGGTAGAGAAAGTCGAGGGCTTCGTTGCGCAGCTCGTAGAACTTGGGGTCTTCCATCATGCGGGTGCGATCGCGCGGGCGGGCAAAGGGCACCGTCATCACCTCACCGATTTTGGCGGCGGGGCCGTTGGTCATCATCACCACGCGATCGCTCAAGAACAGCGCCTCGTCGATGTCGTGGGTGATCATCAGCACGGTGATCTGGTGGTCTCGCCAGATGGTCAGTAGCTCTTCTTGCAGCTCTTCGCGGGTGATCGGGTCGAGGGCACCAAAGGGCTCGTCGAGAATCAGCACCTTGGGCCGCAGCGCCAGGGCGCGGGCAATGCAGACCCGCTGCTTCATGCCGCCGGAGAGGGCGCTGGGCTTTTTGTTGGCCACATCGGCCAGGCCCACCATCTCCAGGTGCTCCATGACGATGTGCTTTTTGGCCGCCTCGGGCTTGTTGGGGAACACCGACTTCACGCCCAGGTAGATGTTTTCGTAGGCGGTCAGCCAGGGCAGCAGCGAGTAGTTTTGAAACACCACCATGCGATCGGGGCCGGGGGCTTGGATGGCCTGAGATTGCAGGCGCACTTGACCCTCGGTGGGTTGGCGAAACCCGGCCACCATGTCGAGCAGGGTTGATTTGCCGCAGCCCGAGTGGCCAATAACGCAGACAAATTCGCCTTCGTTGACGGCTAGGTCAATGCCGTCAAGCACGACAAAGTCGCCGTTGGGGGTGGGGTAGACCTTAGAGAGGTTGTCGATAATCAGGAAGGGTTCCTGGGTGGCGATCATGGATGGATCTTGGGTACGGGTGTTCAGGGTTTGCATGGTCGGGGGGTGGTTGAGTGGGTGGGAGGTAGGGGCTGAGCATTGATCAGCCCCTAAGGCGAGTTCGTTGCACAGACAGGGGGATGGAGATTAATGGAGATTAACTGATGGTCACGGCATCCATGGGCACCTCTTCGATGCGCAGGTCGCGTTTGAGGGTGAATTTTTCGAGGTAGGCCAGCGGTTCGTCGGGGTCAAAGACCACGCCATCAAACAGGTGAATATTGTGGCGGTCGCGGCCAATATCCAGCAGCCCCAGCTCGCGGGCGGCCTGGCCAAAGATATCGGCCCGCTTCACCCGCTCGGCCACTTCTAGCCAGTTGCGGGGAAAGGGGGTAATGCCCCAGCGGGCCATCTGGGTCATCATCCACACCGCCTCAGAGACATCGGGATAGTTGGCTTTGCCGGTGAAAAACTGAATGTAGTTGGGCACCGCTTCAGGCTCGCTACCGTCGCCCCGGTCGTAGGGGTCGAGAAAGCCGGGGCGAATGTGGACTTCGTCGGCCCCCACATACTCGGGCTTGGCCAGCATGGCGGCGATTTCTTCACGGTTGCGGCGGTCGTCGCAGTATTCGCAGGCTTCGAGCAGGGCCTTGACTAGGGCCACGTGGGTCTTGGGGTACTGGTTGGCCCAGGCCTCGGTGACACCCAGCACCTTTTCAATGTGGCCGGGCCAGATGTCATTGTCGATCGCCATCACCACCCCCAGACCTTCGGCCACGGCACGGGCGTTCCAGGGTTCGCCGACGCAGTAGCCGTCGATGGTGCCCGCCTTTAGGTTTGACACCATCTGCGCCGGTGGAATCACCGTGACGCTGACGTCGCGGTCGGGATCGATGCCGCCGGAGGCCAGCCAGTAGCGCAGCAGCAGGTTGTGCATTGAGGTGGGGTGCACAGAGGCCAGGGTGTGCACCTGGTCGGGGCGGCGGTCGAGGTTGGCCTTAAAGTCGGCCAGGGTGTGCACCCCTTGGTCGTAGAGATGCTTGCTAAAGGTGATGGCGTTGCCGTTGCGGCTCAGGGTGAGGGCGCTGACCATGGGCATGGGCCGCTGGTTGCCATAGCCCAGGGTAATGCCCAGGGGCATACCCGCCACCATCATGGCGGCGTCGAGGCGTTTGCTGGTGACGCCGTCGGCGATCGCATTCCAACTCGGCTCCCGATTGAGGATGACATTGCTCAGGCCGTGGGCCTCAAACAGGCCCTTTTCTTTGGCCACCACCAGGGGTGCACAGTCGATCAGCGGAATAAAGCCCAGCTCTAGGTTGACTTTCTCTAGGCCATTGGCGGCCATGGCCACCACGGGCTTGGCCCTGTGCAGCTTGGCCCGCTTTTGCTGGTTGAGGAAGTAGACGATCTCGTTGCGCAGGCTGTAGTAGTTGGGGTGCTTGACCACCTCCATGCGCTCGCGGGGGCGGGGGAAGGGCACGTCAACGACCTGGCCCACATGGGCCTCGGGGCCGTTGGTCATCAGCACGATGCGATCGCTTAGCAGCAGCGCCTCATCCACATCGTGGGTGACCATGACGCAGGTGACTTCGTTTTCTTGGCAAATTTTCATCAGCTGCTCTTGCAGACCGCCGCGAGTCAGCGCATCCAGCGCGCCAAAGGGCTCGTCGAGCAGCAGCAGCTTGGGGCGAATCGCCAGGGCCCGGGCAATGGCCACCCGCTGCTTCATGCCGCCGGAGATCTGGCCGGGGCGCTTACTTGCCGCCTTTTGCAGACCCACCATCTCGATGTGGTGGTCGATCATGCGATCGCGCACCGGCTGAGGGTGTTTTTTCATCACCCGATTCACCGCCAGGGCAATGTTTTCGCGCACCGTCAGCCAGGGCAGCAGCGAATAGTTTTGGAAGACCACCATGCGATCGGGGCCGGGTTCGGTGACCTGTCGCCCTTCGAGCACAATGCCGCCGGCGCTGGGCTGGTCTAGCCCCGAGAGAATATTTAGCAGAGTCGATTTGCCGCAGCCCGAGTGACCCACCAGGGAAACAAACTCACCTTTGTGGATTTGCAGGTCAATATTCTTCAGGGCAATGTATTGGCCCCCATCGGGCAGTTTAAAGACGCGATCAACGTGGTCAACTTCTACAAATACAGCCATGGTGATCAGGGAATGAAGGTGCAGTTCGAGCGGGCGATCCAGATTTTTGGGGAGTGTAGGGTGCATCGCTTCGCGGATGCACCGCTAGAGAAAAAACCGGTAGGGTGGGCACTGCCCACCACCAACCTTTGGCAGAATCACAGGTTATTTTTTGGGAATCGGGGTGAAATGGTGGGCAGTGCCCACCCTACGGGAGAGAGGTCTACTGCTTTTGCTCTTCGGGCAGCACCAGGGTGCCGACAAACACAATCAGGCGGTCGAGCAGCAGACCGACAATGCCCACGTAGACAATGGCGATAATAATGTCGCTGATGCGGGAGCTGTTCC
>RECJ01000064.1 GCA_007694115.1 Leptolyngbya sp. DLM2.Bin27 | reverse complement strand
ACCCGGTTTCTGGGGCAGAAGGCCAGTCATGTCGTTAGAGCAGCGACGAAGAAACCGGGTTTTTAGCCATGCTTTACCGATGCTTTAGTTTTTTTGGGCAAAGTTTGCGTCCCCCTTACGGCTGACCCTTTACCAAAATGAATGTTTTCCTGTGGACAGCGCCTGTGAGTACTTTTTTTAGCACGTTTATTCTCCTGGGAGTCTTTTTGGTGCTGCTGGGGGTGCTGCTAATCTTTGGTGTTTTTGGCCAGGCTAATCTCGGTGAGAGCATAGGAGTTGTTCTAAGTACAGATGTGATTAGCCAATCTGATATAGACGACAATATCTATTACGAAGCCTTGGTGAAATATAGTTATCGGGTCGGTGGGTATTGCTATGAAGGAGAGAGGGTAATTGCTTCCTGCAAAGAGAAGAAAGAGGCGATCAAACATCTAAAATCCTACAGAAAAGGCCGCCATTTGGCGCTACTCTACGACTTAAAAAACAACAATTTATCTAGATTCAATCACGTTAAAGATGATATAGGTGCTTTTACACTCATCAACGTCGGCCTGATGTTTGTGGTAGGCGGCTACGTTTTAGGCAAGGTAATGACCGGCAGACCCTGGCCTGATGCCCCATTTGAGGATGTGCCTCTGCCCCACCCTGAAGGCGTCACGTGGGGGTATGTGGGCGCATTATTTTTGGCTAGTTGCCTCCACGGTTGGGGGGCCTTCAGCCAGGTTAACCCGTCTGAGAAAATGGCTATGACCTGCTTCCAACACGCTCCTGTACTCTTTGGTATTTGGAGAAGTCCTGTTTTTCGGCGACTAAATGGCCTTTTGGCGGGCATTTATTTTATTGCTGCACTGGCTCTTGTCATCCTGTAATGCCAGCTCTGGCAACGACCTCTCTTTGTTAAGAGCCCCAAGCAAAGGCGGCCAATCAACCCTAGCGGGCAGAATAGGTGAGCGATCGCAGCGCAAAATGGGGCAGGGCCAGCATGCGCCGCCAGCGCCAAGGTTCTTTATAGAGGCGGTAGAGCCATTCCAGGTGGTTGTCACACATCCACTGGGGGGCGCGAGACTTGACCCCAGCCCAGATGTCAAAGCTGCCGCCCACGCCAATCCAAACGCTGTTGGGGCAGAGGTAGCGGTGGTCGCGAATCCACAGCTCTTGGCGGGGTACGCCCATACCGACCAAAATCACGCTGGGCTGAAGCTGCTGGAGGTGGCGCAAAAATTCGGGCTGGCTGTCTGGCCCTAGGTAGCCGTGCTGGGTGCCTGCGATCGCTAAGCCGCCAATCTGGCGCTGCCAGTACAGGGCAGCCCGATCGGCTACACCGGGAACGCCGCCGTACATAAACACCGTTTCTTGGGGCGAGATCCGGTTGAGCACCGTCGCCGCCAGCTCAATGCCCGGCGCACGCTCAATTCGCCGTCCCTTGGTGCGAAAGTAGAGCACTACACCAGCACCGTCGGGAATCACCAACTCGGCGTTGAGAATCACCCGGCGCAGGTCGGGGTTTTGGTCGGCCTGCATGGCCATTTCAGCGTTGAGCGTGACGACATGGGCACCTTTTCCCTGGCGGTATTGATCAACTAGCCAATCGGCATAGTCGGTTCGCCAGTGCACCGGCAGCCCCATCACCTGCAATACTTCTGGGGCGTTTGCCGGGGTGTTTGACTGATCTGCCAAAACCATAGAACCTTTCTCACGCTTGCATCTGTGGCCAACCGATTGCGCACCCCAGCGAAACCCTGAACAGGCGTTGCCTATCCGGGTCTTAGTCTACGCAAATTAACCATAGAGACCATACCTCGAAATTGAGTTAATGTGTTGCATTTCTCAATTCCTAGGATCAGGCTTTAAGCGGGGGCTGGGCTAGCCCATTAGGGCATCTAGGGCCAAGCGGGCGCGGGCCTGCACCACGGGCGTGGCGTCTTGCTGCAAGGTTTGCTGGAGGCAGGCGAGAATCAGCGGGGTTTGCTGCGCCGAGTCGACCAGGGTGGTGGCCAGGCTATGCAGCCCAGCCACCGCCGCATAGCGTACGACCCATTCTGGGTCTTGGGTGGCTGTGGTCAAGACCGCCAGCACCTCTTGCTGGCCGGTTGCCGCCTGATCGGGCGGCAGCAGCGACCAGACGATATTGCCCAGCCCACGGGCAGCGGCCCGGCGCACGCTGAGGGCAAAGTCTCCCTTGGCGGTGTCGAGCAGCACGGGCAGGGCGCGGGGGTCGCCAATCAGGGCGACAGCCCGAATGGCCCAGGCGCGGGCACCGTAGTTGTAGCCGTCGATTTGCTCTAGCAGGGCGGGCACGGCGGCGCTGCCCAGGGCGGCTAACCCATTCACGGCCGCCACCGCTGCGCCGGGGTTGTTGTAGCCCAGCACGGTAATTAGGGTGGGGATAGCCGCTACATCCCTTGTAGCAGCGAGGTGATTCACCGCCACCACCATCGCGCCTTTAGAGTCGGCGGCTTCAACGGCTTGAATTAGGTCTGCTACGATCGCACCCACGCTGAGCAAATCTCCAGTCTTGACCAATAAAAAGCGCTAGGAAAAAATGCTAGCTAAAAAATAGCGTTTGAGGCGACCACTGGAGAATCGTTTCCCCAGTGGTGGGCAATGCCCGCCCTACAGCAGCTCATCCATCAGGGCCAAAACCCGGCGGGCATCGTCGGTGAGCCCGGCCTGGGGAAAGTTGGTCTGCCGCAGATGGGTTTCGATCACCCCCTGGAGGGCGATCAGCTTGAGGCTGTTTTCGGCTGGGGTGGCGGCGATCGCCTCGGCGGCGGGCAGATAGCCGATCGCCCCTAGATCCATCATGGCAGAGCGCCGCAGCTGCAAATTGGGCGCTTGCAGGCGCTCGACCAGGCGATCGCCGTAGGCGGCCTCGCCAGTGAGCTGGTAGAGGGCGCGGGTGGCGGCATTTTGCACCTGGGCAACTTCGTGCTCTAGGAAGGGGATAATCTCGGCCACCGCATCGGTGGCCCCCAGGGTGCCCAGAGCCTCAATTACGGCATTGTAGGGCTGCACCAGGTGGGGCTTGTCGGGCACGGCGATCGCAGCGGCAACGCCGCCCGCCAGCAGCTTTTTCAGGGCCGGAATCGCCTGGGGATCGCCCAGGGCCTCTAGGGCCTGGGCAGCGGACTCACGCACGTAGTAGTCGTCGCAGTCTAGGCACTGAATCAGCGCCGGGACGACGGTGCGATCGCCCAGTTTACCCAGCGCCCGCGCCGCATTGCGCCGCAGCGGGTAGCCCCCGTCGGGGGCGCGATCGCTCTCATCGCCCAGCGCATCCACCAGGGCGGCGATCGCCGCCGGCTCGGCCACCCGAAAGCGACCCAGCCACCAGGCGGCATAGTAGCGCAGCCCGGTGTCGGCGGTTTGGCACAGGTTGGCGATCGCCTGGTCTACCGTCAGGGATTCCCCATTGGCATCCACCAGCTGTTGGGGAGAATCAGTCATAGATCTACTGGCCTATTCGGCGCTGGCCCCGTTGGCCGACAGCGGCTGAATGCTGACAATTTTGCCGCCCATGCGGGTAATGCGCTGCATCTCTTCGTTCATGCGGCTGTAGGGCACTTTGACAAAGGTGCTGCCGCTCTGACGGATGGGGTAGTTGTTTTGGTCGGTGGTGTCGTTTTGACGCAGCCCCTCAACTTCGTAGAGAAAAATCCGGTTGCCCGAGGGGGAAGTGGTCTGACTGCCGAAGGCGTTTTGAGCGAGCATAGAAAACTCTCCTGGTCGTTGCGAGGAATCGAAGCGGGCGATTGAAACCCGGCTGAACCAGCCCCAAGGAACTGGCCCAGCCGATCATGAACCTAGAGGCTGGCGGCGGTAACGCTAGTGACTCGGCCACCCATGGCGTTGATCTGCTGCAGCTTGGCCGACAGCTTTTCGTAGGGCACCAGGTAGGCGGTGTTGATCTTCCGCACCTTGGGGTAGCGGGGCAGGTTAGCACCCATCACCTCAACCCGGTAGACCTTACCAGCGTTGGCACCGTAGGGGGTTGACCCGCCCAGGGCTTTGGCTGGGGTGGTCATTTTGTTGGCCTGGGATGACCAGCCCGCCGCCGCACTGGTGGGGCTGATGATCGACGACGAGGTGTTGCGGCCCAGTTCACCGGCCAGGCGAGATTGCTTGCCCCCAGCCTGGGAGGTATCGCTGGTGGCGTAGCCCCGGTACATTTGGAACATGCGGGTAAAGCCCACCGAACGCTGCCCCGCCTGGTAGACAAAGCTGCGGTAGTAGGGCACTACGTTGTCGCCAAAGTTAGACTGGTACTCTTCGCTGTCGATGAACGAGTCAACGTCGGCATCGTAGCCCTCGGTTTCGTAGCGGTCAAGGTGTTCGACCACTTCTGACTCGTCGTAGACGGCGCGGCCTAGCAGGTGCTTGGTGTGCAGCTCAATCACACGGGTCTGAAAGTTGCCGTAAAAGAATTTTTCTTTGTACAGCTCAGACTTAGCCACAGCCCGCACAAAGTCGCGCACGGTGATGTAGCCATTCTTCAGCAGCGACTCGGCCCCGACTAGGCGCTCCGATTTCATCAGGTAGTCGTTGCCCAGCAGCTGGCGATACACCGCTCGAATCACCACTTCGGCGTCGTCGGCAGTCCAGTTAGAGCGCAGCTCTACGGGCGAGGTTTCATCATACGCAGCGGTTCCCAATCGGGATGCTGCCGTTGTAATAGGCACAGGATTATCCTCCTTATCAACACAGTGAGATCACAGTGAGTCTGGACTCAAAGAGCCTGGACTCAGAGAGCCTGGACTCAAAGAGCCTGGACTCAAAGAGCCTGGACTCAGAGAGCGTCAGCTCAATCAACACAGCAGAATGAAAAAAATGGCGCAGTACTTAAGGGTCGCCAGATTGACTGGGACAGGGAAAGTTGGGGTTTTAGGTCTAGGGTTTAAGGTTCACGGTATGCCTGACACCCTGTACCTTGCACCTGAGACCCTTTCCCCGGCCTGTCGGCCAATGTTGGAGACGACACCGCAGCCCTGCGAAAGCAAGACCAAGCACTCCGCCAGAAAGGTATTAAAGCCGCTGCCTAGGCCAGGTCGACTTTAGTCACCCGACCGCCAGCGCGGTTAACTTGCTGAAGCTTGCGAGACAGCTGCTCGTAGGGCACCAAATATTCGGTGCAGGTGCGCCGTACCTGGGGGCCGCCTGGCCTGGCGGCCTGGGTGACTCGTACCCGGTAGAGCTTCTCGCGATCGCCCCCAGACACCCCCACGATGGCGGCTCCGGTAGCGCCGCTGCCGACGGGCGACGCAGAGTTTTTGGCAATCTCGGTGCCTAGGCGCGATCGCATGCCGCAGTGCTGGGCGCGATCGCTGGTGCCGTAGCCCCGATAGAGCTGAAAAAAGCGGGTAAACCCGACCGTCTTTTGGCTCCGCTGGGTGAGGTGACCGCGATAGTTGGGCACCACATTGTCGCCAAAGTTGTCGCGGTACTCGACAGAATCAAGGTAAGAATTGATTTCTGCCTGGTAGCCACAGGTGTTGTAGAGGTCGGTGTGAAAGGCGATTTCGTCCTGGCCGTAGGGCGCTCGACCCAGCAGGTGCTTGTAGTTCAGCTCGATAAAGCGATTTTGCGGCCCGCTCAGGAAAAACTTATCCCGATAGAGGTCAGACAGGGCTAAGGCCCGGACAAAATCTCGAACTGAAATATCTCCCCGCCGGAGCAAAGACTCGGCGCTGGTATTGCGCTCGCTGGCCATGATGTACTGATTGCCAAAGACCTGACGGTAAGCAGCACGAATCACCGCTTCCACATCGTCTTCGGTCCAGTGGGGCCGCAGCTCTACCTGCATCGACTCGCTGTAGGGCGAAACGCCAAGGCGTCCCGCTGCAGTGGTTACTGCCATGGTTGCCTCCTTGGGCGTATAGATACAACAATGCCCGGAGCAACAAACAATTGCTAACAATGCGCTAACAACTG
>RECJ01000082.1 GCA_007694115.1 Leptolyngbya sp. DLM2.Bin27 | reverse complement strand
CCAGGGTGGGGATGCCGGGGGGATAGGCCGAAATCGTATCGGCGCTGAGGCGACCTACCGCAGCGCTGGCGGCAACGGTTTCGGTTGGTGCAAAGAAGGCCGCGCGGGGTGTCACCTCTGGCAGGGTAAACGGTGTATCGGCAGGGTCTAACCCGGCAGGCTGAGGCCAATTCTCAGCGCCGGAAGACTGCGCGGCGCAGCGCTTGGCCAGCGATTGCAACCCCGCCACGCATTGCTCCCCATCCGCTCCCGTATTGCCCAGGCTAACGATCAGGGTCAGGTGGCGCAGCTCCGGCAGCTCAACGGTGACCCCCAGTTCGTTGTGAAGCATGTCATCGGCCTCTAGCCCCGTGATCCCCAGACCCGACACATCCACCGTCAGTCGGGTCAGATCGAGATCGCTGACGCTGGAGCAGGCCATCACCGCTGGTTGATCGATCACCGTCAGGCCGGGGATAGTCGCCAGTTCCTGGCGCATTTGCCGGGCCAACTCCAGCGTGTGAGACAACAACGCCTGGCCCTCGGTGGCCATCTGGTGCCGGGCCGCATCTAACGAGGCCAGCAATAGCGCATTGGGGCTGGTGGATTGGGTGAGCTGGAGCGCCGCTTGCAGCCGCGAGGGGCCAATGCGGCTACCCCTCGTATGCAGCATCGCCGCCTGGCTCAGCGCCCCCAGCACCTTGTGGGTTGACTGCACCACCAGGTCGGCCCCTAGCTCCAGCGCCGGGGTGGGCAGATCGGGGTGAAAGGCGAAGTGGGGGCCGTGGGCTGCGTCGACGAGCAGGGGAATGCCGTGGTGGTGGGTGAGGGCTGCGATCGCCCCCACCTGCGAACAAACCCCGTGGTACGTGGGCGACACCAGCAGCACGGCGCGGCTGTCGGGATGCTGCCCCAGGGCCGCAGCAACGTCCTCCGCCTTTACCCCCAGGGCCAAGCCCAGTTCTTGGCTATATTCTGGGGCCACAAAAATTGGCATGGCCCCCGCCAGCACCAGCCCCGCCACCACCGATCGGTGGGCGTTGCGCGGCACGATGATCTTCTCCCCAGGGCCAACGGTAGCGAGAATGGCCGCCTCAATGCCGCAGGTCGAGCCGTTGGCTAAGAAATAGGTGTGGTCTGCCCCAAACGCCGCAGCCGCTAGGGATTGGGCCTCAAGAATTACGCCTTCTGGAGCAAACAGATTGTCCAGCTCCGGCAGTTCTGGCAAATCCGCCGCCAGCGCTGCTTCACCCAGCAGCTCTCGCAGCCGTGGCGAGGCCCCCTGCCCACGCTTGTGCCCCGGCGCATAGAATGCCGCATGGGGCCGCCGACTGCTGGCCTGCAACGCCGAGAGAAGCGGAGTTTGCGATTGATCGAGCATGGCAGAGTGGATCGACTAGACGAGCTGTGAAGGGTTTCTCGATCTTGGTAGCATGCTTTTGAGGCCAGATCGATCCCCCAATTGCTTGCCGTAACCATCAATCCTGTAGCCCCCTTTTACGGGGTTGGGTGATTGCCTTTGGCAAGGCTGCGCCAACGTGCCTCAGCTCAACCTACAGGAAATTCCCACCCCCGCCGCCAGAGGAAATTCGCTATAGTCTCAAAGGAAAATCTGGAGAGTATCCCATGGCTAAAGCTACCTGGAATGGCGTTGTGTTAGCTGAAAGCGACGCCTGTGAAGTCGTGGAAGGCAACCAATACTTCCCCCCCGACTCGCTGAATAAAGACTACTTTAAGCCGATCAGCAAAACCACCGGCTGCCCCTGGAAAGGCACCGCCAACTACTACGACATCGTGGTCAATGGCGAAACCAACGCCGGAGCCGCCTGGTACTATGCCGAACCCAAATCTGCCGCCAGCAATATCAAAGGCTATGTGGCGTTTTACAGCAATAAGGTGAAGGTGGAAGCGTAGAGAAGAGTTTTGAGTTTTGAATTTTAAGTTTTGAATTGCGGTTGTCCACCAAAACTCAAAACTAAGCACTCAAAACTCAAAACTCTTTCTCTTCTAAGCTTTCTTCAGCCAGCTAAACATGGCCCGCAGATCCTTACCCACCTCTTCGATCGGGTGCTCGGCTTCGCGGCGGCGCATGGCGGTAAACCCGGCGTTGCCCGACTGGCTTTCGAGCACAAACTCGCGGGCAAACTGGCCGGTCTGAATTTCCTTCAGCACCTTGCGCATTTCGGCCCGGGTTTCGTCGGTGATGATGCGGGGGCCACGGGTGTAGTCGCCGTACTCAGCGGTGTTGGAGATGCTGTCGCGCATTTGGGCCAGGCCGCCCTCGACCACCAGGTCGACAATTAGCTTGACTTCGTGGAGGCACTCAAAGTAGGCCAGCTCGGGCTGGTAGCCAGCATTCACCAGGGTTTCAAACCCGGCTTTGATCAACTCGCTGAGGCCGCCGCAGAGCACCACTTGCTCACCAAACAGGTCGGTTTCGGTCTCTTCTCTAAAGGTGGTTTCGAGAATGCCGGCGCGGGTGCCGCCGATGCCCTTGGCGTAGGCCATGGCGCGATCGCGCCCCTGACCCGTGGCGTCTTGGTAGACGGCAAACAGACAGGGCACACCCTGGCCCTCCTGGTAGGTGCGGCGCACCAGATGACCAGGGCCTTTGGGGGCCACCATCACCACATCCACATCTTCGGGGGGCACGATCTGGCCAAAGTTGATGTTAAAGCCGTGGGCAAACAGCAGCACGTTGCCCGCTTCGAGGTTGGGGGCAATCGACTCTTTATAAATAGTGCGCTGCACTTCGTCGGGCAGCAAAATCATGATCCAGTCGGCCAGCTTGACGGCATCGGCGACGGGCTTGACGGTCAGGCCTTCGGCCTCGGCCTTGGCGGTGGAGCGGCTGCCTTCGTAGAGACCCACAATCACGTTGACGCCGCTGTCTTTGAGGTTGAGGGCGTGGGCATGGCCCTGGGAGCCATAGCCAATAATGGCCACGGTCTTGCCGTTGAGCAAATCTAAGTTGGCGTCGGTGTCGTAATACATGCGGGCCATGGGGTTCTCCTTGAAATGGATGGGGAAGTCGTACGGGCTGCGGTGTTTTCTATAGCAAGCTCTTGATTCTACCAAACTAAGGGGGCAGCCAAAATACCTCAGTCTATGACTATGGGCTGCTGCGATCGCACCCCCAGACCACCGGGCGGCAACCTGGCCCGGTCGGTAGAATGGGGGCAAGTACTAAAACTGGGGTCACAGTCCTCTCTACGAGCACGGCAGATGGTTAAAGCGACTTCTCCCCCAACTCTCTACCAGCAAGACCTGGTGGCCTGGTACGACGACACCGTGACCAAGCTCAAGGCGGGCAATTTCGCCGCCCTGGATGTGGAGGGATTGATTGAGGAAATTGAAGGCTTGGCAGGACGCGATCGCCGGGAGCTGGAAAGTCGAGTCGAGGTATTGCTCAACCACTTGCTAAAGCGGTTGTACGTAGCCTCTCCCAACGACTATCGAGGCTGGGAATTAACCATTCGAGAACAGCGGCGGCAGCTGCAAAAGTTGCTCAAACAATCCCCCAGCTTGCGCCAGCACTGGCTAAAGACTTTCCCGGAACTCTGGGGAAATGCTCTCTCCGATGCCCGAGAAGACTATCCCCAGACGGTGTTTCCCGACCGCTGGCCCAGCAGTACAGATATAGATGGGCTGCTGAGCGAAAAATTTTGGCAGCGTCTCTAACATGATCAAAGATCTCCTCATAAGCACCGCTGATGGTTAAAGCCACCTCTCCCCAAACCCTCTACCAGCAAGACCTAGTGGCCTGGTACGACGACACTGTGGCTAAGCTCAGGGCGGGCAATTTCGCCGCCCTGGATGTGGAGGGATTGATTGAGGAAATTGAAGGTTTGGCAGGACGCGATCGCCGGGAGTTAAAAAGTCGTTTGCGAGTTTTGTTAGCCCACCTGCTAAAGCGCATCTACGTCGATGCCCCAAATGACTATCGGGGCTGGGAAATCACGATTCGAGAGCAGCGGCGACAGCTGCTTGACCTACTTGAGCAGTCCCCCAGCCTCCGCAACGAGGTCGAACCGCTGTTCTCTAAATGTTGGGCTGAGGCCTTGGCAACTGTGCGTGAAGACTATCCCCAGACGGTGTTTCCCGATCGCTGGCCCAGCAGCACAGATCTAGACGCTCTGCTGAACGAAAAGTTTTGGTGAGGCTATGCCGGAAGACGGCATCACTACTTTTTTGCCCGGCTAAAGGCCACCGCCGCCGCAATAATTAAGCTGAGTAATGCCAACGGCACCCAGAGGTCATTTGCCATCATCATGGGGCTACAGCCTGTAGAGCGTGGGTAAACTGCCATGACTGTATCTGACCGGACGATCTTTTTGCAGGAGCGCACCCCCCTCAGTCTGCTGCCCGCCACCACCCTGGCCCCCCTAGCCCGTCAGTTAGAACCCATCACCCTAGCCAAGGGCGACACGGTGGTCACCGCCGAGCAAGATCCCCAGGGTCTCTACATTCTCTGGCAGGGCAAGCTCGAAACCGAGGCCGAGCTGGGGGGGGTCAGCTTTTTGCCCGGTGCCGTGCTCAATCTAGAGGCGCTGCTGCTAGAGCAGCCCACCGAGCAAACCATTCGCACCCTCACCGATAGCACCCTTTGGTTTATCGCTCGCGATCAGTTCCAAGCGCTGGTGCAGCAATACCCCGAGATACTGCAAACCTTTACCCGACAGCTGGTCGATGCGGTCAAACGGCTGTCATTTCAGTTTGACCTCGAGCAAGAGCGCCAGGGGGTGCTGCGCCCCTACCTGGTGGCCAAGGCCAAGCGGGGGGTGATTGGCCGCAGTCGCTACGGCGATCGCCTGCGCGCCCAGATCCGCGAAGCCGCCAGCCATCGCCGCTCGGTGCTGATCTTTGGCGAACCGGGCCTAGAGAAAGACAACCTGGCTGCCCTGGTTCACTTTGGCTCGACCCAGCGGCGGCTGCCGATCATCAAAGTCGACTGTGGCCAGCTGCAAGCTAGCGGGGCCGATCTGTTTGGCCGAGCCGGGGGCCGGCTGGGCCTTTTAAAGGCACTGGGCCCCGGCACCCTGGTGCTCAACAACCCCAACGAACTCGATGCCGATCTGGTCGCCCCCTTGGCCCAGCTGCTCAAGACCGGGCAGTATCGCCCCGTGGGCCGCAACGGCGAAACATCGCCCCTGGTGAAGGCCGAGGCTCGAATCATTTTGCTCTCTGAGCAGGGTCTCCCCGTTCTCGGCGGTGCAGTGGCTGAAACCATCAAGGTGCCGCCCCTGCGGGTGCGCAAGACCGATCTCGAAGACTGGGTCAACTACTACCTGTCGCTGATCTGCCGCCGCCGGGGCACGGGGCGGATTACGGTTGCCCCCGAGGCGATTCGACGATTGCAGTCCTACGACTTTCCCAACAACCTGCGGGAGCTAGAGAACCTGGTGGAGCGGGCGGCGGCCCAGCTCTCGGGGGGCGGGCTGATCACCGAAGAGATCATCTGGCCTGCCCAGAGCAAAAAGCGCCAGATGCGGCTGAATTTGCTCAACCGCTACCCCGACCTGCGGCGGTTTTTGCGCAGCCCCTGGTGGCCCGATCGGATCAACTACGGCCTCACCCTGGGGCTGTTTGCGGTGGTGATTGCCGTGCTCTGGTTTGGCCCCCAGCAGCGCCATCAGAATGTGGCCCTGACGGTGTTTTGGGCCTGGTGGTGGCCGCTCATTTTGCTGGGGTTCCCGTTTGTAGGGCGGCTATGGTGCGCGGTGTGCCCGTTTATGATCTACGGCGAAGTCACCCAGTGGGTTTCTGAGAAACTCTTCCCTGGCCGGCTCCAGCGCTGGCCTCGGCAGGCGGCGGACCGCTGGGGCGGCTGGTTTCTGTTTGCCCTGTTTGCCCTGATCTTGGTCTGGGAAGAGGTGTGGAATCTGGAAGATTCTGCCTACCTCTCTGCCTGCCTGCTGCTGCTGATCACCGCCGGGGCGATGATCTTCTCGGCCCTGTTTGAGCGGC
>RECJ01000065.1 GCA_007694115.1 Leptolyngbya sp. DLM2.Bin27 | reverse complement strand
TCATGCCCTTGATCTTGTGGCGATTTTCCCGCAGGTAGGTGACATCGGGCAGCACGATATTGACCCCGTGCATGCCGTCGGTGGGAAAGGCTAGCCCGGCATCGAGCAGCATAATCTCGTCGTTAATCTCGAATACGCAGGTGTTCTTGCCGATCTCGTGCAGCCCCCCCAACGGGATAATTTTGAGGGCATTGTTGGCAGAATTTGAAGTCTTTGAAGTCTTTGAAGTCTTTGAAGTCTTTGAAGTCATAAACAGTCTCGTCAGTAAACAGTTAGTTGGATTGAAAAGGTTGAAAGCTAGGGTTAAAAACTGGGAGGAAAGCTGGCGCTGAGGAGCGGCGGCAATCTGCAGCCGAGCTACCACGGGGTCGTTGCACCTGTGGTAGGCAGACAGGGTAGACCTAGCCAGCGCTAGGCGTTAGCGACTATGGGAACAACAGTAGCCCAGATAAATGCCGCGCCATGGGCAGTTAGAACAGTCGGGGCCATTGAAAATACAGATAGAACCATAGATAGCGTTTACACAGGAATGAGGGATAAGCAGGCTATTCAGTTGTTAGAAACTTGAGGGGGGTTGAACCAGGCTGGGCGGATCGTCAACCAGCAGCTGTCAAACCGCAGCATAGAGCATAGTAGCGATCGCGTTTGCTCTCTAAATAGACCAACTGGCCGCTGGAAGGTCTATACCGTGGGCGCTAAAACACCTTGGTCAGAAAGCTGCTGCAGCACGTCTAAGATTGCAGCACACATCGTCTCATCGGGCATACACAGGGGCGATCGCACATTGCCCACTGACCACCCTCGCTTGGCCAAAGCCACCTTTAGCGGCACTGGGTTACTGGTCACAAACAACACCTTGAACAAAGGCAGCAGCTGTAAATGAATTTTTGTGGCCAACCGGGGTTTTCCGGCTTCGTAGGCCTGCACCATAGCCTGAATTTGAGGGCCAACCAGATGACTGGCAACGCTGACTACCCCGCAGCCACCCACGGCAAGCACCGGCAAGGTCAGCGAATCATCCCCGGAATAGATGCCAAAATCGGCGGGGGTATGGCAACGAATTTGACTGGCTTGATCTAGACTTCCACTGGCCTCCTTGATAGCCACTATATTTGATATTTCTGCTAGCCGGGCAATAGTCTCTACGGCCAGGTTGCAGCTGGTACGTCCAGGCACGTTGTAAAGCATAATGGGCAAGTCAGGCACCGCTGCCGCAATCTGGCTAAAGTGCAAATAAAGCCCTTCTTGCGCAGGCTTGTTGTAGTAAGGCACTACCTGCAGCGACCCATCTAACCCCAGTTCACCAGCGTGGCGGGTGGCCTCTATCGCCTCTGAGGTTGAATTAGACCCTGTACCTGCGATTACCTTAGCACGGCCGGCCACAGCTTCGCGTACGGTCTTATACAGCTGGTACTCCTCTTGCCAACTCAGGGTAGGCGACTCACCCGTGGTACCGCACACCACTAGCCCGTCACTGCCATGGCTGACCAAGTAGTCGGCGAGATGCTCAGCCACAGCGTAGTCAACGGAGCCATCTTCAGAAAATGGCGTCACCATTGCCGTTAGCACTCTGCCAAAATACGTCACCCGACTGCCTTACATCCTACGAAGTTCAATGACCCTGAGATTATACCAAGTTCGCCCTAGGCGGGAAGAGGGTTTTCAATTTCGGGTTTCAGTTCGAGCTTCAGATTTAGGCCCTCGGCTGAGTCCGAGGCCCGATGCCTGCGCCTGAAACCCCGCGTCTGCACCCCTTAAACCCTCTCTAAACCGCCGTTACCGCCCCCGGCACAGTCACCAACTCAGCAATCTGTACCGCATTGAGGGCTGCCCCCTTGCGAATCTGATCGCCGCTGAGCCATAGTTCTAGGGCATTGGGGTTAGAGATATCTTGGCGAATGCGCCCGACTAAGACGTCATCTTGGCCGCTGGCCTCTAGGGGCATAGGGAAGTAGTTGCGACCCCAGTCTTCAACCACTTTGACCCCCGGAGCCTGAGTCAGTAACGCCTTAGCCACTTGGGGCGAAAACGGTGCCTCAAACTCAATATTAATCGCTTCGGAGTGGGCGCGCAGTACGGGAACCCTCACACAGGTGGCCGAAATTCTCAGCTCGCTGGCCCCAAAAATCTTGCGAGTCTCGTTGACCATCTTCATTTCCTCCTGGCAGTAGCCCTGCTCGTTGAGGGGCGAATTGTGGGGAAATAGATTAAACGCCAGGGGATAGGGAAATGCCTCCGCCACCGGCTCTTCTCCCGCTAGAATGGCGCGGGCCTGCTGCTTGACTTCCTCCATCGCCCTGGCCCCGGCCCCGCTGGCCGACTGGTAGGTGGCAACCACCAGCCGCCGTACGGGCTGCACCTGGTGCAGAGGCCACACCGCCAGGGCCATGAGAATGGTGGTGCAGTTGGGGTTGGCAAGAATGCCCTGGTGGGTCTGGGCTGCCTCAGGGTTGACCTCGGGCACCACCAACGGCACCGATGGATCCATGCGATAGGCGCTAGAGTTGTCGATGCACACAGCCCCGGCTGCTACCGCCTGGGGTAGCCAAGTTTGCGACACCGCCCCCCCCGCCGAAGCCAGCACCAGATCGATGCCGTTGAAGCAGTCTGGCCCCACGGCCTGTACCGGGATGGCTTCTCCCTTGAAGGTCAGCGTGGTGCCCGCAGAGCGAGGCGAAGCCAGCAGAGTCAGGTCTTTGAGGGGAAACGATCGCTGATCTAACAGGGCCAAAAGCTCAGCCCCTACCGCCCCCGTGGCCCCTAACACCGCAACTCTCAGCCCGTTCGACACAGCGCTACCTCAGTTAACTCTCAAAGTGGATTTGCATCCGCTGATACTAACACCTTGGCTTTGTCCTCCAACAGCGCCGACCCAGCTTTGCCAGCAGCCAGCGAGATATGAGCACAACTGAGAGAAACCAAAATATTCGAGAACGGCCTGTCGGGTTCGGATCTTGGTCGGATTTTGGGTCGATGGCCCCTAGCCCAAAGGCTGTCGACCCCAGATTGTAGGACTAAACCCCAGCAACACCCATGGAGCCATAGCGATAGAGTATGCTTACTAATTGCGCCAAAAGTTTTCTGCTCACGTTTGAGCGCGCAGCCGCCGTCTAGTTAGCAAAAAGACCCCATGAAAGTTACCCAGGAAGTACTGCCCGATAGCCAGGTAGGCCTAGAGATTGAGATTCCCGCCGATCTGTCTCAGAAAACCTATGACCAGGTACTGAGTAAAATGATGCGGACGGTCAATGTGCCGGGCTTTCGCAAGGGCAAGGTGCCCCGGCAGGTCTTTTTGCAGCGGGTTGGGGCCAGTCAGTTTAAAGCAGCCGTGATCGAAGAGCTGGTGCAAAACGCCGTCGATCAAGCCATCAAGCAAGAAGACATCGATGCGATCGGTAACTACCAGCTCAAAACCTCCTTTGAGGAGCTGATTGGTCAGTATGAACCCGGTCAGCCCGTAACCATTCAGGCCTCAGTCGATGTGCCCCCCCGGGTGACGCTCAAGACCTACCAGGGCCTGTCGGTACAGGCAGAAGAAATCTTGCCCGACCCCGAGCGCGTCGACAACACCCTGCGCCAGTACCAAAACAATTTGGCCACCCTGGTGCCGATTGAAGATCGTCCGGCCCAGGCTGGCGATGTGGCGGTGATTGATTTTGTCGGTAAAGTCCAGACCGAAAGCGGCGAGTTTGAAGAGTTCCAGGGCGGATCAGGTACCGACTTTCAAGTCGAGCTAGAGGAAGGGCGGTTTATCCCCGGCTTTGTGGAAGGCATTGTCGGCATGGCCCTAGAAGAGGCCAAGGAGGTCGAGGTTCCCTTCCCCGACGACTATTCTCAAGCTGAACTGGCGGGCAAGCCAGCGGTGTTTTCGATCACCCTGAAAGAGCTGAAGGAAAAAGAACTGCCCGATCTCGATGACGACTTTGCCCAGGAGATCAGCGAGTTTGAAACCATCGAAGCGCTGCGGGCCTCGCTGAGCGATCGCTACCAGGAAGAAGCCGACGAGAAAACCAAGGCCAACCGAGATGCCGCCCTCATTGACGCTCTAGTCAAGCACCTAGAGGCCGAAATTCCCAACACTCTGGTGCAAAAAGAGGTGGACTTCTTGCTCACCCAGACCATCATGCAGCTGAGCCGCCAGGGCATTGACGTCAACAAAATGCTGACCCGCGAGTTGATAGACGGCATGCGCCAGCGCACTCGCCCTGAGGCAATCGACCGTCTGCGGCGCACCCTGGCCCTGGGCGAAGTGGCCAAGCAGGAGGGGATCAAAATCGAAGCAGAGGCCCTACAGGAGAAGATCAAAGAGGCCATGGCCGAGGTTGAAGATCCCAGCCAGATTGACCCCGACCGCCTCAAGCAGGTGCTGACCGAAGAGCTACTGCAAGAAAAAATTCTCACCTGGCTAGAATCGACCAACACCGTAGAGCTGGTGCCTGAGGGCACTCTGCAAAAAGAAGACGCTGAGGAGGCAGCGGCCATGGCACAGGATGCCACTCTAGAGGCGGAGGCTGTGGCTGTGGAGTCAGTTACGGTCGAGGCCGAAGTTGTAGAAGCTGAGGCAGAAGCGGCCCTTGCGCCCTCTGGGGGGGAGTCTGAGACTGGCAGCGATCAGAGCGTCAACTAGCCCAGGTATAAGTTTGGCTAATCATCGGCTGTCCTACCCCGTGAACCCAGTTTTTTGGGGCATAATGACGGTTAGGTTGGCCGATGGCTAAGCCGTGCTTAGCCGAGCTTCTTTCAGCCACAAAGCAGCTTCAAAGGTCCGCTGACGTAAATCAATATCCCTAAAACCCTTGAAATCTCGCTCAAACCCATTATGATTGCATCGAACCCATTGAGTAGCCCCATTTTGAGCTTGAGCCACGCTGACCAGGTTCGCAGCATGTTGCCCGTTGTTGTAGAACAGTCGGGGCGAGGAGAGCGCGCCTTTGACATTTACTCTCGTCTGCTGCGGGAGCGGATTGTATTTTTGGGCACGCCGGTCATGGACGAGGTGGCTGACTCAATTGTGGCTCAGCTGCTCTATCTGGATGCTGAAGAGCCCGAGAAAGATGTGCAGCTCTACATCAACTCTCCCGGCGGCTCTGTCACCGCCGGGATGGCGATTTACGACACCATGCAGCAGATTCGCCCCGATGTGGTGACGATATGCTTTGGTCTGGCCGCCAGTATGGGTGCGTTTTTGCTCTGCGCCGGTGCTAAGGGCAAGCGCCTGTCGCTGCCCAGCTCACGCATTATGATTCACCAGCCATTGGGGGGTGCCCAGGGGCAGGCCACAGACATTGAAATTCAGGCGCGGGAAATTCTTTACCACAAGAGCCGCCTGAATGAGATTATCGCTCACCACACTGAACAGCCCATAGAGCGCATTGAGGCTGACACCGAGCGCGATTTTTACATGTCTGCGGCTGAGGCTAAGAATTACGGCATCATTGATGATGTTGTAGAAAAGCAGTCGCTCTCGGCAGCCGTTTCTATGACTGCACTAAACTAGGGTCATTCCATGTCTAAGTACGACTCCCATCTAAAGTGCTCGTTTTGCGGCAAGTCTCAGGAGCAGGTGCGCAAGCTGATTGCGGGGCCGGGGGTCTATATCTGCGACGAGTGCGTTGACCTGTGCAACGAAATTTTGGACGAAGAGCTGTTTGACTCGGGCACGGCCATCGCCCAGCCGGTTCCCCGCCGAGAGGCTCCGGCAGATCGGCCTAAAGCTGCTCCCGCCATTGCCCTTGGGCAGATACCTAAGCCGCGAGAAATCAAGCACTACTTAGACGACCATGTGATTGGCCAAGACGAGGCCAAGAAAGTGCTGTCAGTAGCGGTCTACAACCACTACAAGCGCCTCAGCTATCTACAGGGGATTGAGGGCGAAGCTCCCGAGGACCTAGTTGAGCTGCAAAAGTCGAACATTTTGCTGATTGGCCCCACGGGCTGCGGCAAGACCCTGCTGGCCCAAACCCTGGCCCG
>RECJ01000080.1 GCA_007694115.1 Leptolyngbya sp. DLM2.Bin27 | reverse complement strand
CGCTTGCAGCGGCGCTCGATGCTCAAGGGCAGCCTGGCCCTGGCGGTGACCTCCATGTTTGCAGGCCCCGTGGCCAACAGCCTGCGCCCCCAGGCCGCAACCGCTGCTACCACCAGTCTGCTGGGCTTTAAGCCCGTGTCTGTCAGCGCAGCCGACACCATTGTGGTGCCCGAGGGCTACACCGCCCGCACCCTGATGCCCTGGGGCGAGCCGATTACCGGCAGCTACCCCGCCTATAGGCTAGAGAATACCGGCGCAGAGCAGGGTATGCAGGTGGGCATGCACCACGACGGCATGCACTTCTTCCCGATTGAGGGGCGATCTCCCTACGAGGGCAGCTCAGCAGACGGCCTGCTGGTGATGAACCACGAATATGTCGAACCTCGCTTTATGCATCAGGCGGCTGTGGGCATGGCCTTCGATTCTGGCGCTGTGCCCATGCAGGAAGAGACTCGTGAAGCTGACCAGGTTCTAAAGGAACTCAACGCCCATGGGGTGTCAGTGGCTCGTGTGACCAAGCAGGCCAATGGTACCTGGGCTGTACAGCGGGATGCCCGCAACCGTCGGATTACTGGATTGACCCCCATGGAAATGCGCGGCCCCGTGCGCGGCAGCGACCTGGTCAAAACCAAGTACAGCCCCAACGGCACCATGACCCGGGGCACCCTAAACAACTGTGCCCACGGTGTCACCCCCTGGAATACCTACCTCACCTGCGAAGAAAACTGGGCCAGATACTTTGTCAACCACGACGCAGAGCTGCCCCGCGAGCACACCCGCTACGGCGTGGCGACCGATGTCGGGCGCTATGGTTGGGAGCTAGCTGACAGCGGTGCCGACGAGTACCGGCGCTTTGACGCCTCAGCCCAGGCTGCCCGCGCCACGGGCGACTATCGCAATGAGCCCAATACCTTTGGCTGGGTGGTAGAGGTTGACCCCTTCAACCCCAACAGCGTGCCCGTCAAGCATACGGCCCTGGGTCGCTTTGCCCACGAAGGGGTGGTCTTTCAGCCCACCGTGGAGGGGCAGCCCGTGGTGTGCTACGCGGGTGACGATGCCCGGTTTGAGTATATCTATAAGTACGTGTCGGCTCAGCCCTACCGCAGCGCCACCGCCAGCAGCGCACTGTTAGACGAGGGCACCCTCTATGTGGCCAAATTTAACGATGATGGCAGCGGTGAATGGCTGGCCCTAGAGCAGGGTCAAAACGGTTTGACTGCGGCCAACGGCTTTGCCAGCCAGGCTGAGGTGCTGGTCAACACCCGCGCCGCCGCCGACTTTGTAGGCGCGACCAAGATGGATCGCCCGGAGTGGGGTGCAGTAGACCCAACCAATGGGCAGGTGTACTTTACCTTGACCAACAACACCCGCCGCACCGCCGAGCAGATCAACGCCGCCAACCCCCGCGAAGGCAACAAGTGGGGCCAAATCGTGCGCTGGAGCGAAGCGGGCAACAACCCCACGGCCCTGGCCTTTGATTGGGATCTGTTTGTGCTGGCTGGCCCTGAAGACAACAGCCAAAAAATGTCGGGGCGATCGCTCGACCCAGACAATATCTTCTCGTCACCCGACGGCCTCTGGTTTGACCCCGATCGCCGCCTGTGGATTCAAACCGACATGAGCGAGAGCGTGCTAAATCAGGGCGATCACGCCCAGTTTGGCAACAATATGATGCTGGCGGCCAACCCTGAAACCGGCGAAATTCGCCGCTTTTTGACCGGCCCTCTGGGGCAGGAGATCACGGGCGTGATCACCACCCCCGACCAGCGCACCATGTTTATCAACGTGCAGCACCCCGGTGCCACCACCACCGAGGAAGAGTTTGCCGCTGGCAAGGTCAACTCCCAGTGGCCCGATCGCAACCCGGCAATCTACCCTCGCTCGGCCACGGTGGTGATCACCAAAACCGACGGCGGCATCGTCGGCAGTTAGGTAGCTAGATTGGCGAGATTTTAGCTGTCGTAGACCCCAGGGTTTTTGCAAAAACCCTGGGGTCTGACGTTGTAGAGATCACCCCGGCTTAAAAGCGATCGCACTGGTCTGCTTTAAGGCCGCGCACAATGTTGCCCCGCACCGTGGGGGCCGGTCGATTTGCTTTGCAATGCAAGTTGCCGTCAATGCGGTTGGCCAATACCCGCAGGCCGCCCCGGTTGTTGACCGCCTGAAGGTTGCCGCCGATGTAGTTATTTTCGCTGGCCAGGGCGCGGCTGTTGTGGTCAAATTGCAGGCTCCCCTGGATGTGGCTGTTGAGCACCGTCGCTCCACCCGACTGCTTGACCTGAATGCTGCCGCCCACTCGCGATCGGCCCATGACCGTAACCTGCGCGGCATGGTCAGCCTGAATGTTGCCGTCTACCTGCACCTCTCGAGCCACCAAGGTCGCCCCCGTCTCGACGGTGATGTTGCCCTCTACGTAGGTGCCGCTCAGGTTGCATGTGGCCCCGTCGGGCACCCGCAAACGGTCTACGGTGGCCGCGCCTAGAGGGGCTGTACAGTCGTAGTTGTCGGCCTGGCTGATGGTGGCGAATGCCAAAGCACTCACCAGGCCTACTATTCCTGCCGCTACCAATCTTGCCAAATCCACAGGCCTGTCCTTTTTGGCTGTCAACCCATCAACTACACCAACCCAGCCCCGATTCTGTGTGCCTAGTACAGGAAGGCAGAAGTATGAAGGCAGAAGGCAGAAAGGAGATTCTCTGTATTCCAGGGACTACGCCTTTCGGAAATAGGGGGGCTATTTCTGCCTTCGACTACTAGAGGGGCGTAGACTCCAAAACATTGCTCTTGCTTTGAAAGGTCTCTATCTCGGGCTTGCGGCTCGGATCGCGTACTGCATCGACAATTTTTTTAATAAAACTGGCGGTCGGTACGGCCAGCAGCAACCCCAGAAACCCGGCAAATTTTGCCCCCGTCAGCAGCGCTACGATAATCACCGCCGGGTTGAGCCCGGTGATGCCCCCCATCAGACGCGGGGCGACCAAATTGTCGTTAATTTGCCCTAGCACAATCGCCACGCCCAATACCTTCAGGCCCAGCCAAACATCTTGAAAGGCCAGCAGCGTGCTCACCGCCACCACCGCCACCGTGCCCCCAAAGGGGATGATGCTAACTAGACCAATCACCAGGCCAAACAGCAGCCCAAAGGGCACCTTGAGCAGAATTAAGGCCAGCGACTGTGCCGTTGCCAAAATTAGCGCTAGGGTAGCTTGCCCCGAAAAATAGCCCTGAAAGCTGGGCCGCAGCGCGTTGCGAATTTGCGCTTGCCAGGGGGACGAAAACCAGCTGAGCAACCCTTCCCACAGCGCATCGCCGTTGATCACCAGCAGAATGGCTAGCACGACGGTGATCAGCAGGTTTACGGCACTGTCGAGGGTGCTGAGGGTAACGCCAATGGCCTGACTGGTGGTGGCTTGTAGCGCGTTGGTGAGCTGGTTGGCTGCCTGTACCGTGAGCTGATCGAGGTTGACGGGCAGGTTTTGAAAGATCGTCCGCTCTTCGAGCAGCAGCACCTGGGTCTTAGCTCGATCAATCCACCCCGGTAGGCGTTCGGCCAGGTCGTTGAGCTGCTGCCACACCTGCGGCCCCAAAAAGACGACCAACACAGTGGTGGCCACAACGGCCAGCAGCACCACTAGGGCCACCGACAGACCTCTGGCCAAGCCGCGATTTTCTAACCAGTCGATCGGGTAGTCGAGCAGAAAGGCGATCAGGCTGGCGGTGATCACAATGCTGGGAATGGGTTGCAAAACGCCCCCCAGCCGATAGAGTAGCCAGCCGTTGAGACAGATGAGCGGAAAGGCTAGAGCTGCGATCGCCCACCGGGGCAGCTGAGATGGAGAGATCATGGCTTACCGTTCTAGGGCCGAGATATCGAGTTGGGCCAGAGGCCTGAAAAATGCTTGCAGGCGCTGCGCTATTTTAGCCACACCCCCCGGCACATTTGACTCAATATTTAAAGGCAGCACCGGGTCGTGCAGCGACAGCCGCAGCAAAAACCAGCCCTTCTCTGCGGGCGACTGGCAGGCCACTCGCACCCCCTCGTAGTTGTTGGGCACCACCGCCCAGTCGGGCTGGGTGGCGATAAAGGCTTGCAGCTGCTCAATCACCCCGCTGCCGCAGGTCTTGAAGTCTGGGGTTTGAATCTTGAGGCGAAATTCTTCGCTCTCTTCGGGGGCTTGTAGAGGGGCGATCAGGTCGGTGAGCTGTTTGCCAGCCAGTCGGGTTTTGGCCAGCTCCACCAGCAGCTGGCTGACCAGATAGGCCCCGTCGTCTAAGAAGTAGTTTGCTTTCATCGCCCCGTGGCCAGAGGTTTCGATCGCCAGCCAGCTCGGCTGACCCGCCTCGTTGAGCCGCACCGCCTCGTTGATCACGTTCTTGTAGCCCCGCTTAAACCGATGGTGAATGCCCCCCAACTCGGTCTCGATAAACTGGGTCAGCCCATCGGAGGTGATGGAGTCGGTGACGATGGTGGTGCCGGGGTGCTCTTGCAGCACGATCGCAGCAATTAGCGCAATCAGCCGGTTGCGGTTGAGCTCGCGCCCCTGGTGGTCGACCGCCGCGCCACGATCGACATCGGTGTCGAAAATAATCCCAAAGTCGGCCCCCTGGGCCACCACGGCCTGGCAGATCGAGGTCATCGCCGCCTCGTTTTCAGGGTTGGGCACATGGTTGGGGAAGGTGCCATCGGGGTCTAGGAACTGGCTGCCGGTGGTGTCTGCCCCCAGCGGTTCGAGCACCTGACTGGCGAAAAAGCCGCCCGCCCCATTGCCCGCATCGACAACAATATTGAGCCCTTGCAGCGGCTGATCGTAGTGCTCGGGATGGTTGACCGACTGGCGCATCTGCTGCACCAAACCTGCCGCGTAGACCCCGATCAAATCGCGGCTTTCTACGAGTCCAGGGGCTGTCGCCGTGGGGAATTTACCCTGTTCAGCCAACTCTAAAATGCGCGAGATATCCCCTTTGCCCAGGCCGCCCTGGCGGGTAAAAAACTTGAGGCCGTTGCGGTTGAAGGGCAGGTGGCTGGCGGTCATCATGATCGCCCCGTGGCAGGCAAACTCGGGCAACACGGTGGCCATAAACATAGCTGGGGTCGAGGCCATGGCCACATCTAGCACCCGACAGCCTAGGGAGGCCATGCCTGCGATCGCAGCCCCCATCAGATCAGGCCCAGACAACCGACTGTCGCGCCCGATCGCAATGGTCAACTCATCTAAGGGGCGATCTAGTGCGGCTGATAGCCAGGTGGCAAAGGCTTTACCCAGGGTGGTGACCACCGCCGGGGTGAGGTTGACCGCCTCGCCAGCAACGCCCGCGAGGGCGACACCGCGAATGTCGGAGCCGTTTTGCAAGGTGGCCCAGGGGGTGGTCAGGGTGGATGGGGGCATGGGGTGCGATCGCTCCTGCTGTCGTTCCCTTCACCATAGAAGCAGCCCCCGGTTTCTGCCGATTTCTTCAGCTTTTTTGCGCCTGAGAGCACTGGCACAGCGGCCAGGCATTACTCCGACGCCTGGCCGTCGCGTCGCCCCAGCTCGTACACGCCGCCGCCGATGGCAGAAATCACCCCCAGGCTGACGGCCCAGCTGCCCCCCAGCGACAGGGTCAGACCGTAGTGAGCTAAGCCCCCCACCGCCAAAAAAGGCACCACGCTCAGCAGCGACGCCGCCGGCGAGTCTTCACCCAGCCAGCTTTCTAGCGTAGCGATCAGGCGATCGCTTAGGGGTGAAAACCCCCAGTAGAGTGCGATCGCCCATAGCGCCGTGCCAGCAATCGTAGCGGTATCAAAATCGACGGGCAAAGACGACAAAACGCTCACCGAGATCAGGCCAAAGACGTTGCCAAACTATGAGCTTGACCTACAGCGGATCGCGATCGGGGCGATAGTCGGGGCGGGGCGGCGGGCCAGGATCGAGGCGGTAGCGATCGTTGTACTCGCCACGGCTTTTGGGGGGGCGACGGCGACGCACACGGTCATCGGTAGGGCGAGGACCACCACCGTAGTAGGGCGGGCCATCGGAGCCGTTCAGGGGCGGGCGGGCGGGCGGGGGGCCGTCTGGGCGACTGTCTAATGGTCTACCGGCCATAGGGCGGTCTGGGGGGCCATCGCTGCGGCGCACCGGTCGGTCGTCGCCATAGGCGTTGTAGCTATCTTGAGCGTAGGGTGGGCGACCCCCCGGTTCTTCGCGGCCACCGAGCATGGGCCGGGGGCGATTGTAGCGATCGTCGGAGCCATAGTCGCGGCGGTCTAGCTCAGCCCGTAGGTTAGCGCGATTGTCAGGGATGTAGGCGGGCGGGCGGCCTCCCCGAGCAGGCGGCTGGCGGTAGCCGTCACCGTAGCCGCCGTCGTCAGCCACCGGGCCAGAGCGCACCGCAATGGGAGATCTAGCGTTGATGTTTTGAATCATGAGCGACACCAGCATGCCCACCATCAGCATCTGCTGAAAGGAGGGAATGATGTCCATCGTCAAGTTGCCGAGCAAAAACACTCCTGAGATCAGGAAGAGAATGGCATAGATCTTGTCGCTATCACGCTCATAGCCGGGTTTGAGCCGGTCTAAAAAAAACAACGCCACCGCGCAGATCACCATAAAGATGCCCAGCAGCAGGGGGACGGGGGTACCAAAATTCACGGCAAATTCCTCTTAGGCGATCGCCTCTGCCAACCGAACACGTTAATTCTAGCCGACTTAACGAAAAAATCGGGAACGCCTAGCGGGTTCGCGATCGCAAAGCTACCAGAGTTATGCCCGTGGGCCTAGGCCCACGGGGTCAGACCCTCAGACTACTGGCGCTGAATTTTGTCGCGCTGGCTGACAAATACCAAAAAAGCAGTGGCGGGGACAACGATGATCACGGCCCCGGCAAGCAGGCTCAGCAAGAAGTTGGCTAAAGACGGTGTCATATCCTTATGATCCTGATTAACGATTAAAACCGATTGTTACTGATCATTATTGATCAAGTTCTGCCCGCTGCACCACAGCTCGCCGCCTGAGGCTAGATCTTTATCCCCCATCCGCAGACCCAGCGATTGAGCCCAGCGATTGAGCCCAGCGCCGTCCGGGGCCAGAGAATAGACCCAGGAAAGCTTTAGAATTGTATACACAGCGTATTTTGGAGGGTTGACCCGTGGCCGCTACACAATTACTAAGCATCGGCATCGGCCTGCTGCTGGGGTTGATGACCCTGCTGTTTATTTTTCGCATTGTGCTCTCCTGGTACCCCCAAGCCGATCTATCTAAGCTGCCGTTCTCCCTGGTGGCCTGGCCGACTGAGCCGCTGCTGGTGCCCATGCGCAGGCTGGTGCCCCCCATCGGCGGCGTCGACATCGCCCCGGTGATCTGGGTGGGCATAGTCACCCTGCTGAGAGAAATTCTGGTAGGTCAGCAGGGATTGTTGCGGATGCTCGGCTAGGCCCGTTTCACCCGCTACTTGATCGCCATCATCTCGGCGACAAAGTTGGTGTAGACATCGCCGCTGAGAAAATTGGCGTTTTCTAGCACCTTTTGGTGAAAGCCGATGGTGGTGGGCAGCCCGGTGATGGCGCACTCTCGCAGGGCGCGGCGCATGCGGCGAATGGCGGTGGGGCGGTCTGGGCCCCAAACAATCAGCTTGCCCACCAGCGAGTCGTAGTAGGGCGGAATTTCGTAGTCGGTATACACGTGGGAATCCATCCGTACGCCCATGCCGCCGGGGGCCAAATAACCGCTGATGCGGCCAGGGTTGGGGCGAAAGTTGTGGTCGGGGTCTTCGGCATTGATGCGACACTCAATCGCATGGCCGCGAAACTGAATCTCTGACTGGGTGAAGGGCAGCTTTTCCCCCTGGGCAATATTGAGCTGGGCGGCAATCAGATCGATGCCGGTGATCATTTCAGTAACCGGGTGCTCGACTTGAATGCGGGTGTTCATTTCCATGAAGTAAAAGTTGCCCTGGCTGTCGACTAGAAACTCTACGGTGCCCGCCCCGACGTAGTTAATCGACTGGGCCGCCAGTACCGCCGCCGTGCCCATTTTTTCTCGCTGGTCGGCGGTGAGCCGAGGGCTGGGGGCTTCTTCTAAGAGCTTTTGGTGGCGACGCTGAATCGAGCAGTCGCGCTCGCCCAGGTGCACCACGTTGCCGTGGCTGTCGGCCAAGATTTGAAACTCGATGTGGCGGGGGCGATCGATAAACTTTTCCATGTAGACGCCGGAGTTGCCAAAGGCCGCCTGGGCCTCCCCCTGGGCCGCCATAAAGGCTTTGATCAGCTCAGGCTCGCTGTTGACCAGGCGCATGCCGCGCCCGCCGCCCCCGGCGGTGGCCTTGATCATCACTGGGTAGCCGATTTCGCTGGCGGTGGCGTAGGCCTCGGCCTCATCGGTCAGCAGGCCGCCGCTGCCGGGTACCGTGGGCACCCCTACCTCTTGCATGGTCGCTTTGGCGGTCGATTTGTCGCCCATTCTACGAATGGAGTCAGGGGAGGGGCCGACGAAGACAATCTGGTGGTCGGCACAGATTTCAGCAAAGCGGGCATTTTCGGCCAAAAAGCCGTAGCCGGGGTGAATGGCGCTGGCGTTGCGGGTCAGCGCGGCGGCGATGATGTTGGGAATGTTGAGGTAGCTCTTTTGGCTGGGGGCTTCGCCAATGCACACCGCTTCGTCAGCCAGCTGCACATGGAGGGCGTGGCGATCGACGGTGGAGTGAACCGCAACGGTGGCTATGCCCATTTCTTCGCAGGTACGGAGGATGCGCAGCGCAATTTCTCCCCGGTTAGCAATCAAAATCTTAGAAAAGCGCATGTACGTAGGGCAAATAGCAACAGACCATTGGGGTTTGCAGCTCAGCCAAGCAACCCTAGCTCACTGCCGCAACCGACCATAAACAGCATCATACGACGGTTGCTGAACCGATCACGGGGGTAGGGGGAGAAAATTGCTAGGCCGGGCTCTGACAAGGGGGCCGTTATGGTTTACTGTTATATATCTGAGCTTGTGCTGGGGCCATCAGGTTCCTCAACAGTGCCCCTGGACTACGGTTCAGCCAGTACAGTTCAGAACACACCAGCGGATGTGGTGGAATCGGTAGACACGCACGCTTGAGGGGCGTGTGGCTTACGCTGTGCGAGTTCGAGTCTCGCCATCCGCATTATTTATTGCCTAGAGCTGACCGTACCAGATGGCTTCGATCGCAGCGGCAGCGGCCCTAGGATCCGCGCCAGCGCCCAGGCCTTGGGTGATGTGGCCCAGCTTGCGTCCGGGGCGAATGGCTTTGCGGTACCAGTAGAGGGTGGCCTGGGGCAGCTGCCCTAGGGCGGCTAGCTGGCGGTGGTGGGCCTCGTCGGGTTGGTCTAGGCCCAGCAGGTTGACCATGACGGCCTGGGGGCAGGTGAGGTGGGTGGGGCCGAGGGGGCGATCGCACACCGCCCGCAGCTGCTGCTCAAACTGGGAGGTGGCACAGGCGTCGAGGCTGTAGTGGCCCGAGTTGTGGGTGCGCGGCGCGATTTCGTTAATCAACACCCGGTCATCGGGGGTGAGAAAGCACTCGATGCCGACAATGCCGACCAGCTGGAGCTGCTCGACCAGGGTGCGGGCGATGCGCTCCATCTGGGTGGCCACGGCAGCATTCACCTGGGCTGGGGCCAAGACGCGACGGCAAATCTGATCGACCTGCTGGGTTTCTACGGTGGGATACAGGGCTATCTCCCCTCGGGCTGAGCGGGCCACCATCACCGCTAGCTCTTGCTTGAAGGGCACAAACTCTTCGAGCAGCACCGGGGTGCGATCAAAGGCCTTCCAGGTGGCGGTGAGCTGGGTAGAGTCATTGACCACTGCGGTGCCGTAGCCGTCGTACCCCAGGCGACGGGTTTTCATCACTAGCGGAAACCCCAGGGGGTCGGCTTTGGCCCCTAGCTCGGCGTCGCTTTCGTCGCCCTCTAAAAAGGTGTAGCGGGGGTTGGGTAAGCCCAGGCGATCAAAACATTCTCGCTGGTGGCGTTTGTCGAGCACTAGAGCCAGCACCTCTAGTCCTGGCCGAAAGATAGTGCCCTGATCGGCGAGGGGTTGTAGCCCCTCACAGTCGATGAATTCGTTCTCAAAGGTAATCACGTCGCACTGGGCGGCGAGGGCTTGGGTGGCGGCGATATCGTCAACAGCGGCGAGCAGGGTAGACTGGGCGATCGCCACCGCCGGGTCGTCTTTGCCTGGGGTCTGCACCACCAGATCGAGGCCCAAGCTTTGGGCCGCTGGCCCCATCATCCAGGCCAGCTGGCCGCCGCCAATGATGCCGACCCGCTGAATTGCCTTAGGGTTTGCCTGATCTGTCATGCTGTTGCCGCGTTTGCAAAGCCGCATTATCTCACGGTGCTGCGCCTAGGCCTACAGGAACCTAAGACCCAGGGCCGTCGGCGTCTAGCTCACCTGGCTGATGCGGCGAATTTTGAGCACGTCGGTCATTTTGCGGATTTGACCAAAGGTTTGCTCAAGGTGGGCGTGGTCTTTGACATCTAGGCCCAAATCGATCTCGGCGGTTTGACCAGGAAAGGTCTTGACCTGGGCCTTGTGGACATTGATTTGTAGGTCTGACAGGTGAGACAGGATATCTTTGAGCACCCCCACCCGGTCGATCACCTCAATTCGCACTTCGATCGGGTAGGTCTGGCGCGTGCCGTTGTGGTCGCCGGGGTTCCAGCTGACGGGGATGATGCGATCGCCCGGAATGTCGGCCAGATTGGGGCAGCCCTGGCGGTGAATGGCAATGCCCCGGCTGCCCAGGGAAACGCTGCCAATAATCGGCTCGCCGGGCAGGGGGTTGCAGCAGCCGGCAATGTGGTGGACTAGGCCTTCAACGCCCAAGATTGGGTCTTTAGAGGGGGCCGGACGATGGCGGCTGGTGACGGCCCCGGCCAGAAACTGACCAGAGTCTTCCAGGGAGGCTTCGGGGGAGATCGGCTCTAGGGGTTGCTTGGCCTTGACCGCCTCGCGCAGGCGGTTGACAAACAGGTTGAGCGTTACCTCGCCGTAGCCCAGCCCGGCGAGAAAGTCATCGACGCTGGGGTAGTTGCAGCGCTCGGCGGCCATCTGGGCGGGTTCTGACTTGAGCAGCGCGTCAAAGCCGCTGCGGCCCAGCTCTTTTTCGAGCATGTCGCGGCCACGGGCGATGTTTTCGTCGCGGTGCGATCGCTTATACCACTGGCGAATGCGGTTGCGGGCGCTGGGGGTGACCGCAAAGTTGAGCCAGTCGAGGCTGGGGTGGCTGTTCTTTTGGGTGATAATCTCGACGATGTCGCCATTTTCGAGCGGCGTGTCGAGGGTGACAATGCGGCCATTGACCTTGGCCCCAGCGCAGTGGTTGCCCACCTCGGTGTGAATCCGGTAGGCAAAGTCTACCGAGGTCGCCCCCCGGCTCAGGGGCACCACATCGCCATCGGGGGTGAAGACGTAAACATCTTCGTCAAACAGGTTGCCCTTGACGTTTTCGAGAAATTCTTTGGCGTCTTTGAGGTCGTTTTGCCACTCCAGCAGCTGCCTCAGCCAGGTAAATTTTTCGTCGTCGGCGCTGATGCGGGTGTTGCTAGAAGCGCCGGTCTCTTTGTACTTCCAGTGGGCGGCAATGCCGTACTCGGCGATGTGGTGCATTTCTAGCGTCCGAATCTGCACCTCAATCGGCTTACCCTTGGGGCCAATCACCACGGTGTGCAGCGACTGGTAGCGGTTGGGCTTGGGCAGGCCAATGTAGTCTTTAAACCGACCTGGCACCGGGCGAAAGGCGTCGTGGACGATGGCCAGGGCGCGGTAGCAGTCTTCATTGGTGCCGACAATTAGCCGCACGGCGGCAATGTCGTAGATTTCGGTGAAGTCTTTTTGCTGCCGCTCCATTTTGCGGTAGATGCCGTAGAGATGCTTGGGGCGGCTGTTGACGTCGACTACCTGAATCTCGGACTGGTGCATCCGCTGGCGCAGGGTTTCGGCCACCTGTACCAGCCGCGCCTCCCGGTCAGCCCGTTTTTCGGTAATGTGCTGCTGCATCTGCCGGTAGGCGCTGGGTTCTAAATATTTAAATGACAGATCCTCGAGTTCCCATTTAAACCGGCCAATACCCAAACGGTTGGCCAGCGGCGCAAAGATCTCCATGGTTTCGCGGGCGATGCGGCGGCGTTTTTCGTCGCTGAGATGCTCTAGGGTACGCATGTTGTGCAGGCGGTCGGCCAGCTTCACCACGATCACGCGAATGTCTTGGGCCATGGCCAAAAACATGCGGCGAAAGTTTTCGGCCTGGCGCTCGGTTTTGCTGTCAAAGTTAAACTTTGACAGCTTAGTTACCCCTTCGACCAGCTGCCGCACTTCATCGCCAAAGTGGCTCTCAATTTCTTCGGGGGTGACGTCGGTGTCTTCAACGATGTCGTGGAGAAACCCCGAGGCAATCATGGCGCTGTCGCCGCCTAGGTCGCGCAGCAGCCCGGCAACGGCAATGGGGTGACAGATGTAGGGCTCACCCGAGGCGCGCATTTGGCCCTTGTGCAGGGTGTAGGCAAACTCAAAGGCCTGGCATACCAGCAGATTGTTGGACTTGTCTGCTGAATCTTGGGCTGAGTCGGTGAGACTGTCATCATGGTGGGCTAGCACACAGGTGGTGAGCCAGTCTGGGAGAGTGCAGTCATCGGGGAGGGGGGGATGAACTGTTGCAGTCATGATGCCAGTGACCTATCTGGGGGTGGGTGGACTAGGAAAACACCGAAAGTGAGAGTTTGGATCTGAACACTGTATTCAGGATTCAGGACTGGGCGAGGAACAGATAATCAATCAGTAATACAGAAGAACTGCCTCCAGGCTCAGGGAGGGCATTTAGAGATCTGCCTATATTCTGAGTCTATTTAAGACAGACAGGGTAGAAGAAAACTGGCAAAACTCGGGCAAAAGTTTTGTCGATGGCGAGTCGATGGCGAAATCGGGTCAAGCTATCGCAGGGTGGCCCCTGAGCTAGAGATAACCTACACCATATTTTTAGCTAAAGTCGCATCCACGACCTAGGCTGCAATAAATACTTAGCGCTCACCTGGGGTTAGTGGATAGTTGTGTATTAACTTTAACATTTGTCCCCCCGAGATGGAATCGGTAGGGGAATCGGCAATGAGTCCCTAGCCACCGCACGATGCGGCCAAGCTAGAGATGGCCAGACCATCACCCAGACCCAAACGGGTAAACCACTATGCACCATGCTCTGACCACCCTGCGATCGCACCTCGACAGCCTGGGGCACCTGGTGCGATCGGCCAACCCCGATGGCCGCCAGATCCAGGAGCAGTTTTTGATCGCCCAGCAGCAGTTTCAGCACCAGGTCATGCCCCTGGCCGGCCCCTACCCCAGCGCCCAGCCCGTGCTCACCGAAATGAACCGCACCCTGCGGCTGCTGGCCATGGATGTGGCTTTTTTGCAGGCCGCCCGCCAGTCTGTTACCACCCAGCAGCGCCAGCACCAGATGGATGAAAAGCTGACCCAGCTGTTGGCCTTTTGCCAGGCCCTAGGGGCGGCAATTGGCCCAGCCCCTGCAGAGGAATAGCTCCCTCTGGGGGGCGCAGGCCCTGCGCCCCCCAGAGGGGTACCTAGCTTGGTGGTTGCTGGAAAAACCCAGACCCCTAGTCCGCTGAGGCAAACGTAAGCTACTTTAATGGGCTAGGGCGAAAACCCTTGTGTGTCCTGGAATCCCCTTTCATCCTTCTGCCTTCATCCTTCTGCCTTGCAGTACTAGGGTTTCAGCCCAAGTGGTTTAATGGTAGGGATTCTATTGAGTGCAAGCCAGAACAGCGTTAGAAGAGCGGAGAGTAGGTGCCTTGTATCAGTGCCCGAAGGAAGGGGATGTCAACCTCCAAGACAGTCAGCTAGCGCCGGGGCTAGCGGTCCACGCCTGCCCCAGCTGTGGCGGTGCCTGGATTCCACCGGAGAACTACATCACCTGGCAGCAGCAGCAGGTTGACCCCGAGGCCCCGGTCGAAGTGGCGGTGCTGCCGCTATCGCTCAGCACAGGCTTTCAGCCAGCGGCGCTTGATAACCGGGCGGCCCTGTGCCCCGACTGCCGTAGCTACCTGGTGCGAGGGCGCATTAACCTTCGGCAGGGATCGTTTTATGTCGAGCGCTGCCCCAACTGCAAGGGCATCTGGTGCGACGCGGGCGAGTGGGAGCTGCTGCATCAGCTCGATCTGCAGGCCCACATCGACTATATTTTTGCGGCTGACTGGCAAAGTCAGGTGCGCGAGCTAGAGCACACTGAACGCGAGCGCCAGGCCACCGTTGACAAGCTGGGGCCAGACATCGCCCAGCGGATCTTTGAGCTGGCCGACCTGCTAGAAGAGCACCCGAACGGGGACTTTGGGGTGGCCTATTTGATGCGACGAGTTGATCAATGAGTGGGTGAGTCGATGGGTCGGTGGATCGGTGAGTGAACCCCAACACACCGACCCCCTGACTCACCGACATCACCGACCACCTACACCTACCATTCCCCATGCCCGACTCCCTGCTTGCCCTCGAATCTTTCTCAGTCACCTACCCTGGTCAGGGCGAACGGGCGGTGGATCGAGTGTCGCTGACTCTATCTGCCGGAGAAAAGCTGGGCCTGGTGGGTGAGAGCGGCTGCGGCAAGAGCACCCTGGGGCGGGCGGCGCTGCGGCTGCTGCCCAAACCTACTGAGCTGCAGGGGTGGGTGTGGTTTAACGGTGAGTCGGTGCTCGACTTTAGCCCCCAGCGGCTGCGGCGGTTTCGGGGCGAGGCGATCGCCCTGGTGTTTCAAGACCCGATGACCCGGCTCAACCCGCTAATGACCATCGGCGACCACTGCACCGAAACCCTGCGGGCGCACCGCTCAGATATCTCCCAGGCGGCGGCCAAGGATCGGGCGATCGCCGTGCTCGAAAAGGTGAATATCCCCGCCAGCCGGTTTGGCCAGTACCCCCACGAGTTTAGCGGCGGTATGCGCCAGCGGGTGGCGATTGCCCTGGCGATGATCTTAGAACCCAAGCTGATTGTGGCCGACGAACCGACCACGAGTTTGGATGTGACGGTGTCGGCCCAGATTCTCGATGAGCTGACCCGGCTGTGTGACGATCTAGGCACCACCCTGGTGCTAATCTCCCACGATCTGTCGCTGGTGGCCGAGTACTGCGATCGCGTGGCGGTCATGTACCAGGGCCGAGTAGTAGAAGAGGGGGCGGCGGCAGCGGTGTTTCAACACCCCCAGGATGCCTACACGCGATCGCTGGTGGAGTCGGCCCTGCAAATGCAGCAGGCCGAGGGGCTGGCCTACACCGCCGCCCCCACCGAACCCATTCTGCGGCTGCTAGATCTGACCCAGCACTACACCCTAGAGGCCAACCCGATCGCCCGGCTGCTGGGGGGGCAGCCCCAGGTGATCAGAGCCGTCGATGGTGTGTCGCTCGATATCTACCCCGGCGAGGTGGTGGGGCTGGTGGGCGAGTCGGGCTGCGGCAAGAGCACCCTGTCGCGCACCATTCTGCAATTGGTCAAGCCCACCGGGGGCCAGGTGATGTTTGGCGGCACCGACCTCACCACCCTCAGTCGCGAGGCCATGCGCCAGCAGCGGCGGCAGCTGCAAATGGTGTTTCAAGACCCCCACGCCTGCCTCAACCCGATGATGAGCGTAGGCAAAAGCATTGCCGACCCGCTACTGATCCACGGCCTAGCCACCGTGGCTGAGGCCAAAAAACAGGCCCACGACATGCTGGCCCGGGTCAGCCTCAACCCCACCGCCGACTTCTTTGATCGCTTTCCGGGCGATCTCTCGGGCGGGCAGCAGCAGCGGGTGGCGATCGCCCGCGCCCTGATCACCCACCCCAAGCTGGTGATTTGCGACGAACCCGTCAGCATGCTCGACGCCACGGTGCAGACCCAGGTGCTCGAGCTGATGATTGCCCTCAAGCAAGAGTTTGACCTCACCTACTTGTTTATTACCCACGACCTCTGGGTGGCCCGGTTTATGTGCGATCGCATCGCCGTCATGCAGCAGGGCAAAATTGTTGAACTGGCCCCCACCAAAACCCTGTTTGAGTCGCCCCAGCATCCCTACACTCAAACCCTACTCCAGGCGGCTCCAGTCTTGGCTAGCCAAGTCTAAACAAGGGGCTATAGGGTTCGCAACATACCGTGTTAGACAGGCCATAAACCGTGAACCGCACACCTCTAACCCAGCTCCCCGTCACAATCAGCTGAGTTAAAGATCAGCCAGTAGAGCTTTAGCCTACTTTTCGTAAACCGACAGACAAGTAGCCCAGGGCCGTCGGCTACGCTCTTGAAACCCCTTCTTTGCAGTCTTTCAGGGCATCTATGAGTAAGCTTCCTTTCGAGATTCAAAAATTTGTCTTTGATCATGAGAGCCTAGCCACCATCTCTAACATGGACGATCCCAGGGGCACTGAAGGCACCATTCCGGGCTACTTTGTCATGAGTAGCGCCCCCCCCAACATTGAACAGGCCATAGAAGACAGCGAAACGAAACAGCAGCAGGCGGCCCAGGGCATTGCCGCCATTGCCGACCACCTGCACAGCATGATGAGCACCCAGGGCGATGCCGAACTCGTGATCGCCGTCCACGGCTATAACACCAGCCGCAGCGGGGTAGAAGCCTGGTACAAAGATATTTTTAGGTACGCCAATCGCCCCGAGACCATGGTGCAGAGCCGCCCTAACCGCGTTTTTGTCGGCTATCGCTGGCCCTCTGAGAATGTGGAGCTAAGCGGGGGAAAAATCCTAGAAGCGCTGGGCGCACTGCCGCCGCTGCCCCGTGACCTGCTGTTTACCGGAGCGCTATGCGCCCTAGCGCTGCTGATCTTTGAGCTGTTTGCCACCGTTAGACTGTCAATCTGGGGCTTTCTGCTCAGCCTGGCGCTGATGTTGTTTGTGGTCCTGGGGCTGCTGATGGCAGCCCTGGTGGTGCTGCGGCTAGTGGTGTACTTTCGCGACAGCTATCGGGCCGACAACTTTGGCGTGCTCGACCTAGTCGAGCTGCTGCGCCAGATTGACCTGGCGCTTTTAGAGCGCACCGCCGCCGAGATGATGGCCACAGGAGACAGCCAGGGGCAGCCCCAGCAGGCCATGGCCCAAGCCCGCAGCCGCTGGCGGGAGCGATCGCACCACAAGGTCAAACTCAGCTTCATCGGCCACAGCATGGGCGGCTTTGTAGTCACCAACGTGATTCGCATTCTCTCAGATGTGTTTGACACCGCATCGGTGCACAAGCAGCCCGATAGCGATGTGGGCGACATCTATCGGCTAGAGCGGCTGATTTTAGCCTCGCCCGACATCCCCGTGCTGAGCATTGTGTCGAGCCGAGCCAATTTTTTGGCCTCATCGCTGCGGCGATTTTCAGAGTCATACCTGTTTTGCAGCGAGGGCGACATTGCCCTGCGCATTGCCTCCACGGCGGCCAACTACATCGCCTTCCCCAGCAAAACCCAAGAGCGGGGCTATCGGTTAGGCAATGTGGCGCTGCAAACCCAGACGGGCACCGCCAGCGACTACGGGTTCGTCAATTTAGATGCGTTAGATCACGACTTTCCGATCGACTTACCCGTGGGGGAGGCGATCAGAAAGTCTAAAACAAACGTCATGGATAGTCTGTTTTTGACCGCCCAGCGATTTCACGCCGGCGGGGTGGTTACCCTGGCCAGCCTGTTTCAGGCCCAGGCCAATGGAGACAGTAACCGGGCAACGGTAGCCGACTTTTTTACCTACTTTGACTGCACCGACTACACCGATATTAAATATGACCTCAGCGGTCAAACCTGCTCAGCTGAGCCCATGGGCATTTTGACCCGAGCTCTGGGGCGAAGGGTGCTCAAACCGTGGGATTATTTTGTGCTGACGCTTGATTACGCCACCCAAAAGCGCGATGTGCACGGCGGCTACTTTGAGGGCCAGTTTAGTCGTCAGCTGCTCTACCGCCTCGCCTTTTTCGGCCTTAGCGACCACCTAGACAGCCTTGGCGGCGATCGCCAGGTGGCCCTCAGCCAGCTCCATATGCAGTGCCGCGACCTCAAAATTCAGGGCTATCTCTCCCCGATCCACTACCGGGTGAGCATTCAGGGGGGCAATGTTGAGGGCACTAAAACTGAAATGCTGCATGCGATTGAGCAGGATTAGGTGGCTAGGTGGGTAGACGATACCCAATCCGAACTGTATAACCCCGATGCCAAACAGGCCGCTTGCGTAGGGGCCAACGGCGTTTGCCCAGCCCAATCGGGGCTAGCTAAGGCGGATTCGGTATGGGTGGGTAGGGGCAGACCTACGTGTCTGCCCTAGCTAGGGTGATGGGCAGATGGGCAGATGGGTGGATGGATGGGGTTACCAGAGGAGGGTTTCGCCCTGGCCCCAAAAGCCGTCATACTTGGTGACGGTGATGTCGCCGAGCACCTGGGTTTGGCAGGCGAGGCGCAGGTTGCGCGCAGGGCTGTGGGGCGGCAGCGATCGCCGCGCCTTGTCTTTCCAATTAACGGCTGAAACTTCGCCCTGGATTGCTACCGCGCAGGTGCCGCAGGTGCCCAGACTGCGGCAGTTGATGACCTGGGCCTGGCCGTTGTAGAGATCGACGCTGTTGGCCAGCAAGACCTGGCGCAGATTGGCCCCGGTTTCGCAGTGAATGGCCTTTCCCTGGGCGGTGACGGTGGGCATGGGTTTTCTTCTCGGTAGAAAATATGTACGTTTTATAACGCGATCGCCCCGCTGATCTCAAGCATTTCGGCCCCAGGGCTTACCCTAGAGAACTGGATAGTTTACGTTTTCCCTTACGTCACACCAGCCATGGCTCAGCAGCGCAACCCGATCTATATCTACGACACCACCCTGCGCGATGGTGCCCAGCGCGAGGGGCTGACCCTCTCGATCGAAGACAAACTGCGCATTGCCCGGCGGCTCGATGCCCTGGGGGTGCCCTTCATTGAGGGCGGCTGGCCGGGGGCCAACCCCAAAGACGTGCAGTTTTTCTGGCAGCTGAAAGAAACCCCCCTCACCCAGGCCAGCGTCACCGCCTTTTGCTCGACCCGTCGCCCCGGCAGAGTCGCCGCCGAAGAACCGATGCTTCAGCCCGTGCTGGCGGCGGGCACCGAGTGGATCACGCTGTTTGGCAAATCCTGGGATTTGCACGTCACCACTGGCCTGCAAACCACCCTGGCCGAAAACCTGGCCATGATCGACGACACCATTGGCTATTTTCGCAGCCAGGGCCGCCGGGTAATCTACGACGCCGAGCACTGGTTTGACGGGTATCTGGCCAACCCAGACTACGCCCTAAAAACCCTAGGGGCGGCGGTGCAGGCCGGGGCCGAGTGGCTGGTGCTCTGCGACACCAACGGCGGCACGCTGCCCCAAGCCGTCGGTGACATAGTCGCGGCGGTACAGACCTGGCTGCAATCTTTCCCAGCACCGCGCCCCCAGATCGGCATTCACACCCACAACGACAGCGGCACGGCGGTGGCCAACGCCATGGCGGCGGTGGTAGCGGGGGCCACCATGGTGCAGGGCACGATCAACGGCTACGGCGAGCGCTGCGGCAACGCCAACCTCTGCACCCTGATTCCCAACCTTCAGATCAAGCTGGGCTATTCCTGCATTGCCCCGGCCCGGCTCGAAACCCTAGCCGAAACCAGCCGCTTCATCAGCGAAGTGGTGAACCTGGCCCCCGACGAGCACGCCCCCTACGTGGGTCGGTCGGCCTTTGCCCACAAGGGCGGCATTCACGTCAGCGCCGTAGAGCGCGAGCCCAAGACCTATGAGCACATTGACCCAGCCACCGTGGGCAACAGCCGCCGCATTGTGGTGTCTGACCAGGCGGGGCTGAGCAATGTGCTGGCCAAGGCCCGCAGCTTTGGCCTCGATCTAGACCGCCACAACCCGGCCTCGCGCCAGCTGCTCACGCGGCTCAAAGCCCTAGAGCACGAAGGCTACCAGTTTGAGGCCGCCGAGGCCAGCTTTGAGCTGCTGATGCGCGAAGCCCTAGGCGATCGCCCCCGCTTTTTCGACCTCAAAGGGTTTTACATCAACTGCCAACACCAGGGCGATGGTGACGACCACAGCAGCCAATCCCTGGCCACGATCAAAGTCACGGTAGGCGCAGAAGACATTCTCGCCGCCGCCGAGGGCAATGGGCCAGTGGCGGCGCTCGATACGGCCCTGCGGAAGGCGCTGCGGACGTTTTACCCGGCGATCGCCAATTTTCACCTGTCTGACTACAAGGTGCGAATTATCGACAGCGGCGCGGGCACGGCGGCGAAAACGCGGGTGCTGGTGGAATCGAGCAACGGTGCCCAGCGCTGGACCACCCTGGGGGTTTCGACCAATATCATCGAGGCCTCGTACCAGGCGGTGACCGAGGGGCTAGAGTATGGCCTGATGATGGAAACGGCCCGGCCCCACTGTGCGATCGGCGGCGGCAGCGATCGGTCTGAGGCGGCGGCCCTACCCCCAGCCCGTGATACAGCTCTGGCAAAGCTCAAGCAAGAGCTGGGCTTTGAGTAAGTCGGGGGGTGAGCCTGATCGTGGGTGGAGTCAGCTTGCGATCGCACTGTAGCTCCCAATGGTAGGCACTGCCCACCATTGGGGAAACTCTTTTCTAGAAGTCGCCTTATTAGCCAGTCACAATCTGCGATCGCATCGATCTAACGTTAGAGTCGAACGTTAGAGCGGTAAAAGCTTTTAGTCGTCACCTTCACCTTCACCCTCTTCATCGTCATCGTCATCGTCCTCCTCGCCTTCGAGCGGCTCCACCTCAGTCGGCTCTGTTTCTAGCTGCTGGTCAGCCTCTCCACCGCCGCCCACGTCACAGGCAACGGTCATAGTAGAGAGGCCCAGCACCAAGGGCAAAACCATCCAACCCGATAATTTCACGATGTTTGTTCCATAGAATAACTAAGGCAGTATACAGTTGGAACAAAAAGTTAGTTTCTCTTAGAGGCATGATTTTTATCAATCTATGCCATGTAAAAACTGGCTGAGATGGTCAATGAAGCAAGTAAAAACGTAAAATATTTTTTCAAATTGCCGCTGCTAGATTCGCTAGATTGCTTCATTTAAATTGAAACAATAATGCTTTAACTTTTGACGCCTGAAATTTGATTTGATCCTAAATCTCGAATGAATACCCCCGATTTGTAGAGGCATAGCCTGCTACGCCCCTACGGGGTTGCTGATTATGAACCGGGGTTTACCCAAGCGGATTTGGTTTGGCTCCTCGTTTTCAGAAGCAGTGTCCGATCGCAAAAAACGCAGACCAGATTGATCTGGTCTGCGTTTCAGCTAAGGCGCTTTTACCGAGATTCAGTTAGCTGTTAAGCCGCCTGGGGCGATTGCAGCAGTGCCTGAATCGAGGTCTTCTCTAGCAGACCCGCCAGAGAGCCATCGTTGCCGATCACCGCCAGGGCCTGAAGCTTCCGGGTCTCTAGGGTCTTAATCACTTCCATCAGCGGCTGATCAGCACCCACTGCAACGATGTCACCGGCAGACTCCATAATCGCCGCCACAGTGGTCTCAGCCCACTGCTCACGGGGCACCTGCTTGAGGGCATCGACTAGCACCGTACCCACCAGCAGACCCGTCTCGTCGGCCACCAAAAACTTGCGCCAGGCCGAAGGGGCAGCCAGCAGAGCATTGTCGGCAAACTCCCGCAGGGAAGTATTGGCCTCGATCACCGGGCTGTCTTGGGCCATGGCATCGGCGGCGGTCAGACCAACTAAGCGACCCTGCACAGTACCAAACTGAGCGGTGCGGTTAGCGTTTTGCAGCAGAAAGAAACCAATCAACAGCGTCCAAATGCTGCCCACGGAGCTGAGGCCCAACACAGAGGCCACACCCAGACCAATGGCAGTCCAGCCCAGCAGTTGGCCCACGCGGCTGGCAAATACCAGACCTTTGTGGGGCTGACCCGTAATCTTCCACACAATCGACTTCAGCACGTTGCCGCCATCGAGGGGCAGACCGGGGATCAGGTTAAAGGCACCCAGGGCCAGGTTGATGTAGGCCAGCAGCGATACAATGCCTGCAATCGGGCCAGAGAGGGGCAACACTAGACCCGCAATCGAGAACAAACCAAAGAGAGCAAAGCTGACCAGGGGGCCTGCGATCGCAACCTCAAACGCCCCCTTGGGGGTCTCAGATTCCTTCTCTAGGGAGGCCAAACCGCCAAACAAAAACAGCGTGATTGAGTTGACCCCAATGCCCTGCTGCATGGCGGCAACGCTGTGGCCCAGTTCGTGGGCCAGCACCGAGGCAAACAGCATCAGCGCAGCGCCTAGCCCCAGCACCCAGGGCAGCGACCCAGTCAGGGCCGGAAACGCCGCCGCCAAACCACTGCCGTACTGCCATGTCACCAGGGCCAGCACCAAAAACCAAGACACATTCACATAAAAGGGAATACCAAACAGATTCCCCACTCGTAAGTTGCCGTTCATCGGGCACCTCGCTATCAAAATCAAAACCTGAGGGCAGAGGGGTGAATCTGAACGATGCATCTCCTGCCCATGGGTTTTATTGTAACGAACTGTTAACGACCCGTTAATCTACCGGGTGGAGTAAGAACCGAAGCAAATAGGGCGGGTTAGCGCCGGGGGCAGCGTCGTGGGCGGCAATTAAAAGCAAAGCAGGTGTGAGCATTGCTCACACCTGCTTAAACCGTATGTAAAGCCGCTGCCTTGGCAGACTGGCTTAGAGATTGACTGTTGTTATGGGCTGTTGCCCAGATCTGCTGACTAGATCTGCGAGATTACCAGCTCGACTTGACCACACCGGGCAGCAGACCCTGGTGGGCCATTTCGCGCAGCTTGTTGCGGCAGAGGCCAAAATCGCGGTAGTAGCCACGGGGGCGGCCCGTCATCCAGCAGCGATTGTGCAGACGAGTCGGCGCACTGTTGCGGGGCAGCTGCTGGATCTTGCGGTGGATGGCCACCCGCTCCTGCTGATTGCTGGCACTGTTGAATTCTTCCAAGAGGGCTCCGCGCTTCTTGGCATACTGTTCTACCAGCTTTTCCCGCTTGCGCTCCCGCGCAATCATGCTTTTCTTAGCCATTTGGTTTCTCTAGCCGTAAGACCTTTTTATCACAGACACAGTCTACTACTATACGCGACACAACCTAGAAGAGTAAACCCCACCGACCAGGTTTTTCGGTCGTCGTCTGTCCCCAGAGAGCCAGGGCTGGGGACACCCCTAATGCCGGTTCGGTTTTCTGCCCTCGGAATGGCCCTCAGGCCTCACTACAGTAAAACCAGGTGATTTTCATTGCAGAAAGAATTAAGGAGGCGCAGCGATGACCAGCCTGATTACCTGGATTTTCTTTGCCTGGGCCGTTGGCATTATTCTGGTGCAGTTCATCAGCTAGGGGTGCGTCAAGCTCCCTGTTGATGGGCTGATCGGTGATCAGCCCCACCCCCTAATCTTTTGGCTTCTCCTTATGTAGATTGCACCTTCTCTGACCGATTTAGCCCAGCTGTCGGTGGTGACGCCCCCATCGATCGCGGCCAGTACACCGCGTCCGCTACCGCCCGAGGGGCGCACCGCATGTTCCGTCTATCTTGGCGCAGGCCAGAAAGGCCTAGCGAGAGAAAATGAAGGTGGGCGCCACATCCACAGGGCGATAGCCAGCGGCAATGCAGCTGCTCATCGAGTCGGCGATGGTCAACTCAGCGGTCTGGGCCACCCCGATGACGCAGTCGGCGTAGCGGGTGGGCAAAAGACTGCGACGACAGTTGTTGATCACCGAGGTCGAGTTAGTCACCTCCAGATTTTGGTGAATGTCGCTCACGCAGGTGGCCAGTTCGGCGGGGCGGCGATCGCTCTGACAGGCCAGTAGGGCTTGCTCAGCCAGGGCATCGGTGACGTTGATAATGTCGACGGTACAGCGGGACAAAGCAGCGGGGTGGAGGGCCTGCCCGCAGGCTCTAGCGGCGGCGACGGCCTCAATATCGGCCTCTAGCAGAGAGCGAGTGCAGGCCTCAAAATCGTTGGCGATCGCCCCCGGGGCCGAGACCAAGACCATGGGCATGGCCAGTCCGACAATCAGCGCAAACGGTATTCCAGAGCACTGGCGATAGGTGACAGAAACAAGAAAATGAACCATAACAGAACGTTAAAGGTTATATAGCTTGGTTAACAGGCGTAATCAGCGGTTACAGACTGTTGGTCAATTGATTACAGAGAATTGATTCAACAGAGTTAGTTTTAGGCTGGCATTGGGCAGGCCGATGCGGTTCCCTCAATGTTTCTGGTCGTTGAATCTTCTACAGTGAAGAGTAGCAGGAAAAACTCCATAGCGTGACGCAGAGGTTAAGGCAGTATGCACCTGAGTGACATAACTCACCCCAATCAACTCCACGGTCTATCCATCCGCCAGCTCGAAGACGTGGCCCGCCAGATTCGCGAAAAGCACCTGGAGACCGTGGCGGCGAGCGGGGGGCACCTCGGCCCAGGCCTGGGCGTCGTGGAGTTGACCCTGGCGCTGTATCAAACCCTTGACCTCGATCGCGACAAAGTCACCTGGGATGTGGGCCACCAGGCCTACCCCCACAAGCTGATTACGGGGCGCTACCACGAGTTTCACACCCTGCGCCAAAAAGACGGCGTGGCGGGCTACCTCAAGCGCAGCGAGAGCAAGTTTGACCACTTCGGCGCCGGTCACGCCTCCACCAGCATTTCCGCCGCCCTGGGCATGGCCCTGGCCCGCGACCTGAGCGGCGACAACTACAAGGTGGCGGCGATCATCGGCGACGGCGCGCTGACCGGGGGCATGGCCCTAGAGGCGATCAACCACGCCGGGCACCTGCCCAACACCAACCTGCTGGTGGTGCTCAACGACAACGAAATGTCGATCTCGCCCAACGTCGGGGCGATTCCGCGCTACCTCAACAAAATGCGCCTCAGCCCCCCGGTGCAGTTTCTCACCGACAACCTCGAAGAGCAGTTTAAGCACCTGCCCTTTGTGGGCGAGTCGCTCTCACCCGAGCTAGACCGGGTCAAGGAGGGCATGAAGCGGCTGGCGGTGCCCAAGGTGGGGGCCGTGTTTGAAGAACTGGGCTTTACCTACATGGGGCCGGTCGATGGCCACAACCTGCAAGAGCTAATCGCCACCTTTAAAGAGGCCCACAAGCACACCGGGCCGGTGCTGGTGCATGTGGCCACCACCAAGGGCAAGGGCTATGCGATCGCAGAAAAAGACCAGGTCGGCTACCACGCCCAGTCGCCCTTTAACCTCACCACCGGCA
>RECJ01000220.1 GCA_007694115.1 Leptolyngbya sp. DLM2.Bin27 | reverse complement strand
ACGAGGGAGGCAGCTTTGGAAAAATCTGGCTGAGCACTATTTCACAACAAGTCTACTACCGGCCCCAGCCGGTACCCAAAATGACCCGCATGGCGTTTACGATGCTGGTGAAGGTGGCCAGCCTAGAGCTGATGCGCCACCAAGAGCGAGAGCGCAGCTATTACCAGGCCCAAAACAAGACCCTGCTGGGGCAGCTCAGCATCGCCATCAACGAAACCGAAGACGCGGTGCTCAAAACCCTCACCACCAACGCCAACCTGCTGTTGGCTAGGTTTGAGGCCGAAGGGGCCGCCCTGGTTTTAGATCAGGACTACGCCCTGGTGGGGTCTACCCCGACCCAGGCCGAGGTCAAAGCCCTGATTGACTGGCTGGCCGAGCAGGGCGAAGACCTAGTGTTTGCCACCCAGACCCTGGCGCAGGCGTACCCCCCCAGCGAGCAGTGGTCGGTGAAGCTGGCGGGGGTGCTGGCGATCTCGATCGTTGTGCAGCAGCCCCGGCCCGTGTCGCACCACATTTTGCTGTTTCGCCCTGAGCAGATCGAGACGGTGCACTGGGCGGGCGAGCTGAGCGCCAGCGTCACCCTCGACGAGGCCGGGGAACCCACCCTCTGCCCGCGCCATTCCTTTGACCTGTGGAAAGAGCTGGTTCGGGGGCAATCGGTGGCTTGGTTGCCCCGGCAGCTTGAGGCGGCGGCCGATCTGCGCAACACCCTGATGCTGGCCGTGCTGAACTTTTCGAATGTGGCCCTAGAGCAGGCGGCAGAACGGGCCGAGGTGGCCAACCGGGCTAAGAGCGAGTTTTTGGCCAACATGAGCCACGAGATTCGCACGCCGATGAACGCCGTGCTGGGGTTTACCGATCTGCTACAAACCATTATTCAAGACCCGGTGGCGCTGGATTATCTGGAGGCGATTTCGTCTAGCGGCAAGACCCTGATGTCGCTGATTAAAGACATTCTAGACCTGTCCAAAATTGAGGCGGGTCAGATGGATATCAAGCTGGAGCCGACGGACATTACCCTGTTGATCCAGGATGTTCAGCATATTTTTCAGCAAAAGGCGGCGCAGAAAGGCATTCGCCTGCGGATGATTTTGGGCACGGGGTTGCCCAATGCACTGTGGCTTGACGAGGTGCGGCTGCGGCAAATTTTGTTTAATTTGTTGGGCAATGCGCTGAAATTTACCAAGCAGGGCCATGTCGATATCGAGGTGGCCTGTACCAGGTTGCCGTCGGTACAGGGCGAACCCTTGCTCAATCTAAAAATTTCTGTGGCCGATACGGGCATTGGCATTGCCGCCGCCGATCAGCAGCGAATTTTTAATGCCTTTACCCAGAGCTACGGCCAGAGCGATCGCAAGTTTGGCGGTACCGGGCTGGGGCTGGCGATCACCTATCGGCTCACCCAGCTGATGGGTGGCACCATTGCCGTCGCGAGTCAGCTGGGGCAGGGCAGTACGTTTACCTGTGAGTTTGACCGGGTGGCGATCGCCCCCGAGGGTAGCTCACAGCCGACGGCGGTCGCGGCTGAAACCGACTTAAACCAGTGGACACCGCTCAAAATTTTGGTGGTAGACGATGCCCGATCAAACCAAGATCTGATCGCGGGCTACTTTCGCAACACCCACCATCGCCTGTTGTTTGCCGAGAACGGGCTAGGGGGGGTGCAGATGGCGCAGACGCACCTGCCCGATCTGATTTTGCTCGATCTGCGCATGCCCTTGATGGATGGCCAGGCGGCGGCTTTGGCCCTAAAGCAGCATGAATTAACCCGCTCTATTCCGATTATTTTGATCACGGCTTCGCTCAGCTACGAGGGCGAAACCATGCTCGCCAGCGACCTGTACGACGGGATGCTGCACAAGCCCGTCAAGCGCCAGCAGCTCCTAGCGTTGATACAGTGCGTAGTTGGCTCGGGGGTCTCCCAGGCGATCAAGAATCGCGCTAGCGCCCAGGCAACGGCCAACCCTGGTGCAGGGGCTCCGGCGACTATGACCCCAGAGCGGCTGTTGACGTTGCTTACCGAGCTTCAAACGATTGCCGTTGACTGCTGGCAACCGCTGCGGCAAACCCTGGAAACGCGATTGCTGGCAACCTTTGTCGAACGGCTGCGGGGGGTGATCGCGGTTTACCCCTATTCACCGCTGTCTGACTACCTGAGCACCCTGACCATGCAGCTAGACCAGTTTGATTGGGAACATTTACCCCGTACCGTGAATGCGTTTACGCCCCTTTTAGAGACGCTGACTCACCAGGTCGCGGCTTTCGATGAGGCCTCCGCCGATGATTAAGCTCCCGGCGTTTGAGCCCGCTCAGTACCTGATCATGGCCGTCGACGACGTGCCCGCCAATCTCAAAGTTTTGCAGCAGGTGCTCGCCGCGGTGGGCTATCGCACCACCTTTGCCACCCGAGGTCAGCAGGTGTTAGACCGGCTAACCGATATCAAACCCGACTTGATTTTGCTCGATCTGATGATGCCAGAAATGAGCGGCATCGACGTGTGCGCCCAGCTCAAGCAGAATCTGACAACGGCGCAGATCCCAATTATTTTCTTGACGGCTAGCCACGAAATTGAGCAATTGACCCAGGCCTTTGAGTGCGGCGCCGTTGACTACGTTACTAAGCCCTTCAACGCAGTCGAGCTGCTGGCCCGCATTCGCACCCATCTAGAGCTGAGCCAGCTGCGCAAACAGGCCCAGTTTCAGGCCCAGTGGGAGGCGATTTCTCGGCAGATTGTGCAGGACATTCACGGCTCCATCCATCTGCAAGACATGCTCAACAATACCGTTAGAGCTATTCAGCAATTGCTGACGGCCCGCCGGGTGATGGTTTACCGAGCCTGCGACCCCCAGGGCTGTAGGCTGCTGGCGCTCTCTGGCGACAGCCCAGTCTCAGAGCTTTGTGCCCACGGGTTAGGCTGCCCTTATCTAGAGCACAATCCTGGGGCGGTGCCCCCGTTCGCCGAGCAGCAGGTTTGCCTGCTCGAAGCGGCCCCGCTGCCTCCCCCCGGCGAGGCGACTTCCTGCTGGACCAATCAGCCCCAGGAGCTGCGTTTGCCCATTTACCAACAGGCCCAGCTGTGGGGCGGCCTAGTGGTGCAAAATGACCCCTGCGCCCGCCCCTGGGTCCAGCAAGAGGTCGAAACCTTAACTCTGATTGTGCAGCAGCTCGAAATTTCGATTCAGCATGCCGAGCTGCATCAGCGCTTGAGCACCGCTAACCAGGAGCTAGAGAGGATCTCAAACACCGATGGGTTGACGCAAATTGCCAATCGACGCTGCTTTGATCGGCAGCTAACGAAAGAATGGCAACGCCTACAGCGAGAAAAGCAGCCCCTAGCGCTGGTCTTGTGTGATATTGACTACTTTAAGCTGTTTAACGACACCTATGGGCACCCCAGCGGCGACACCTGCCTTGTGGCGGTGGCCCAGGCCCTCAAGCGCTGCCTAAAACGTCCTGCCGATCTGGTGGCTCGCTACGGGGGCGAAGAGTTTGTGGTGCTCTTGCCCAATACTGAGCTGGCGGGTGCCATTGAGGTGGTTGAGCAGATGCAAGGGGCGATCGCTGCCCTGGCGATCGCCGATGCCCCCACCCACCGACTCACCCTGAGTTTCGGCATCTATGCAGCGGTGCCCCAGCAGTCTACCGAGGCTACTACAGCCCTCGTCCTAGCCGATCAGGCGCTCTATGCCGCCAAACAAGTCGGGCGCAATCAGTATATGATTTCCCCGGAATGCCAAGGCTGAGTTCAACCTCCCAGAATCGCCTTAGACGCACATTCCGCAGGTTGGGCGCTGCAATGAGGTAATTTAACGATTGACATCCTCACCACGCAAATCAAAGATTATGCGCGGTGATTCCCCGGATCGCTCCGAAGATTTCCTGCTTCAGCGCCAGTTGGCTAGACTGAGTGACCTCAACCCCCGCTACCTCGACTCCACAGGCATTTTGTTTAACGTCCACTTGGTGCCCCCAAGCAGGACGGATCTGAGTATTTGTTGTGGTTTGCTCTATACAGGTTGCCAGTGTCTTAACCGTTCTCTGAGCCGCCTACTGGATGAGCCATCCGTATCGTTGTGCGCTGTTAACGCTCAATCTATTGTACCAGATTGCTCCCTGCGGTCGCCCGCCGCTTCACCACCCCCCAAGCCTGCGGCTATGGGCGGAGCACGGCGACGGATCTTGGTAGGGATTTGAGTAGTTGCCTGCGCGCACAGCTAGCCTATCGGTCTCCTGGCGCAACTATGCAGCTTGATCAGGGTTTCTCCCAGGTGCTCCTGCCTTAGCTTTTCTTCATTAGCCCGAAGTAGCCCAGGGTTAATGCGAGGGTAAAGATAATTGGTGCGATCGCCCTCACTAATATCTCGAATCACCATCGTTGAAACCGGGTTAGGTGGCGGCGGATTGCTCTAAGAGGCAAGCGATCGCCTGGATTAATACCTGGGGTTCGACCGGTTTGGCAATGTGTTGTTGAAAGCCTGCTGCCATGGCCTGTTTATAATCAATTTCTCCGGCATAGGCCGTCAGGGCGATCGCAGGAATTGTTCCCCCTTGCTCTGCTGGCAAAGCTCTCACCTGTCGCATTAGCATATAGCCATCCACATCGGGCATCCCAATATCACTCAACAACGCCTCTGGTTTGAACTGCGTGAGTGTTGTGAGGGCCTCACTTGCAGTTGCTGTAGCAATCACATTTGCCCCGTGTAACTCTAGCAGGAAGGCAAGAAACTCGCGGGTATTGTCATCATCATCCACCACCAGAATGCGAGTACCTTGCAAATCCAGAGAGAATTCAGAGGGTCTCGGGTCTAGCTGCGTTATCGGTTGATGAGGCATTAGTGGTAATTTGACGGTAAAGGTGGCTCCCTGTCCTTCACCGGGGCTATCTACTTGTATTGTGCCACCGTGCAATTCTACCAAGTGGCGGACGATCGCCAGCCCTAAGCCCAGCCCACCAAAGCGTCGAGTTGTAGCAGAATTCTCTTGGCGAAATTGCTCAAAGACATAGGGCAGAAAATCTAGGGGAATGCCCTTGCCCGTATCCGTGACAGTGATTTGAGCGTAGGAAGAGGAGGAGTGGAACGTAGTGAATCTCTCTTCCCTCTCTCCCCCATCAACTCGCTCCAACCTCACTTCTACCCGTCCTCCCTCAGAGGTGAACTTGACGGCATTAGTTAGAAGATTCCAAATAACTTGCTGTAATCGCCCTGCGTCTCCTGCAACCTGTCCGACATCCGGTTCAAATTGGGTATGAATTTGAATCAATTTAGCTTCTGCTGCGAGTCGCACGGTTTCCATCGCCGCTTGAATGGTGGTAACTAGATCAATAGGCTTGGCATCCAGGCTGAGTTTACCGCGCAGAATGCGAGACACATCTAGCAAGTCGTTAATCAGTTGCGCTTGCATTTGGGCATTGCGCTCAATTACCTCTAGAGCGCGATCAGTTTTTTCTGCATCTAATTGGCGACTTCGTAATAGCTTTGACCAGCCGAGAATCGGGTTGAGGGGCGATCGTAACTCATGAGATACGACTGCCAAAAACTCATCTTTGATGCGATTGGCGACTTCGGCAGCTTCTCGTGCCGCTTGTTCGCGGGCAAGCAGTTGTTCGCGTTCGGCTTCGGCTTGCTTGCGATCGCTGATATCTTTGAAGACGATCGCCACTTTTCGCGCCTCTGGTTCACCTGTACGGCAGGCATAAACATCAAACCAGCGATTCATGGGCGCAGAATAACTCTCAAAGCGCATCGGTTCACCGGTCAATGCCACTCTGCCATAGGTTTCAATCCAAAATTCTTCCAGACCCGGAATCAAATGACGCGCTGTTTTACCCACGGCTTGTTGCAGTCCCGTTTGTTGCTCAAAGACCGGATTAATTTCTAAGAAGCAGTAATCGACGGGTGTATTGTTCTCATCAAACAGCATCTCAATGAGGGGTTTGAGTAGTAACGGAACAGAAACCTACGCTAAGGCTGAAAGCCTCTCCACCAGAA
>RECJ01000066.1 GCA_007694115.1 Leptolyngbya sp. DLM2.Bin27 | reverse complement strand
GCTCACCTTTGTGCCCTTTACCCCCGGCTGCACAGAAAATTTCCCCTATTTCAACCCTGCTGACCTACTGCGCTGCCCGGTGAATGTGGTGCAAAGCCCGTTCACGGTGATGCCAATTCAGATTTTTAACTGGGTCAGCCGCCCCCAAAGGGCGTTTCACGAAAACGCGGCAGCAGCCATCATTGTGCTGATGGTGACGCTGGTGCTGATGAACAGCGTGGCGATCATTTTGAGGAATCGCTTGAGGCAAAAGGGCTAATGCCTAGGGGGCAGGTGCCGTTGAACAGCGTGGTGATCGTGTTGCGGAGCCGCTATTCCACCGCCAGCGAGACCCGGTTGCCGCCGATCGCCCGCAAATCCGTCAATAGCCCTGACACCTCCCTGTAGGCCAGTGTACGGTCGGCCTTGAGCACTAGCCTGCCGTTGGGGTTTTGGGCAAAGTAGGTACGCACCTGCTGGCTGAGCTGGTTAAAGTTGGTGGGCTGGTTGTCTAAAATCAGGTTGCCGTCTCTATCGAGACCCACCACCAGGGCATCTGCCTGGGTTACCTGAGGTTCTTCCACTGCGCCGTCGCCCGGCACTGAGGCGGGCAGGCGCACGTTGAGCAGCTGCTGTCCGGTCATCCCCATGGAGATGATTACAAAAAAGGTCAGCACCGTCATCAACACATCCATCATAGGAATGAGGTTGACTTCGGGCATTTGAGAATCGGCTGATCGGCGGCGACGAGATCGCATAGGCCTGCAAGAACACCATTGGGGTCATCCCCAGTCTAAGGCCAGACTTAGGCGGCGGTGAACAGCTGTTTCTTAACCCAGATGTCGGCGCGGGCGTGGAGGTAGAGGGGGTCGGCCTCTAGGGCGATTGCCTGGTTGTATGACTCGACTGCGTTGCCAAAAGCGCCGATCTCGGCCAGCAGCCTGCCTCGGTTAAACCAGGCTTGGTGATACTGAGGGTTGAGGGCGACGGCCTGGTCGTAGGCCGCCAGGGCCTCGGCCCTGCGGTTGAGGCCGCAGAGGGCATTGGCGCGGTTGTTCCAGGCGGTGCAATAGCGGTTGTCAAGGGCGATCGCTCGATCCAAAATATCCACAGCCTGGGCAAACTGGGCCTGCTCGCAGAGGGCGCAGCCCTGGGCATTGAGGGCGGCGGCGCTAGACTCTTGGTTGTAAAGGGGGCTCATGGGGTCAATCTACAGGGCGACAGTTCCTATTGTGACGCAGCACCTAGGAGGCCTGTGGGGGGGTGTTACCCGTTGAGGGTACGGGTTGAACAACCTAGGGGAGGGCTAACGGCGGGGCTGGGGCCGCAGGCAATGACTCCAGGCGTTTATCCAAAGATTTTTGTTTTATAGTGCAACCTATGCCTCAAGTTTCTCTCACAGAACTGGTTGCCGCAGCGCAGGCGGGGGAGTTGGTCAGCTTTCCCACCGATACGGTGCCGGCCCTGGCGGCGCGACCCGACGCGGGCGATCGCATCTATGCCGCCAAACAGCGCCCCGCCGACAAGCCGCTGATTCTCATGGGGGCCAGCCTGGGCGACCTGCGGCCCTACATTGCTGGCGGCGCGGCTGAGTGGGCTGAGTGGGTTGCGATCGCAGATCGCCACTGGCCCGGTGCCCTCACCCTGGTGCTGCCCGCCGACGATTGCCTGCCCCCCGCCATCAACCCCCAAAACACGGGCACCGTCGGTATTCGGGTGCCCGCTCACCCCCTGGCCCTGCACCTGCTCGCCCACACCGGCCCCCTCGCCACCACCAGCGCCAACCGCTCCGGCGAGCCCCCCCTAGAGACGATGGCCGCCATTGAGGCCAGCTTTCCCCAGGCGCTTACCCTCACCCCCAGCGCTACTGCAGACATTTACCGGATGCTAGATCAGCCCATGCCCGCCGCCGACCAGCCCCAGGGCTCTGGCCAGCCCTCCACCGTCGCCCAGTGGCAAAATCACGGCTGGAAGATTCTCCGCCCCGGCCCCATAACCCTATCTACCGCTGAACACCCCTAACTTTCCCTCGGCGGGCGCACGGCGGTGCGCCCCTATCCATTTACCCAATCCCCTCGGCGAGCGCATGGCGGTGCGCCCCTACCCATTCACCCACCCACTCCTTACCACCCATGCACCACCCCCAGGGCAAAGATTTCACCGACCTCTCCACTCTGCAACTGGCCTACGATCGTTTGCTTCACCAGGCCCAGCACCAGGCTGCCTTTCTCGGCACCGCCTCCCACGAACTGCGCGCCCCGATCAACCAAATCATCAGCCTGCACCAGCTGGTTCTCGAAGACCTATGCGAAAACCCCGCCGAGGAGCGCGAGTTTATCGCCCAGGCCAACCAGACCATGCAAACGGTGCTGAAATCCCTGGACCTGCTGATCACGCTGTCAAAACTGGATATTGGCACCGCCCAGCCGCAGCTCAAACCCACTTCCCTAGAGCCGCTGCTCACCCGGGTGCAGCGGCAAATCGAGATGCAGTGCGTCAACCGCCACTGTCGGTTTGCCCTGGGGCCGGTCGCCCCCCACCTAATGGTCTCCACCGATGCCGCCTGGCTAGAGCAAACCCTGGTGATGTTGATTGAAGCCGCCCTGGTGCAGGGCAGTTCTCAGATTGGCCTGACGGTGGCAGAAGACCTAGCCCCTGGCGCTCAATCTGGCTCCCCATGGGGCAGCGTAGCTTTGCACTTAGAGTTCAGCCTCGCCCCGCCATCGGCCTCCGGGGGGGCTACGGTGCCCGCGTTATCGCCTGAGTTTCGCCAGCAGCTCGCCACCCGCCTGGTGCCTCACCTGGGCGGCAGCTTAGAAACCCTAGGAGCGACTGCCGACCCCGGGGGCCACCTCTGTCTGAAGCTGCCGCGCTCAGCCGAATAGCTGAGTGATTAAATTGAGTTCGGCGGTTTCACGATGTTTGGCTGTGGTTTGGGCAAATTGAGTCCGGAAATAGGGGCCGCTGCCCTGTAGCAGGTTATGTGTCTGTATAGGCCCTGATGTGTACCCTGTAGAGTTTTTGTCGCAGCGGTTGGTTTATGCCCAGTCTGGCCCGAGATCTGGAATTTTCCCCCAGGTAAAACTCCACTTCTGGGCTGGAATGAGGTTTAGCACCCTGAAACTAAGTCACTCAAACTAGTCGTCACCCACAACATCATGGAATTTGCCATCATTCTCCTCTTGGTCTTTATTGTCTGGACCAACGAGAAGCTGTTCGGTAGCCCAATTTTCAAAGAAGCACCCAAAAAGACTCCAGAGGATAAATTTGCTGACGCGATTAAGGACTACCTCAAGGAGGGCATCCAGGTCAAGCTCAAAGATAAATAAGCTCAATTGCCCAGAATCGGCTTGCCACCTTGGGTAATTGGGATAATATCCTCCTACACAGCGTTGCCCACCATGGAGGATGTTCAGTATGGCTCCTAAGTCTGCCCAGTCAGCCCAGCCCAGCCCACCAGCCAGCTCTCAGCAGGCGGCCGCCCAACTTGACCCCAGCTTTGGCTGGTCGCCCTATGCCGAGCGCATGAATGGTCGTTTTGCCATGGTGGGCTTTGTGGCGTTGCTGGTGCTAGAGCTGGTGACTGGCCAGACCTTCTGGAGCTGGTTGGGTCTGCGCTAACTTGACTCTGCGGCCCCTAAACCAGAGATTCTGCCGGGTAGAAATGGTAGGCTTAGGGGTGATTTTTGGCATGGACACGGTCGTGGTTAATCCCAACGCAGAAATTGGTCGCCTGCGGGAGCTGATGCCCGCCACCGCCCGGATGAAAACTAAGCTCATGCTCAATGAGCGGCAAACTGATGTGATCAAGGCCGAGTTTCCGCGCCCGTGGCAGCAGACCCACGCCGTGTCGATCAACCTTGACCGCTGGCAGCAGCTGGGTCTGCCCGAGCGCGATCTGCTGTTTTTGCGCACCGTCTGCTGGGTCACCCTGACCAATGTGCTCAAGCCCAACTGGTATCAGGCCCTGGCCGGGGCGGGTCTGGCCGGGGGCGTGGTCGAGCTACTCCAGGGCGATGCGGTGGGGGTGCTGACCGCCGCCAGCGTGACGGCGCTGGCGGGCTGGCAGATCTGGCGTGGGGTGACCGGCCCCCAGATCGAAATTGCCGCCGACGACAAGGCGGTACAGGTGGCCCAGCGGCGGGGTTACCTGCAAGCCGATGCGGCAGAGGCGCTGATCCGCGCCATTGAGGCCGTGCCTCTGCTCGAAGGGCGGCGAGTGCTGACGGTCAATGAGCTGCTGCGCTGCCAAAACCTCAGGGTGCAAACCGGGCGCTCTGAGTTTGCGGTGCCCGAGAGCTACCTGCGCTAAACAACTATGGGACAATTACTCTCTAATCGGGCGGGTTGGCAGGGGGCGGCTCGGCTCAGCTATGGGGTTGAGGCAGGGCGCTGCATAGCGACCCAGACCTATACCCGTGCGCCGCTGCGGGTGCAGCGATCGCTCTATCCCGAAGGCGATGCCCTGTGTCATACGGTGCTGGTGCACACCGCTGGCGGGCTGGTGGGGGGCGACAGTCTAGAGATTGAGATTGACGCCAAGCCGCAGAGCCAGGTGCTGATCACCACCGCCGCCGCCAGCAAGGTCTACGGCAGCGACGCCAGCTTGCCCTCCGCCCAGCGCATTGACCTCACCCTTGGCCCCGAGACCTGCCTGGAGTGGATGCCCCAGGAAACCATTGTCTTCAACCACGCCCACTATCGACAGCGGCTGCGGGTCAACCTCGCCCCAGGGGCAATCTGGGCCGGTTGGGAGATCACCCGCTTTGGCCGCAGCGCCCGGGGCGAAACCTTTGCGGCGGGGCAGTGGCGATCGCAGATCGAAGTCTGGCAAGATCAGCCGTCTGGGGGACAGCCCCTATGGCTCGACCGCCAGCACCTCAGCGGCGGCAGTGCCCCGTTGACCAGCCTCAACGGCCTGGCTGGGCACCCCGTAGTGGGCAGTTTTGCGGTGGTGGGCTACCGCCCAGAACCCAATCAAATTGCCGACCTGCGGCAGCTCTGGCCCAGCGATCAGCCAGGAGATATAGGCGTTACCCGTCTGCAGACCGGCCTGCTCTGCCGCTATCGGGGGCCGTCGAGCCAGGCGGCGCGGCGGTGGTTTGTGGCCGTCTGGCAGCACCTGCGCCCCCACTACCTGGGTCGCGCCGCCGCTGTTTCGCGGGTGTGGCCTCGGTAGCCGCCGTCAAAAAAGGCCAGAGGCGGCCAGAAGAACTTTCCACTCCTTCCGGACAGGGGCCAGTTGGGGCGAAAAGTAAGGCATGCAGAAGACTTTCTCAAGGTGCTATGAAGACTCCTCGATTCTCTGGCTCCCAGCTTCCCCCCGCCTCAGAGTACGCCGTGATTCTCGGGGCCGGGGCCACGGCGGCGGCATCAATAGCGGCCCAGCAGGTGGCCATGGCCACGTTGCCGGTCACCACCCTGGTGGCCCTGGGGCTGCTCAACCGCTATCGCCTTGACCAGCGCCTGCAAGAGAGCGAAACCGAGGGGACTACCGTGGAAGAAGCCACGGCCAGATCGGCGGCAGTGGGGCCCCAGCGAGTCACCGCCCAACCTCAGCCCGACGCAATTTCGACCCGGCCTCGGGTAGCGCCAACCGCCGCCGCTGCCCGCTTTTCTGAACAGCGCGACTACATCCATGAAAGCCTAGCGAAAAAGCTTCAGGTGAAGGCCGATTTTGCCGCCATCCAGCAGGCCAGCCTGCAAAAAATCGGCGCTCAGCTGCGCCAAACCCGCGAAGAAAAGGCCCTCGATCTCAACGATATCTACCAGCAGACGTTTATTCAGCCCTATACCCTGAAGGCCATCGAAACCGGTAACTTAAAACAGCTGCCCGAGGCATTTTATATCCGCGCCTTTATTCAGAAATATGCCTCTGCCCTGGGCCTAGAGGGCACTGCCCTAGCGGCAGACTTTCCGATGGCGTGATGGCTGTCTGGGCGGGGCGGTCTAGGTGAGCGCACCGCCGCAGCTCGACCCGGCCCCGGCGGTGCAGCCGTAGCAGTAGGTGCGGGTCT
>RECJ01000131.1 GCA_007694115.1 Leptolyngbya sp. DLM2.Bin27 | reverse complement strand
AGTAGGTCAATGGTGAATCGCAGGTCGATTAGCTTGGGCGCAGGTTTGGGCATGGCCAGCTCAATCACCCGCGCCACCTCGGCCCGCTGCTGGGGGGTAAGGCTGGCTTGCACCGCTGGGTCAACCTGGGCCAGGTAGGTGGCAGCGGTGGGCCAGGGCCGCCCGTCCATGGCCGGCGCAACCCCAGCTATGGCTGGCCAGCGGAGTTTCTGTAAATAGTTTTTCACCGAGCGTTTGCCCCCATAGCGAATGTGTTGGGAATGTGTTGGGAATGTGTTGGCTGACCTTGCCTCACTCAGAGGTTTTCCCAAGATACCCAGCTGGGCCACTGAACTTGGTAGAGTCTGCCGCCAATCCACAGGCTGATCAGGAGGCCCGCCAGCACAACCAAGCGCCGGCTCCAGCGATTGCCCATGGAATGGTTTTTTTGCAGGCGATCGCCCACCATGGCCAGTAGGCTGGTGACGGCTAGGCCCATCACCCACAGGGCCAGCAGAGTGTAGGCCCAGTGTTTATAGGGAGCGCTGCCTGACCAAAAGGGCGGAAAAATATCGCGCACCACTGCCGCCGTCACCACCATAGAAATGGCTGCACTGATGGGCACCAGGCTGCCCCAGCCCACCCCGAGCCCGTAGGCCAGCAGCAGCCCTACCGCCCCGACGAAGGGCGGGGGCGCAGAGAATGCCGCCAGCCACCAGCCCCAGAGACCCACCCCCAACGCTAGGGCCGCCAATCGCCAGATGAGAGAGAGTGCCGCCTTGATCGTCATTGCATAATTACCTAGAACAAAATTCCAGAACAAAATCCAAGCTGATCACAGGCCGATCCAACTGGCTGACTCTCACTATTGACTCTGCTAACGTTGAACCCTGGGCTGAGCGAAACATACTATTCACACAGTCTTAATGCCAGGTCCCTCGCGATGAAGCCCTATCAAACTATTCCCATCTGCGATCGCAACGAACCCCTGGTGCCGATCCCCACCGATCAGTTTGCGGTGGTGCAGCCCCACCCCTACCAGGCGCTGGGGGCACCCTACGGCCACCAGTCGCCCTATTCCCTGCGCGCCGGGGTGCTGGCGGCGCTCATCGCGGCGCAGGCAACGCTTCAGCAGCAGCATCCCGGCTGGCAAATTCAGATTTTTGACGCCTTTCGGCCCCTGGCGGTGCAGCGGTTTATGGTCGAGCACACCTTTCTAGAGCAAGTGAGGGCGCGGGGTTGGTCTGAGGAGACGCTTACAGAGGCCCAGCGCCAGACGGTGATGGCCGAGGTGGTGCAGTTTTGGGCCGTGCCCAGCGATCACCCGGCCACGCCGCCGCCCCACAGCACCGGGGCGGCGGTGGATATTACCCTGGTTACGGCCGCTGGCGAGACTGTGGATATGGGGTCGCCGATTGACGAGGTGTCGGTGCGATCGCACCCCGACCACTTTGCCTCCAGCCCCATGCCGGCTGAGCAAGCCTTTCATGCCCATCGCACCCTGCTCAACCAGGTGATGGAGTCGGCGGGGTTTCGCCGCCACCCCCAGGAATGGTGGCATTTTTCCCTAGGCGATCAGCTCTGGGCCTGGCAGCGGCGGCAGGAAACCGGCAGCGACAAGTTTTTGGCCCACTATGGGCGCGCCTCGCTAGACTTGTGGGTACAGTGATACCCGTAGTCTGGGCACAGGAGTCAGCGGCAATGGCAGGGGTAATCAACGTTAGGTCATGGATCCATCTGCCCGCAATTGCCCTGCTGGCGACCCTCGCCCTGGCAACCCCGGCTCGGGGGCAGTCTACTGCTGCCCTGCAGGCTTCACTGCAACTGGCCGTTTGCCTCAATGATTGGGATCGGGCGATCGCCCGCGCCAGCCAGCTCGAAGCCGCCCCCGGCCTGCCGATCAAAACCGTGGCCCAGCTGATTGCCCTGCGCCGCCAGATGCAGGTCTACCGCCAAAACCAAACGGTGGTCAATAACATCTCCGGCTGTGAGCCTGTGCTGGCCGGGTTTGGTCTGCCGGGCTACACTGGCCGACCGGTTGAGATCGAGCGCGCCCTCTACTCCAGCTTTGGCATTGGCAGCCCCAGGGTGATCTCCGATCAAACCATTCGCCAGCAAGAAGCGCTGTGGCAGGCCGGGCTGGGGGTGACCGTAGATACCCCCCTCAACCCCCTCGCCGCCGCCCGCCGCATCAACACCCGCCGGGGCAGCGGGGTCTCCACCGGAGCCGTCAGCCGCTGGATTGATGTCTACGCCTTTCTGGGGGCTGAGGGAGACACCCCCACCCTGGTGCTAGACGTGGTGCAGCAGCGCCAGGGCATTCTCTACGCCGACGACAGCTCACTGCTCTTTTTGTTTGACAGCGCTGGCCGTCTGCTGGCCGAGGCCCGCACTACCGCTGCCCAGCAGCCCCGCCTGGAGGCGATCACCCTGCCCGCCACCGATGTCTACTACATCGCCGTCACCACCCCTGAGCACCGCCCCATCCTCGATGCCGACGGCTTCATCACCGGCTGGCAGGGCATCGGCACCAGCGCCGTCACCTATACCCTCACCCTCAGCGGCCTTACCCCCTCCCCCCAGCTCGGCCAGCAGTAACTTTGCAGGGGCGCACTGCTGTGCGCCCAACCAATGCGCCCAACCAATGCGCCCAACCAATGCGCCCAACCAATGCGCCCTGGCCCTAGGGCTGTCGGCAAATGCCAAACACCGACGTAAACCCGTGCAAAAACGTCGTCTGCCCCACTGGGCCAATCTCGCCCCCGCAGAAAAAGCCCCCCAACGGCAGCCCCGGCAGGTATTGGGCAAACAGACCAGAGTCAAAGTTGGCCTGGTCGTAGAGCCCCTGGCCGCGTCCCATGCAGGCAAACATCAGCGCCCCCGCTGGTGCAGGGCCGACCGGCAGCTGCCGCTGGTAACGCTGCAACAAGCTCTCTAGGTCACTGGCGGAGGTGCGGGCATCGCGCAGGTGAAACTGCACCCGCTGGCCCAGGCGCAGGCGATCGCCCACTGCGATCGCCCCCATTTTGGGATCGACCCCCAGCAGCGTGCGGATCAAAAAGTCGCCGGGGTCGAGGGTGAGCTTAAAACTATCCTGGGCAATGCCAATAAACAGCGAGCTTTGGGCCAGCTGCCGCTCATCCTCGGGCAGCGTCTCAAACAGCGCCTGCAATAGCTCTAGGGGCGAGTGGGCCGCATCGCCGTCGTCGGGGTCGCCCAGCGACAGCAAGATATTGCGCTCCGCCTTTTCCACCCGATACACCGGGCCGATCGGTCGACACCCCTGGGCCACAATGGTGTCGAGCACCACTGGCCCCGAGAGGGCAACGCCCACCACGCCTTCGCTGTAGTAGTTGCGATCGCAAAACAACCCGCTGTGGCGGTTAAACCCGTCCACGCTCGCTAACCCGCCAATTTTCACGCCGCTGGGGTAGGCAAAATCTAGCCCCTGCAACAGGTCAGTCACCTTTGATGAAAATGGGTCGGCCATCAAAATAAACTGCGGGTCTGCTTCGGGGGCCACCCCCACCAGTTCAGCCCAGGCATCGGGGGGGCTGTCGAGATCGGGCAGATCCTCCACCGTCAAGTGAAAGGGCTGTACCGACACCCCCGGCAGCGTCGCCACCGTCAGGCTGAGGGCGGGAGTATCCTCCAGCTCCTGGGGTTGGCCCTGGGCATCCATTCCCACAATGCCGCCGCCGCTGCACCCCACTACCACCGCCATGGGCAGCAGGTCTTGCAGCAGCGGCAGCAGCCGAGCAAACTCGCTAGTAAACGACGACGAAATAAACACCAGGCCTAGGTCAGGGGCCGCTGGCAACCGCCCCTCTAGCTGCGCCACCACATCGCTTACCGCCGCCTCTAGGGACGGTCGAGTAGACACAGCATTGGCCCACACCATAGCAGACAAGTCTGACGGGGGAGTTGTGGTCATCGGCTAAAGCCCCTCTTGAGTGGTTCCAGTCTAGATCGGATTGCCCCTCGCCCGGCCAAATCAGCCCCAGCTCAATCGATTAGCCCACCATCCAGCCGAGCAATGTTCAGCCGTTACTCCCGGCTCCAGAGAAGCCATGTAAACTAAAAGAGTAAGTACATATACTGTACGCAGCAGTCAATCATAGTTGGCAGTTAGGGCTGACCCCCTGACCGTCAGTGACGATACCCTCCCTCACCGGGGTGCGGTTTTCATCGCTAGGTCGCCTAAATAGGTGAAGTATACTGAGCCTGGAGCTGGAATAGTCTAGTCAAACCAGTAGATTAACTCACCTCTATTCACCAGGCCGCAGCCGCCCACGGCAGTTGTTTACACACGAGAAAGGACAGATATGAGCGAGAACATCAAAGAGCGCATTGAGCAAGAAATCGAAGGTGCCCGGGCCGCCTGTGACACCGCTGGCAGCAGCTCTCAAGAGTGCGCCGCCGCCTGGGATGCCGTAGAAGAACTTCAGGCCGAAGCCGCTCACCAGCGCCAGAAAGGCACCGATAAAACCTCCCTAGAAGCCTACTGCGACAGCAATCCTGAGGCTGATGAGTGCCGAGTCTACGACAACTAAATCTCGATTAATATCTGCTCAGATATTAAGACACCCTTAAGAGACGTCCCGGCCAGCCGGGGCGTCTCTGGCGTTCAGGCGGCCCACACTAGCCCTGTCTTGTCATTTTGCCGGTGCCCTTCGTCTGCCTTTCACCTATGACCTTAACCATCTACGGTATTCCCACCTGTAGCACCTGTAAAAAAGCGCTGCAATGGCTCGACAGTCGCGCCATTGCCTACGAATTTGTCAATACCAAACAAGCTCCCCCCACTCGCACCATGGTGGCGGCCTGGGTTGAGACCCTGGGCAACAAAGCCCTGCGCAATACCTCTGGGCAGTCGTATCGCGCCCTGGGTGATCAAAAGCAGACTTGGGGAGACCCCGAGTGGATCGACGCGTTTAGTCAAGATGCCATGCTGATCAAACGCCCTCTGTTTGTTAAAGACGGTAGTGCAGTACTGGCTGGGTTTCGAGCCCCCGAGGCCTGGTTGCAAGAGACCCTGGGCACCTAACGTAAAAAGGCTCCGATTCTGCCAGAATCGGAGCCTAGGGCAGCGGCTGTGCCGCCTCAAGCCGAGTGATTAACGAGCTTAGTCAATCGCTTGCTTGACGTTGTCCTTGGCATCCTCTACGCCATGGCGAACGTCAGATTCGGCCTGCTTGGCTTTACCTTTGGCTTGGCCTTCGCGGCTGCCGGTTACCTTACCGGCACCCTCTTGAACCTTGCCTTCTACATCTTTGGCCGTTGCTTTGGCTCTATCTTCAATAGACATGTGTCATCATCTCCTGACGAGTTAACTTCTTTACTCTAGGGCGCAGCTGAGCCAGCATCCTCTGTAAAGAGATAGAGACCCCCTAGGTCTCTTTACGGGCATTTTTGACCCTGCCTGAGACCGATCTTGTTCGGATTGATGCCTCGATTTAGGGTAAATGCCCGAATGTTTAGCGGGCTAAATAGTACAGGTTCGCTCCTACGGAGTATCCTGAAGCATCATGGGGAGTTGGCTTCCTCGACAGACGTTAGCACTCAGGGCTGGAACTGGGACTTGACCTATGGGGTATTGGGAATTTCTGCTGCAACGGGAGGGTGACCAAAGCTGGCTACCCCTCGATACCGCTCACGTAGAAATTTTAGAGGGCCGCTACCGGGTAATGGTTCATACCAGCCAGATCAACACCCCTGTGCGCATTCAAATTAGCCAAGGGCGGCGCGACGGTGAGGCCGCCAAGCGCCGCACCCTGCGCCGCCAGGGCCAGATCAACGCCAACGGCCTCATGGTGGTGATGCCCTTTACTCGCCTGGGAGAAGGCACTTGGGATATTCTCTGCGCCAGCGAAGCGACTGATGCCACAGGTGCCTCTGCTCCGACTTGGCGCTACGCGGTGCAGTTGATTGTGGTGGCCCAAGCTGCTGCCGATGACGATGACTGGTTTACCGACGACGACGGTGCCAGCCTTGGCGGCGGCGGGGCCGGTCGGTCGGCCACCTCCCCTGGTGCCGATCGGCTCCAGGCCGCTGCTGCTGCCGGTGTAGATTTACCCGCTGCCGCCGCCGCGATGGATCAGTTTCGGGCTCAGCTGGCCTCGGGGCTGGCCGGAGACAGTTCACCCTACGGGCTCACCCTGCCCAATACGGCTCTGCTAGGCAGCGAAGGCGAAAGCCTGGAGCTAACCACCACTGTAACTAGCAACCTAGCAGCATCTGGCAGCCCGGCCGATGGCCCACCCCTGGCGCTGGTGGTGCGGCTGTCTGACCCGCAAACCGCAGCGGCGGTGGCGTTGGCCTCAGTGCCTCTGGTCACCTCGACTCTGCCGGCTACCGTCAAGCTGTCGGTGACGGCTCCGGTGGGGCTGTCGACCCGACTACTGCTGGGGGAAGTGGGGCTGCTAGCCGCCACTGAGGTGGTGGCCCTACAGCGATTTACGGTGACGGTGGATGTGGCTGCGCTATTTGATGCGATCGCTAACCAGGCCGAAACCCAAACCGACCTTGGCGTCGTATTTCCAGCCGACGACGGCGTGGGTGATGGCGCGCCGCTGACCCCTGCCGCTGATCTCAAACCCTGGGATCTCGCCGGACGCGGGGCACCGCCCAGGGAAATGCCGACTTTGATGCTGCCCCGCAGCAGCCCTGAGTTGCCCCCAAGGATCTACTACCCTTCTCCCCACGAGGCCGCCGCCCATCAGCTATCCCTGCCATCGGTGGGCCGTGCTAAGCCTGCCGCCGCAACCGGCTCCCCCAGTGCCGCTGACCGCAGCAGTCGACCCCCTGGCCCTGCCTCCGAGCCAGCCCGAGGGTTGAGCTTGCCCCCGGTGGCCTCACCCCCGCAGGCTGACGACCCCGTTGCCGTGCTGATGGGCCAGGTTCCGGCCAATGTAGGCCGCAAACCTTCCGGTGCAGAGCCTCAGCTGATCTCCCACGAGGCCATGGGGTTTAAAGATCTCAACCTACAAGACCGCTTTTGGAATCGACTCAACGACTTGGCCGTTAGCCTTCAGCAAGCGGCCCGCGAAAATCGCGCTGAGGCCGCTGGGGCCGCCCCCTCAGCTGACCTACCGAGCGCGGCGAGTGAGGCCGCAGCTGAGCCAGTGTTCATGCCGTTTGCCGGTGAAGTGGTGATCTACGCCGATGAAGACCCCAGCCTCAGGAGCCTCAACTCGGCCCCGGTTGAGCCTTGCCCCGAGGCCGAGTCTCCCCCCGAGGCCGTTACTCCACCGATGCCCAGCCTAGAACTGCCCGAGGGTGACCTCACCGCCGGTGAGACGGTGGAGGCCATTCTGCGGGTGCCGTTTCATCCCAATCGGCTCTACCTCAAGGCGTGGATCACCGACCCCCAGACCCGCACCCTGGCCGACGAGCCGCGCCAGTTGATGAACCTGCTGCCCAACGGCCAGGGGCAGCTAGAGGGAAAGCTACAGCTCACCGTGCCCCAGGGCTGTCTAGAGGCCTGGTTTGAGGCAATTGCCATCGATATGGTGACTCAGCAGGAGAGCTATAAAGCCTCGGTCAGTCGCGCTATTACTCCTGCTGGGCTATCGTCTTTATCCCTAGACGAGTTTCAGCTTTAGGTTTTGCAGCTTTAGGTTTTGCAGCTTTAGGTTTTGCAACGAATCCTAAGCAAATGCTGCCAACAGTGGGGGCTGATGGGAGAGATACCCCTACAATAAATGGCGGCTTTTCTGGACTGACGAACCTGTTTGGCTGGTAGGCCAAGCCGGTTAGGCTCGGGCTTGAAATGGCCGGTCGTTGCCTTAGGGCGATAGTTATTTGCCGATTGGCGATAGCAGACGGGTTGGCTCGAACCAATTGAGACCCAAAACCTGATACCGAGTGATCGCGTTCTGTTGATCAGCCGGTCTGGTAAGTGGTTGAGGTCAGAGTGGATCTCTGCTTGCCAGGGCTTAAGGTATATCAACTATCCCCACATTACATATCGCTATCTTAGGACGGGTGACAATGAAATCTATCTCGATGTTAAAAGCGGCTGCGCTGACGGTGGCTACCCTTGGGGTATGGGGCGGAGGCGGGCCAGCGATCGCCAGTAGCCCCACGGCTTTGCAGCCAGTGATTGGTCAAACCAATACACGACTGGCCCAGATCTTTGACAGTGTGGCAGTTAATGAAGCCAACTTTTTGGTGGTCTCGGTGCCCGGTAGCATCGCCCAGCCCCACCGGCTATACGTTGTTGAGCAAGTGCAGTCTAGCCCAGCCTGCTGGAGTGTGGCCAACACCCGGGGGGGGCTGACTGAGATCAATGCCCTTTGGAACACCTTTGACTTCTCTGGGGTTTGTCGCCTGCAGCGTGACAGCAATGGCTATGCCGTTCGCCTCAATGGTCAAGATATTACCGGAGCCCGCTTTGAGGTCAACCAGCGCGATGGCGATCTGCTTTTGCAGTTTGCCCCCAGCACCATTTCTCGCGATCGCATCACCATTGGCCGCACCAACGGCATTAGCTCCACGGGCTTTGCCGAGATCAAGCTCAACCCCGGTTGGTCACTCAACAAACGCACCTTCAACGGCCAAATCGTCAGTTCTCACCTGGTGTACTTCACCAACGACCAGACCCTGGCCCAGCTACAGACGGGCCAGGGCATTGCCCCTGGCCCTAGCCCTACCCCCCAGCCGCCGGTCACACCGCCCCCCACGCTGGCTTTCCGCGATATTCAGGGCAACCGCTATGCCACCCAAATCTCTCGGGCCGCAGAACTGGGCGTGATTTCAGGGTTCCCCGAAGACAATACGTTTAGGCCCACCGCGCCGCTGACCCGAGAGCAGGCCGTCTCGGTTGTGATTGAAACAGCGGCGCGGATTCTGCCGACATCGCTGATTGCCGAGCGCGATCAGCAGGTCTTTAGTCCCCCCTTCCCCGATGTGGCCGCCAACCGCTGGAGCGCGGTCAAAATTCGTCAGGCCCAGCAGCTGGGGATTGTCAGAGGCGATGCCGGTACGGGGAGATTTCGCCCGACAGACAACGTGTCACGGGCAGAGCTGATGGCTATGATGTATCGCCTATCGCTGATTCGGGCCAATGTCGATCGGTTTGATCCCTCCGCCACTCAGGTGCCTGGGTTTGATAATTTACCCACCAATTTGCCGGTCAACACCCCCAACCCGCCCAACTTTGCCGACATCAGTGGCCACTGGGGAGAAAGCACAATTCGGCAGATGGCTGGCTACTGTGGGGTCGCTACACCGGTCAATGAGACCGGCAGTAGCTTTGCTCCCAACACCACGGCCCTGCGGGACTACACCGCCGCTACCTCGGTGCGGATGATTGATTGCCCCGCCAATCGTCCCCAATAAACTGGCTGATTTTGGCTGAGTCAACAGCCCTATGCCGCGTCTAGCCGCAGACCAATGCAGCTAGACGCGGTATTTGTTATTGACAAGCTGCTAGCGCACCGCACAGATCAGCCCGTAGCGAATCAGGCCACTCTGCAACCCCTGGCGCATCGGCCCCAGGGCCAGCGCCCCCTGCAATGTCCCCGGCCCGGCTTTAAGTAACCCGGCTATGCCCGCCGGGGTGAGGGCCGAGGCAATCACCTCATCCCAAAAGGGGGCCACCGCCAGCGACCAGTCGGCGGCGGCCAGCTGGGTAAAGCCGCAGTTCTGGGCGATCGCCTCATAGTCGGGCAGGGCAATCACGTAGGGTAAGCCATACACCTGATAGATCCAGCTCAGCTGCTGCTGCTCTAGCCAAGTCAGTGGCCCCGCCAGCGAGCTGACCGGGCGGTGGCACCAAGTGGCCATCAGCAGCTTGCCCCCTGGCTTGAGTACCCGGTAGCACTCCTGCAAAAACGCCACCTTGTCAGGCATATGCTCACCACTTTCCATCGACCACACCAGATCAAAACTCTGGTCGTCAAAGGGCATGTCTAAGGCGTCCGCCACCTGAAAGGTCGCCCTGGGCATCAGGTCTCCGGCCAAATTTGCGATCGCAGCCCGTTCCGTAGCCCGCTGGGCCTGCACCGGACTGAGGGTAATGCCCGTCACCTCGGCCCCAAAGCGGGTAGCCAACTCTAGGGCGCTGCCACCAATGCCGCAGCCGCAGTCCAAAATATTTGCCGCCTGGGTTACTCCTGCCCAGCCTAGGCACTCGTCGATCAGGTCAATTTGGGCCTGGCGGCGGTCTTTGCGCTGGCGACCATCGGAGCCGTAGTAGCCATGGTGCATGTGCTCGCCCCAGATCTGCTCCCACAGGCCCGACGAGTCGTCGTAAAAGGTCTGAATTTTTTTGTACAGCGCATTGGCCATGGCAGCGTAGATCTAAACAACAGCAGCCCCCGATGGGGCTCAATCGGTTAAATCTTGCGGCATAGTGGCCGAGAGCGTCAACTCGTGGAAATATAGGGTTGCCTCTATACCTAGCCCCCGCAGGATGCCCCGCCCATGCAGATGACGGTTCCGCGCACCATATGCTTCGGTTTTTTAGTGCTGATTACCGTGGGTACCCTGCTGCTATTGCTCCCTTTCGCCACCGTCAGCGGCGAGTGGAATGACCCGCTGATCGCTCTGTTTACCGCCACCTCCGCCGTCTGCGTTACCGGGCTAATTGTGGTTGATACCGGCAGCTACTTCTCGGCCTTTGGCGAAGCGGTCATCCTGCTGCTCATTCAGGTCGGGGGGCTGGGCTATATGACCGCCAACACTTTTCTGGTGCTGCTGCTGGGGCGACGGCTGGGCCTAAAAGAGCGCTTGGCCATTCAGCAGTCGATGGATAATGCTGCTCTGTCCGGGGGCAAATCGCTGATTCTTTCGATCATTGCCATGACCCTGGTGTTTGAGCTGACCGGCCTGTTTTGCCTCTACCCCGTATTTAGCCGAGACTACGGCTCCGGTTATGGGCTGTGGCTGTCGGTGTTCCACAGCATCAGCGCCTTCAACAACGCCGGGTTTAGCCTGTTTGAAGACAGCCTCGTCCGCTACGCTTTCCACCCCTGGATCAATGTGGTGATCACGGCCCTAGTCATCCTGGGCGGCATTGGCTATCAGGTGATTATGGAGCTGCTCACCTGGCTGCGCAATCGTCTGGCAGGCAATCGCAGGCGCGGCGTGTTTTCCCTCAATTTTAAAGTGGTCACCAGCACGACTGCGGCCCTGCTGGCCTTGGGCACCGCCGCTTTTTTTATCACCGAGTTCAACAACCCAGCCACCCTGGGCGCAGCCACTCCACCCTTCAAGCTGCTGCTGGCCTGGTTTCAGTCAGTCATTGCCCGCACGGCTGGGTTCAACACCATTGATATTGGGGCGATGGGCAATGCCTCGCTTTTCATCATGATTGCCCTGATGTTTATTGGGGCCAGCCCCGGCAGCACCGGCGGCGGCATCAAAACCACCACCATTCGCATTTTGCTGGCCTGCACTCGCATGGCGCTTCAGGGTAAGGAGCAGGTGCTCTGTTTTCGGCGGCAAATTTCTACCAGTCGCGTGCTTAAGGCGATCGCAGTCGTGGTCGGGTCTGGCTTGGCGGTGGTCAGCGCCACGGCCCTGCTAGCTATCAGCAACCCCAACCTCAGCTTTATTAGAATTTTGTTTGAGTCGGTTTCAGCCTTTGCCACCGTCGGCCTTTCTACCGGCATTACGGGCGAACTGTCTGATTTTGGCAAATATGTGATTATTGTCACCATGTATCTAGGGCGGGTCGGCATTTTGTTGTTTATGGGTGCCCTGCTGGGCGATCCAAAACCCTCCGCAATCCATTACCCAGAGGAGGAGTTGCTAATTGGGTGAGGGGGTGCAGCGGTTAATTGAGGTGGCCTAGCTAACCTTGCAGACCTGCGATCGCACCAGCCCACCACCTACGATAGTTAGTCCAGCCCCCCGCCGTCTTCCCATGAGTAACCCAAATTGGCAACGCATTCAAGGCAGGGTCGAGCCTGGCCATGGGGTGGCCTCGGGCGCGGCGACCTCTAGCCCCTACCCCAGGGGCACCATCGCCATGCAAGCGCCATTCTTTCAAGCCCTTGGCCTCGACTTGACCGACTACGTCAAGGCCACCCTCAACATTTCCATCAGCCCCAGCACATTTCAGCTGACCCACCCAGAGCTGACCTTTCGCCAGGTCGAGTGGACCGATCGACACCCGCCCGAAGACTTTTCGTTTTCTCGCTGCCGGGTTTTATATCAGGGCTCAACCTACTGCAGCTGGCTTTATTACCCCCACCCAGAAACCAAAAAGCGAAACTTTCAGGCTCCGTCTACGCTTGAAATTATCGCGCTCAAAATAGCTGGAATCGGCTACGGCGACCCGGTCGAGCTTGAGTACAACCCCAACGAAGTCACCGTCAATTAGCGGCGATCGCGCCTAAACGGCGAAACCAAGCGGCTGACGCTGGGGGGCTTCGGTGAGACAACGCTTTCTACCGATTGGTGGTGACGACTCCGGCGATCACCAACGCACCCCCCAGCACCAGCGAAGCGGTCGGGGCCTCTTGCAAAAATAGAGCCGCCAGGGCGATCGCAAACACCGGCACCAGGTTAATAAACACCCCCGCCCTGGCGGGGCCAAGCTGCCGCACCCCATCGTAGTACCAGCTAAACCCCACCGCCGAGCCCAACAGGCCCAGATAAAGAATGCCGCCCCAGGTGGTGGCGGTGGCGGTGGCGATGTTACCCCCTAACCCCTCCGCCACCGCTGGCCCCAGCAGCAGCACCGCCCCGGTGACGCAGGCGTAGGTGGTGGTGGCAAAGGGCGACAGCTCAGCCATCACCACCTTGCCCAGCAGGCTGTAGCTCATCCAGCTGACCACGCAGCCCAGCATCATCAGCTCCCCCAGGCCCACATCTCCCCGCAGCAGGCGCACCGGGTCGCCGTCGCTGATCACCACCGCCGCCCCCAGCAGCGACAGGCCAATGCCCAGCAGCCGACGGTAGCCGAGGGGGTCTTTAAAGCACAGGGCGGCCCCGAGGGCGATCGCCACCGGGTTGAGGGCAATAATCAGCGCCGCCCGCCCCGCCTCCACGGTTCTGAGGCCCGAGAAAAAAAATACGTTGTAGGCAAAGATGCCCGTCAGCCCCAGCAGACCAATGGGCAACCACAGCTTTCGCGGCGGCCAGGGCAGCGCCCCCTCGATGGCATAGGTGAGCAGCACCAGGCTAAAGGAGGCCACCGCAAACCGACAAAAGGCGGCGGCAAACGGCCCCAGGTCTTGCACCACCAGCCGTCCGGCAATAAAGGTGCCGCCCCAGAGGGCCATGGTAATCAACAGCTTCAGGTAGATGATCAAGGCATTGCCTAACTTAGGGGCCTAACTTAGGGGATTTCTGGGAAAGAAAATCCCAGCTTTAATTCAGCGACTACAGCCGCCGTAGGGTGGGCACTGCCACCCCTGTCAAGGTGAGGCAGATTTAGGGGGCAATCCCTCGAATTGGCCGCTGAGCCTTGGACTGAAGTCCAAGGCTCAAAGCCGAAATCCTCTGAAGAGGATTGTGGGCCATCTGCCGCAGTCTGCTTTAGCAGACTTTTGCTATGAGCCAGGGAGTTCACTCCCTGGTGGTTGTGGCTGGAGTCCCTTAGCCTATGGGCATTTCGGCAATAGTTTAGCCACCTTGACAGGGCTGGGTGGGCACTGCCCACCATTGGAGAAACCATGTTTTTAGACGTCGTCCTAGAGGCTCCAGTCTTAGCGTTGCATCAGCGTTGCATCAGCCTTAAAGCTGCACCACATCCAGCCGTGAGCTGGCCAGGCGATCCATCCATCCGGCCAGAAAGGCGTGGTTGGCGGCACGCTCGGCGGGGTTTTCGGTGTCGGCGGGGTGGGGCAACAGCCCTTGCAGAGAAGCGCTGGTGACGCAAAACATCGACTTCTGAAAGCTCTGGCAGATTTTCACCCGCACATCGTCAAGCCCGCGCCCGCTCGATTGATAAAACGCCGTCAGGTAGTCGGGCAGGTAGTGGCGCATATCCTGCATCAGCAGGGTGGGGGGAATGCCCGCGCCGCCGACGGGCAGCGGGTCGGCGTAGAGGGCACCGTAATCAAACCGACCCTGGTCGGCGGAGATCTGGTTGGTCTGGGCGTTGTAGGAAACCGTGCCCAAAAAGGGCGTGCCGCGAAAGAACACGGCCTCCACGTAGGGCACCGCCACATCCATTAAAAAGGTCAGCTCTGCCGCCTCGGGCAGCAGGTCGTAGCGGCGGCCATCGATCTCGACCCCGTAGGTGATTGGGTTAGCCGCCGCCGCCACCAGCCCCGCTTTGATAAAGGCCACCACCTGGGGAATGGTCTGTACCTTACCTGCGTCGTAGGCGTCGGAGAGATCGATAAATAGATCGCTCATCACCCGCCAAAACTGGCCTAGGGCGCTGTAGTAGGCGAGCTGGCGCACCTGCTCGGGCAAAAAGTCGGTGAACAGGGCGTGGAGACCCCGCAGGGGCAGGTTAGCTTTGAGCCGGGCGGCAACGGCAGCCTCGCACCGCTGCAAGAAATCGTCGCTGTCGAGGTACTCGTCCATTTTGCCGCCGCCGTGCCAGAGCATGGTTTTCATGCAGTATTCGGCGTACTCAAAGTTGATCCGATCGTGCCACCAGTGGCGCAGCAGCTGGGGCAGGGTCACCTTGCCGTTGAAGTATTTAAAGAAGGGAAACAGCACCAAAAACTGGTGGTCGGCAATGTAGATCAAATTGTCGGAGTAGGCGTCGAGCACTACCCCGTAGCTTTTGAGAATGCCCACTACCTCTAGCAGGTTGGTCTCACTGTCGGGCAGCAGCGCCTCGGCATTGAGCAGCCGATCGATAAACGGCTCTAAAGGGTGCAGGTTGGGGGCAGTTAGGGTGCTGGTCATGGCAGGTAGACCTCACGGCTAGGGTCAAGGGCGGGGGCAACAAGAGCAGTATCGGCCACTGGGGTGGGCAGGGTGAGCAGGGCGGCAGCTGACGGAAACCGCGACTCACCCAGCACAAACCCCTGGTAGGGCTCGTGCAGGGCCAGGGTGGTGTGCTCGCTCCAGCGGGCCAGCCAGTGGGGCTGGAGGCCAAAGGCAATAATCAGCACCGCCAGGGCCAGGGCGGGGGTGCGATCGCGCCAGCTCACCCGAGGCAGCTCAATATCAAGCTGGGGGGCGTTGGTGGGCGGTGCGATCGCTAGGCGGCCAAAAAAGGCCCGGTTCACCAGCAGCAAAAAGTACACCGCCGTCAGGCCAGAGCCCACCATGCACAGCAGCGTCTGGGCAGGAAAGATCAAAAAGCTGCCCCGAAACACCAGAAACTCAGAGATAAACCCCACCATGCCGGGAATACCGGCGCTGGCCATCACCCCCAAAATCATCATTGATCCGACAAAGGGCAGGCCCCGCTCGGGGTTGAGCAGGCCCCGCAGCACCGTCAGGTCGCGGGTGCCCGTGGTTTTGTACACCACCCCCACCAGCAAAAACAGCAGCGCTGAAATCAGCCCGTGGCTGATCATCTGAAACACCGTGGCCACAATGCTCACTGGAGTGCTCGCCGCCGCCGCCAGCAGCACATAGCCCATGTGGCCAATGGAGCTGTAGGCCACCATTTTTTTCATGTCGGTCTGGGCGATTGCCGCCAGCGATCCGTAGAGCACGCTGACCACCGCCCAGGTCGCCATCCAGGGGGCCAGGGCCATCCAGGCGTCGGGCAGCAGGCCGAGGCCAAAGCGCACCACGCCGTAGGTACCCAGCTTCAGCAGCACTCCCGCCAGCAGCACCGACACCGGGGTGCTGGCCTCCACGTGGGCATCGGGCAGCCAGGTGTGAAACGGAAACAGCGGCACCTTGATGCCAAAGCCAATCAGCAGCGCCACCAGCAGGGTGATCTGCTGGGCCAGGGGCAGAGCCGCCGCCAGGCCGCTGTCGTAGTCAAAGCTGCTGTTGCCCGACAGCCACACCAGACCCAAAAACGCGCCTAAAATCAAAATCCCAGACAGGGCGGTGTAGATCAAAAACTTGGTGGCTGCGTAACCCCGCCGCGCCCCGCCCCAGATGGCGATCAATAGGTACAGCGGAATTAGCTCTAGCTCGTAAAAGATAAAGAACAACAGCAGGTTGGCCGCCAAAAACGCCCCGGCCACGGCGCTGTTAATCACCAGTAACAGCACATAGTAGAGCCGCACCCGGTGCAGCTGCGGGTCGGTGATGTAAATTGCCACCAGGCCCAGCAGGCTGTTGACCACCAGCAGCGGCAGCGACAGCCCGTCTAGCCCCAGACGGTAGCTCAGCCCCAGGGGTTCAACCCAGGGCAGCAGTTCCTCAAACTGAAAGCCCGGTGTGGTCAGCTCAAAGCGGCTGCCCAGCAGCAGCAACACCCCCAGCGTCGCCCCCAGGCTGACACTGCTGATGATCTTGGCGGTCTGCGACTCTAGCTTACCGGGCCAGAGAATTAGCCCCAGCACTCCCACCAGCGGCATTAAAATCAGTGCAGTCAGCATCGTCAACCGTTACCAAAGCGTCCAGGTCATGAAAATTCCGAGCAGCCCCACCCCGGCAAAAATGGTCAGCAGGTAGAGCTGCGACTGGCCCGAGGCGCTGTACTTGAGGCCCTCGCCCCCAAACAGCGAGGCCAGACCCACCCCATTCACCAGGCCATCGACCACGTACTGGTCAAACCAGCTGCTCAGGCGGGCTAGGCCAGACACCGCCGCCACTACGGTTTTGTCGTAGAGCCGCTCGGTGTAAAAGTCGTAGGCCAGCAGGTCTTGGGTAATCCGCAGGGGACGGTTGAGCGATCGCGCCAGCGACTTCGACAGGGGTGCGATCGCGCCAGCGGCCACCCCCACCCAGCCCGAGATCAGCATCAGCACGGTAATCGGCCAGTTGATGTACTCCCAGGGGGGCAGCAGCGCCAGCTTGTCCATGATCACTGGCACTAGCAGCGTCACCACCGACAGAATCACCATCGGCACCGCCATGGGCCAGGGCACCTCTGGGGCCCGGCGAGACTTGGGTTGCGATGCCCCCAAAAACACTAGGCGGAACACCCGCACCAGGTTAAAGGCCGTCAGCCCGTTGACTACAAAAAATACCAGCGCCAGCAGCGGCGCACTGGTGCTGAGAAAGTCGGCCCCCATGCGCAGGCCCCAGAAACAGCCCAGGGGCATCACCCCGACCATGCCCAGGGCCCCGGTGACGTAGGCGAAGGTGGTGGCGGGCATTTTGCGGCCCAGGCCGCCCAGCTCGGTCAGGCTCTGGCAGTTGGTGGTGGTAATAATCGCCCCCACCGCCATGAAGATCAGCGCCTTGGCCACGGCGTGGGTCAGCAGCAGGGCAATGGCTACCCCCGGCCACTCGGTGCCGACGGCGATAAACACCAGCCCCAGGTAGGCACTGGTGGAGTAAGAAAAGGTGCGCTTGAGGTCGACCTGGGCCAGGGCCACCAGGGAAGCCCCCAGCGCCGTCACCGTGCCAATCGCCACCAGGGTGCCCAGGGCCACGGGCGACAGCACCACAATCGGCTGCAGGCGAATCAGTACGTAGGCTCCGCAGGTGACCACCACCGAGTTGCGCAAGATCGAGGCGGGGTTTGGCCCCTCCATGGCCTCATCGAGCCACAGGTGCAAGGGGAACTGGGCGCATTTGCCAATCGGCCCAGCGATCAGCGCCAGCCCCAGCAGGGTGGCCAGGGTGGGCGACAGGTCTTCTACCTTGACCCACTCGTAGAGGTCATTAAAGTTGAGGCTGCCCGCCAGGGAGGCCAGAGCTACTACCCCCATCAGCAGCAGCACATCGCCAATGCGCTTGGTCAAAAAAGCGTCGCGGGCGGCGGTTACCACCAGGGGTTGGGCAAACCAAAACCCCACCAGCAGGTAGGTCGACAGGGTCAGCATCTCCAGCAGCGAGTAGGAGACAAACAGCGACCCGCTCAGCACTAGACCGCTCATGGCCGCCTCAAAGAAGCCCATCAGCCCATAGAAGCGAGCTAAGGCCCAGTCTTTTTCGAGATAGCCCAGGGCAAACACCTGGGCCAGCAGGCTCAGCCCCGTAATCAGCGCTAGCGCTCCCAGATTGAGCACCGATATATCAAAGGCCAGGGTGAGATGCACATCGGCAAAATCAAACCAAGGGTAGAGCAGCATCTGAGGCCCCTGGTTCCAAATCCCCCGAAAGGCCATCAGGCCATGGCCAAAGGCGGCCAGGGTCATCAAAATGTTGAGGTAGACCGCTGGACGCGGGCCGGTGCGGCGAATTAGGCCCGTGGACCAGGGCAGCGACAGCAGCGCTCCCGTCAGGCCATAGATCGGCAGCAGCCAGCTCGTTTCGACAAAAAATTGGGTCATCCCGACGCTCTCTGACAACACCTTGCTGTTTGCGCCTGGCGGCGTCTGTATAAAGCTCAAGCCCTGGGCCTACCCCCATGGGGGCAGCGGCAATGGCCGCCAGCGCGGCCTCACTCAGCCGGAAAATACAGTCGTAAAACCGCAGTTTTCTAGAGGTTGTGAGGGGCAGGCCAATGGTCTAGGGCACTGGCCGGAGACACTCTAAAAGTAGGTGAAGTAGGTGCGATCGCCTCAGGCCAGTCAAAGCCGTAAAGTCGCTCAAAGATGTCAATCAGAGACTTAAATCAGCGTTGCCCTAGGCCCCAAGACCGCTGCTAGCCGTCGCAGGGTGTCATCGACAGACATGCCAATCCCCGCAGGCCATAGTTCTAGACACCTTAATATTCTAGAGCTGTCTGCTATTCTACCTGATTACCTGGGGGCCTCCGGTGCCAGCCGCCTTAGTTTACGGCTGCATCTCCAAAAACCCCTCAGAGAAACCCCTAAAACCTCCCAGGGCATCATCAAGGGGAAATGAAAACCGACTGCGATCGCAGTCGGGCGATCGCAGTCGGGCGATCGCAGTCGGGCGATCGCAGTCGCCTACAGCCGCCGAGGGTGAGCCAGCACTCCCGCCAATGTGTAAATTGATTGCGATAGAAAAACCTTTGCAATATAAGATTTAATAATATTCAACATTAGCAACAATCATTGGGACTTATATTGCAAAAGTGACTGCGGACACCTATGCTTAATCTGTCATCGAGAGTTTTTAGGCAACTAGTTTTTACTTCCCTTGAGGTGAGTCCCGTTTTATGGCTTTCGGGGCCGTTTCTTTGCGCCTGCAATCAATAAAACAGCGCGTCGGGTAAACCCAGAGTTGTCTAGATTTATAAGGAGATTTCGACTATGCCGATTGCTGTGGGAATGATTGAAACGCTGGGGTTTCCGGCTGTGGTAGAGGCTGCCGACGCGATGGTAAAGGCCGCCCGGGTGACCCTAGTGGGCTATGAGAAAATTGGCAGTGGCCGAGTTACCGTGATCGTGCGGGGCGACGTGTCTGAAGTGCAGGCCTCGGTGGCTGCTGGCGTTGAAAATGTCAAGCGCGTCAACGGCGGTGAAGTGCTGTCGACCCACATCATTGCCCGCCCCCACGAAAACCTCGAGTTCGTGCTGCCCATTCGCTACACCGAAGCGGTAGAACAGTTTCGCACCTAAGCCCTAGGATAACCCTGGGCAGAGGCTTAGGGGTTAGGCCTGAGGGAAGCTCGGTTTTTTGAGGTCTGTTCGGTCTAAGGTTTAGGGGTCTGCCCAGATGACAACAGCCGTCTGGGGCAGCTCCATTTTAAGCATTCGTTTGAGCTTCTGTATTCTCTAAAAAGGCATTTAAAAAGTATGGCAATTGCAGTAGGTATGGTTGAGACCTTGGGCTTCCCCGCTGTGGTAGAAGCCGCCGACGCCATGGTCAAAGCGGCCCGAGTCACCCTGGTGGGCTACGAAAAAATTGGCAGCGGTCGGGTCACCGTGATCATTCGTGGCGATGTGTCTGAGGTGCAGGCCTCGGTCGCGGCGGGTATTGAGAACGTCAAGCGCGTCAACGGTGGCCAAGTGCTGTCGACCCACATCATCGCTCGCCCCCACGAAAACCTCGAGTTTGTGCTGCCCATTCGCTACACCGAAGCAGTGGAACAGTTTAGAGAGAGCGTCAGCGGCATTCGCCCCTACGGCAGATAGGTTGTTATGCTCTTGGCCAAGGTTCGCGGCACAGTAGTTAGCACCTGCAAAGATCCAAGCTTAAGCGGCGTTAAATTCCTGCTAGTGCAGCTGATCAGCGAGATGGGCGACCTGCTGCCTGACTATACGGTCGCCGCCGATGTGGTGGGGGCAGGCTCCGGCGAATGGGTATTGATTTCCCAGGGCAGCGGAGCCCGACAGCACCAGGGCTACGAAAATCGTCCGGTGGATGCAGTGGTGATTGCGATTGTCGATACGGTCAGTCTCGACAGCGGCAATCTCTACAACAAACGAGACGACTTGAGCTAGCGGTATGGTTGGCCTGTCTAGCCCGATCAGCGGGCTGGCACAGGCGGGCTGGCAAAGACTACACTCTCCCGATCGCTGGTGCGCTCCTGTGACCAGCGGCTTGGGGTTTTTTGGAGGGTTTACGGCAATGGCGATCCGCACACCAGCGGTATCTCCGCCCCAGCAATGGAGTTCAGCATCTGCGGTCGCCACGGCCCAGGGGCAGGGTCAGGTTTTAGTCGAATCTGGCGTTTCCCTGGCCGTGGGCGCTGTGGTGCAGGCTGATCCTAGCGCTACTGTGCGGCTTGGGGTCGCCAGTGTTCTTCAGGCGGGGGCGACGGTCTACGGTCGATCCCAGGGCCGCGTGCTGGGGGACGACCGGTCTGCCTACGCTGTCTGGGTGGGCGATCGTGCCATTCTGACCTACAAAGTCCTGGTGCAAAGCCCGGTCTATGTTGGGGCAGACTGCTTTATCGGTTTTCGCTCTACTCTGTTTAATGCCCGTCTGGGGGCTGGCTGTGTGGTGATGATGCACGCCCTGATTCAGGACGTAGAGGTGCCGCCGGGCAAGCTAGTGCCCTCTGGCTCAATCATCACCCAGCAGCACCAGGCCGATGCCCTGCCCAATGTCAGCCCCGCCGACATTGCCCTGGTCAGAGAACTCTCAGGCATGCCCGGCTACGATGTTTCCGCTAGCGGGTCGGCTAGCTCAGCTGCTGCCGGCACCACAGCACAATCAAACGAACGCGATGGATTAGGCACTATGACTTCTCAACTGCTCCCCCCCGACGTTGTCCAGCGGGCTCGCCAATATTTGGCCCAGGGTCTGACCATTGGCACCGAACATGCCGATTCGCGCCGCTACCGCAGCGGTGTCTGGCAAACCTGTAGCCCGATTCAATCTCAGCGCGAACCTGAGGTGATGGCTGCCCTAGAGCGCTGTCTATCAGAGCACTCTGGTGAATATGTGCGGATGTTTGGTATTGACCCCAGAGCAAAGCAGCGGGTAGCACCGATCACCATTCAGCGGGCCGACGGCAAGTCGGTGGCCCTAGGCGGCGGCGTGGCGGTGTCAGCCCCCAGCAGCGGTGGTTATCGCCCGGCTCCAGCGGCGGCCAGCGGCCCCCTGGCCCCCGAGGTGGTGCAACAGGTGCGCCAGTACCTCAGTCAGGGCTATCGCATTGGCACTGAGCATGCCGACTCGCGCCGCTACAGCAGCAATGTCTGGCAAACCTGCTCCCCGATTGAAACCGCCCGTGAGGGCGAGGTGTTTGGTGCCCTAGAGCGCTGCCTCGCCGAGCACGCTGGCGAATATGTCCGCATGTTTGGCATCGATCCCCAGGCCAAACGGCGGGTGGCCCCCACCACGATTCAGCGCCCCGACGGCAGGCCCATGGCGGCCAGTTCGGGTTCAGGGGGGGCTACTAGTGCCTCTTACAGTGCGTCCTATGCAGCCCCGGCGAGTGGCCGCTCTGCCCAGGCCAGTGGGGAGGCCGCCCAGCAGGTGCGCCAGTGGCTGAGCCAGGGCTACCATGTGGGGGCTGAGCATGCCGACACTCGGCGCTACAGCAGCAACGTGTGGCAGACCTGCACCCCGATCACCAGCACCCGCGAGGGCGATGTGATGGCGGCCATCGGTGCCTGTATGGCCGATCACCCCAACGAGTATGTGCGAATTTTTGGCATTGACCCCAAAGCCAAGCGCCGGGTGGCGGCGGTGACGGTGCAGCGGCCTGGTTCTAAGTCAGCTCCTGCGGATTCCTCCTCGTCCTACGGGGCTCCGTCCTATGCCGCCCCGTCGCCCTCCCGCAACGGCAATGGCAACGGCTCGGCCCCCATGGGCGGCCTTTCTCCAGATGTGGTGCAGCAGGTGCAGCAGCTGGTCAACCAGGGCTGCCGACTCAGCCTTGAGCATGCCGACGTGCGCCGATACCGCAGCGGCGCTTGGCAGACCGGTGGGGTGCTGGAGGGCAGCCGAGCCTCAGATGTGCTCTCGGCCCTAGAGTCTCAGCTGCGCCATCACTCAGGGCAATATGTCCGTCTGATTGGCACTGACCCCAGGGTCAAAAAACGAGTGCTCGAAGCTACCATTCAGCGACCGTAACCCAATCTCGGAGTGACCCTACAGCAAAGATCCTTGATCGTGGCAGTACCCGCCCAGGCTAGTAACGCATCCACCAACGGCCATCTCCAGGGGAATGTGGATCTGGCAGCGGGAGTATCTGTGGCTCCTGGGGTGCTGTTGGGGGCGGCACCGGGCTGTCGTCTGGTGATTGCTGCCGGGGTGTGTTTGGGGGCCGATGTGGTGGTGCAGGCCCACCAGGGAGACTTAGTGCTGGAGTTGGGGGTGAGCCTGGGCAGCGGGGTGCTGGTGGTGGGCCATGGCTCCATTGGCCAACACACCTGCGTCGGGGCCAACAGCACCGTGATCAACCCCAGCCTAGGGGCTTGCCAGGTCGTCGCGCCGGGTTCCCTGGTGGGCGACCCCAGTCAGGCCTCTACGGCCCCAGGGGCATTGTCTGGCCCTGGGGCCAACCCTGGTTCCAGAGGGGGTACCCCAGCTGACGGGGCTCAGGCTGACGGGGCTCCAACCGGCGGCTATGGCGGTGCTACCTTTGGCCATTCGGCCTCTGGAGTCGGTCAAGGTCTTCAGAACGGTAGCGCCCCAGGGGGCTACAGCTTGAATGGCTACAGCTCGAATGGCTACAGCTCGAAGCACCCCACTGCGACTGGCAGTTTCTCGAATGGCAGCTCTTTGAACGGCAGTGGCAATGGCAGTAGCCCGAGCCCCACCGCTCAAACTGGCGGCAACTCCCCAGTCTACGGCAAAAACCAGGTCAATCGCCTGCTGGCGACTCTATTTCCCCATCGTCAGCCGCTCAATGGCGCTACCCCAGAGGACAGGCCCTAGAATGAAGAGGCAGACACTTCTGTACAGAGTCACCCTATGCAACCTGACGGCAAACTAGCCTCGCCCCTTGAGCTGAAGCCAGGCAAGCCTAAGCAGCTAAACCTAGCGACGCCAGCGGCGGGGCCAGCAGCGGCCCAGCGGCGCGACAAGTATCGCGGGGCCGCGCTAGGCATGGTGTCGACGGAGAGTTTTCCGGCGGTGGTGGGCACCGCCGACGCCATGCTCAAGGCCGGGGATGTGCTGCTGGTGGGCTATGAAAAGACCGGCGGGGGCCACTGCACTGCGATCGTGCGGGGCGGCATTGCCGATGTGCGCATGGCCGTTGAAGCTGGGGTAGCCACCGCCCAGGAGTTTGGTCAGTTTGTTTCCTCTAGTCTGATCCCTCGCCCGCTGCCCAACCTGGAAGCGGTGCTGCCGATCTGCGCCCGCTGGGATGAGCTGCGGCGCGAAGGCGGCGGCAAACTGGGCAGTCAGGCCATTGGGCTATTAGAAACGCGTGGCTTTCCGGCCATGGTGGGGGCCGCCGACGCCATGACCAAGAGTGCCGATGTGCAGCTGATGTCCCACGAGTCGATTGGGGAGGGGCTGTGCACAATTTTGATTCGGGGGTCGCTGCCCAACGTGGCGATCGCAATTGAAGCCGGTATGCACGAGGCCGAGCGCATCGGCGAACTCCACGCCGTGATGGTGATCCCCCGCCCGCTAGACGACCTGGTCGACTCGCTGCCCGTGATCGAAGTGGAGCAGGCACAGCCCGAACCGCTGCGGATGCCCCTCAATCTCGAAGTTAAGCAAGAGGTGGCTGAAGCTGAACCGGTGCTGATTGAAGCCGCCGCCGAAGCGGCTGAACCCATTGCCCTGGAGCTGACGGTAGAGGACCGCGAGCTAGCCGACGAGGAGCTTTAGGGGAACCAGAGAGGATCAGCTGTTCCTATTCCACGCTCCAGCGGGGCTTTTTAGGGGGTTTGGGGGGCGTGGATGCGATCGCACTCAGCCAAGCGCCCGTCACCCAGTTCCACACCCGATCGATCAAATCGTCGGCGTCAGCATCAAACCACTGCACCGTGGCCCGGTTGCGAAACCAGGTGCGCTGGCGCTTGGCAAACTGGCGCGTGTGCTGCACAATCTCGGCCTGGGCCGCTGCCAGGGAACTATCTCCCCGCAGGTGGCGCAGCATTTCGGCGTAGCCCAGGGTCTGTAGCAGCGGCAGATCAGGGCCGTATTTATCTAGCAGGTGAGTCACCTCATCTACAAATCCGGCCTCGATCATTGCCTGGGTGCGCTGGGCAATGCGACGTTCCAACGCTAGAGAATCGCAGTCTAGGGCCAGGTAGAGGATTGGATACTGGGGGGGAGATTCCCCCTGGAGAACGGACATGGGTTGACCCGTTACATAAGACACCTCCAGGGCGCGCACCGTCCGCACCGGGTCGTTGGGGTGAATGCGTTGGGCTGCGTCAGCATCCAACTGTTTGAGCAGGGTGTAGCAGTGGGGCTGCCCCAGCGCTTCAAGCTGGCGGCGCAGGGCCGGCTGGGGGGCCACGGGGGGAATGCGCAGCCCTTTGACCACCGCGTCTATATAGAGCCCGGTACCGCCCACCAGCAGGGGCGGGGTGCTGGCTTGGTGGCACTGCTGGATCAGAGCCTGGGCCTGGCGCTGGTACTGGGCCAGGGTGAGGGTTTCGGTGGGGTCACAGATGTCGATTAAATAGTGGGGCACCTGCTGCCGCTCAAGGGACGAAGGTTTTGCGGTGCCAATATCAAACTCTCGATATACTTGTCGAGAGTCGGCGCTGAGAATGACCGCCGCTCGATCGGCGGCTAGGGTCAGGCGCTGGGCTAAAGTAATCGCTAGCCCAGATTTGCCTGTGGCTGTGGCCCCGCCGATCACCAGTAAAAATGGTACCATTGAACTATTGACACCACCATTGAGGGCCGATAATTCTAGTTGAGAAAATTTTGGTGGTTGCATCCCTACTTCATTCTTCGTCTGATATTGCCTTAGGACGCGCTGTGGCCGCTTTGTGCTATAATTTTGTAGCGTTTTAGCCTGTCGGGCAGTCAGGCGGCTTAAAGCCCATTTTTGGAGCGTACAACATGACAACCGATTACGGTGCTGACCAAATTCA
>RECJ01000185.1 GCA_007694115.1 Leptolyngbya sp. DLM2.Bin27 | reverse complement strand
CCCCGACGCCCCCTTTGAGAAGGTCTGCTACATCGGCTGCGGCGTCACCACCGGCATCGGCGCGGTGATCAACACCGCCAAGGTCGAGCCGGGGGCCAACGTGGTGGTGTTTGGCCTCGGCGGCATTGGCCTCAACGTGCTTCAGGGCTGCCGCATGGTGGGGGCCAACAAAATCATCGGCGTCGATATCAACCCCAGTCGGCGAGAACTGGCGGAGAAATTTGGCATGACCCACTTCGTCAACCCCAAGGAAGTCGAAGGCGACCTAGTGCCCTACCTGGTGGAATTGACGGGCGGCGGAGCCGACTACAGCTTTGAATGCGTCGGCAACGTCAACCTGATGCGCCAGGCGCTGGAATGCTGCCACAAGGGCTGGGGGGTGAGCGTGATCGTCGGCGTCGCCGCCGCTGGCGAAGAGATCAGCACCCGCCCCTTTCAGCTGGTCACCGGGCGCGAGTGGAAGGGCACGGCCTTTGGCGGAGCCAGGGGCCGCACCGACGTACCTAAGATCGTCGATTGGTACATGGACGGCAAAATCAACATTGACGACTTGATCACCCACGTCATGCCCCTCGACGAGATCAACACCGCCTTCGACCTGATGCACCGGGGCGAAAGCATCCGCAGCGTAGTGACGTTTTAGGTATCCCTGAGATGCTGTGCGGACAGCTGGGATGGTTATCCTACAAGCCGGAAACCGCCTACTTCCCTCTTGTGGGATAGGCATCCTGCCTGGCCCAGATGGACAGCCGAGACGGCTATCCCACAAACCCTATAGTCTTCACCTCTATGCCTGCTTCCCTCACCCTCCATAACCAGCACACCTGCTTTGGCGGCACCGTGGGCTACTACAGCCACCCGTCGGAGACCTGCAACTGCGAGATGCGCTTCGCGGTGTATGTGCCGCCCCAGGCCCAGACCGGCCCGGTGCCAGTGCTCTTTTACCTGTCGGGTCTCACCTGTACCGAAGACAACTTCACCGCTAAGGCGGGGGCGCAGCGCTATGCCGCCGAGCACGGCATCATGCTGGTGGCTCCCGACACCAGCCCGCGCGGCACAGATATTCCCGACGAAGATAGTTGGGACTTTGGCACCGGGGCGGGGTTCTACGTGGACGCGACCCAGGCCCCCTGGAGCACCCACTACAACATGTACAGCTATGTGGTGCATGAGCTGCCAGAGCTAATTGATCAAGAATTCTCTATTCGCGCCGATCGCATGGGCATCTTTGGCCACTCCATGGGCGGCCACGGGGCGTTGGTGTGCGGCCTGCGCAACCCCGAGCGGTTCAAATCGATCTCGGCCTTTGCGCCGATTGCGGCCCCGTCGCAATGCCCCTGGGGGCAAAAGGCGTTTTCGGGCTATTTAGGATCGGCCTCTGACAGTTGGCAGGCCTACGACGCCACGGAGTTGGTCAAAGCCCATGCCCAGCGCGATCTCACCATTTTGATCGACCAGGGCACCGCCGACCCCTTTCTCCAGCAAAATCAGCTTTTACCTGAGGTATTTGAGGCGGCCTGCCAGGCGGCGGGGCAGCCCCTGATTTTGCGTATGCAGCCGGGCTACGACCACAGCTACTTTTTTATCGCGTCTTGGATGGCCGATCACCTGCGTCACCATGCCGATGTGCTAACAAAGGACTAGGCTGGTACAGGAAGGCAGAAGGATGAAGGCAGAAAGGGGATTCTCTGTATTCCAGGGACTACGCCTTTCGGGAATCGGGGGGCTATTTCTGTCTTCGACTATTAGGCAAGACCTTCCCAGCCCATAATGTTGCGTAATCAGGAGACCCCGCTATGGTCAGATATTGTGTTGTCGCTCTACTCGTGGCGCTGGCGTGGCTAACGCCAGGGACGGCTTTGGCCACGCCAGCATCGCCACTCTTGGCCCAGGCTACCGCCGCTGAAGTGGCTGATGCCCCTGAGGCAGCCATCAGTGAAGACGATATTGCTGTCTTTGCCAAAACCTACCAACAGGTTCAGGGCCTGCGCCTTCAGGCGGAGCGAGAGATGGCCAAAGCCGTTGAAGAGGAAGGACTGACCATTGAGCGGTTTAATGCGATCGCCCAGACCCAGCTTGACGGTGGGGCCGAAACCCCCGAAGACATTGCCAAAGTAGCCGCTAAAGCCAAGATCTCTAGGGCAGAAACTCAGCAGTTTGACGCCATAGTCAACCGCATTATTGCCATTCGCCAGAGCGCCGAAGGCGATATGGAGACCGCCATTGAGGCCGAAGGGCTATCGATTGAGAGTTTCAACGCCATTCTGGAGCGCTCCGCCGATGACACCGACCTGCAACGGCAAATTAGCGACGAAATTGTCAGGCAAACCCTAGCGACTGCGGAGGCAGCGTCTTAGGTTTGGACCGCAACCGCTGGGGGGCTAGTGCTTTAAGGCAGAAGTAAGAAGGCAGCAGGCAGAACGGGAAGCCCGTAACAAGTCAGGGGTTTCGCCTGACCGCATAGATGATTTATTTTCGCCTCAGAGCACTAGTGCCGAGCCCAGCTGATCATGACAATTCACGGTTTACGGCTTACCGCAAACCACAAACCTTAACCCGCAAACCTGAGACCCTACAGGCCGCCCCCTTGGCTTGGCAGAATGCTAAGCAACAGTAGTAGTTATCTCAGGTTTTATGAGGTTATGTGAACCTCGCCCCTACCCCCCAGGGGAATGGCAGCACAATGGGCCACAGGAATTGTTTTCCATCTCCTGAGGGTCATGTATGGTGCCTTTCTTTAAAGCCGCCCCGGCGACCGTTGATACTGAAACCAAGATCCTTCAGGCGGCGCTGAAGCTGTTTGCCAAGCGAGGCTATGGCGGCACCACCACCCGTGAGCTGGCCCAGGCGGCGGGGGTAGCTGAGGGCACGCTGTTTCGCCATTTTGAGAACAAAAAAGCGATTTTGGTGGCGGTGGCCAGCCAGGGCTGGGTCGAAATTCTCACCGATCTGCTCACCGAACTGAGCGAAATGGGCAGCTATAAGGCGATCGGCCAGGTGATGCAGCGGCGCATGCTGAACCTGCAAAAAAATTCTGCCCTGATGCGGGTGTGCTTTATGGAAGCCCAGTTTCACCCCGAGCTGCGGGAGCAGATTCAAACCGACGTCATCGACAAGATGATTGATGTGGCCGAGGCTTTCTTTCAAACGGCGATCGACCGGGGCGTTTACCGCCCGATGAATGCCCGCATGGTGGCGCGGGTGTTTTTGGGCATGTTTACCGTGGCTGGCTTTAGCCAAGATACCCTGGGCGACGAAGCTGCCTCGCCCCAGTCGATGAAAGACTTGGCGGAGTGTTTGACGGATATTTTCTTGAATGGGGTGCTGGCTTGAGGACGTGGGAAAGTTTTGATTGTTTAATTTTGAGTTTTAAGTTGAGAGCCTAAATTCAAAACTTAAAACTCAAAATTCAAAACTTCCCCGATTGTTTTCTACCGCCTCCCCTGGCCAAACAAGATTGCCTTGGCCTCGTCGGTCATGGTGGCTTCGCTGCGCAGGGAGTCGGCGATCGCATAGGCCCGCTCCACCGCTGGCCGCGCTTTGATCGCCTCAAACCAGCGCTTCAGGTGGGGAAAATCGGCTAGGTTTTGCTGCTGCGCTTCGTAGGGCACAATCCAGGGATAGCAGGCCATGTCGGCGATGGAGTAGTCGCCTGCGATGAACTCGCGATCTTGGAGCTGAGTATCGAGCACGCCGTAGAGGCGCTCGGTTTCTTTGACGTAGCGGTTGATGGCGTAGGGGATTTTTTCGGGGGCGTAGATGCCAAAGTGGTGGTTTTGGCCCAGCATTGGCCCTAGGCCACCCATTTGCCAGTAGAGCCACTGGAGCACGGCGGTGCGATCGCGCCCCCCCTGCGGCAAAAACTGCCCGGTCTTCTCGGCTAAATACTGCAAAATGGCCCCCGACTCAAACAGGCTCAGGGGCTCGCCACCGTCGGCGGGGGCGTGGTCAACGATGGCGGGGATGCGGTTGTTGGGGGCGATGGCCAAAAACTCGGGGGCAAACTGATCGCCTTGGCCAATGTTGATCGGCTTGAGGGTGTAGTCGACATCGGCCTCTTCGAGAAAAATCGTGATCTTGTGACCGTTGGGGGTCGTCCAGTAGTACAGGTCGATCATGGTAGGCATCCTTGGGATCAGAGTGCTGGGAGAACAGGATTTGGAGACAATCCCCCATAGCCTAGCTAAGTCCAGTATGCTTGCGGCGCAATATAGATCGCATGTACTATGAATGGGTATAGGCGTTATACTCAAAGCAGCTAGTTAGAGAAACTTTATGGTGCTGGCCCAAAATCCTAACCTGCAAAATGTAGCCGACGCTGATCTGCCAACGATGCCGCCCTGCGACCTTTACAGCGACGAGCCGCCCCTGGAAAGCTACCTGCATTTGCAACAACTGTTATTGCTGATCAAATGCCTCGACTGGCTGTGGCAAGACCGCACCGACTACTTTGCCGCAGGCAACCTAACGATCTACTACAGCAGCCAAAAAATCAAAACCCGCGATTTCAAAGGCCCCGATTTCTTTGTTGTGCTAGGCACAGAGAAGCGCCCCCGCAAAAGCTGGACGGTGTGGGAAGAGGACGGCAGGTACCCCAACCTGATTGTCGAGCTGCTGTCAGACTCCACCGCCAGCGTTGATCGCACCGCGAAAAAACAGCTTTATCAAGACACTTTTCGCACCCCAGAGTGCTTTTGGTTTAGCCCTGACACACTGGAGTTTGAGGGCTATGCGCTGCTTGAGGGCAGCTACCAGCCCATTCCCCCCCAGGCATCGGGCTTGCTGTGGAGTGGTCAACTCAACCTATTTTTGGGGGTTCATGAGCATCAGCTACGGTACTTCTCGACCGGGGGTGAGCTAGTCCCCACCCCAGAGGAGGCGGCTAAGGCTGCCGAACAAAAAGCCACCTACGCCGAACAAAAGGTCGATCTCATGGCGGCCAAACTGCGGGAGCTGGGGATAGATCCTGATACGCTGACCTAGACTATCCCCTAAGAAAATCTGGCGCGTCCTCGACAGCCGTGGGGCGAGGATGCACTATTTCTTTTGATTTTGTTCTTATCTCAATCCCCATCTGGCTTTAGAATCAAGCGATAATTTTGGACTCGCGCCCGATAGCTAAAGCCTGGCCCCAAAGCCAGCCCACCGCCCCAGAGGATGACTCGCTATGGCCATTATTGCGCTCAAAGCCTGGTACCTCGAAGCCTACGAGCCAGTGCGAGAGTTAGAAAAGCGGCCCCACGACCTGCGGCTGAGCAAAAATAGCCTGCTGAAGTCGGCGCTGCGGGCCGATTTTCTCGACGACAGCGCCGAGGTCAAGCAGTCGGCCTGGTTTCAGCGCTACCTCGGCGGCGAGACGGTGGAGTTTTATGTCGAGGGCAGCGGCGGCTATGCGATCGCAAATATCGACCTGATCAGCCACGAGATCTACTTCACCAAGGTCGAGGTGATGGCCCACCTAGAGCCAATCATCTACTTTTGCTACCAGCCCGAGTATGGCGAGTCGGGCGAAGCCCTACACCAGACGCTTACCGACGCGGTGGAAAACCTGAACAAAAAAGCCCGTGTCGCCCTCACCCTGGAAGTCTCTCACCGACTCAGCGACGGCCCCGCCCGGCTCAACAGCGCCCTGACCCGCAAAATTCGCCAGTCGCTGCTGTTTGTGGCCGACGGCACGCCAATTACCTCGGTAGAGGGCAGCACTACCCTACTGGTGCCCAGCCCCCATGTGTGCGTCGAGATGGGCTACGCGCTCCAGGCCAAACCCGCCGATCAAATTCTTCTGGCCCAGATGAATCGCCCCGATCTGCCGGGGCAGTATCCCTTTGACCTGCCCGCCCAAAATCGGCTCAGCTTTAAAACCAAAGCCGACCTTGCCAAGCAGCTGCCCCAGGCCTTACAGCAACATTTAGCTCGGTTTAATCTGTAGAGCTAGGGTGTTCGTAAAGTAGATGTAGACCCTGTAGAGACTCAGGTTTGTCTTAGGGGGTGACAAGGGGACTCAACGCTTTAGGGGACAACGCTTTGAGAGAATA
>RECJ01000067.1 GCA_007694115.1 Leptolyngbya sp. DLM2.Bin27 | reverse complement strand
GGCGATCGCGTCTACAGCCAGCTCAAGTTTGAAGCCGGGGTGCATCGCGTTCAGCGGGTACCGGTCACTGAAGCCGGCGGGCGGGTGCATACGTCTACCGCCACCGTGGCGATCATGCCCGAGGTGGATGATGTGGAGGTCGCCATTGACCCCAAGGATATTGAAATGACCACGGCGCGATCGGGCGGTGCCGGAGGGCAGAACGTCAACAAGGTGGAAACGGCGGTGGATCTATTCCACAAGCCCACCGGGATTCGGGTGTTTTGTACGGAGGAGCGATCGCAGCTCAAAAACCGGGAGCGAGCCATGCAGATTCTGCGGGCTAAGCTGTTTGACATCAAAATGCGAGAGCAGCAGGAGGCGGTATCGTCGATGCGGAAGTCGCAGGTGGGCAGCGGATCGCGTTCAGAAAAGATCCGCACTTATAACTACAAAGACAACCGGGTGACCGATCACCGCCTCAATCAAAATTTCACCCTCACCCCGGTGCTAGAGGGCGACATTGATGATCTGATTCAATCCTGCGTCAGCCGTGACCAGCAGGAGCAGCTAGAGGAGCTGGCGGCTGAATCGTCTGTAGTTTAGGTGTTAGCCTGGAAGAGCCGATCGGCCCTGGGGCCGATCGTTGCCCCTGGGGAGCTAGTCCATGGCCAAATTTCTTCACATCGCCGACATTCATCTGGGGTTTGACCGCTACGACACCCCAGAGCGCACCAAAGACTTCTTTCGTGCCCTGCAGACGGTGCTGGATCGCTACGCCATTCAAGCAAAGGTGGATTTTGTTGCGATCGCAGGCGATCTCTTTGAGCACCGCAACATCAAGCCGGCCACCCTCAACCAGGCCCAGGTTTGCCTCCAGGCGCTAAAAAACGCCAACATCCCGGTACTGGCGATTGAGGGCAACCACGACAATCGCCCCTATGGCACCCGCACCAGCTGGCTGAAATACCTCTCGGAGTGGGATCTGCTCAAGCTGCTAGAACCCAACGACGGAGCCGACGCCGAAAATCGGCTGACGCCCTGGAACGAAACCACTCGATCGGGAGGCTACATCGATCTGTCCTGTGGCGTGCGGGTGATTGGCTCAAACTGGTACGGGGCCACTGCCCCGCGCGCCATTGAGCTACTGGCCGATGCCATTACCAAACTTCCAGCTGGGCCAGACCACACCGTTCTTTTGTTTCACCACGGGCTAGAAGGGCAAGTCTCTCGCTACGCCGGGGCGCTGCGCTACACCGAGCTGCTGCCGCTCAAGCAAGCCGGTGTAGACTATTTGGCCCTGGGCCATATTCACAAGCAGTACGCCGTTGAGGGCTGGGTGTTTAACCCCGGCTCTTTAGAGGCCAACAACGTCGAAGAGAGCCGCTACCCCCGGGGAGCCTACCTGGTAGACCTGTCTGCTCAGGGGGTGGAGGCGCAGTTGCAGACCGACTACTTTCATCGCCCCATCGTGCGCCTAGAGGTGGTGGCAAAGGGGCAAGAAAGCCTGGATCAGCTAACCCAGATGGTGCTGGATCGGGCGATCGCCGCCGTCGCCCAGCACCAGGGCGACACCGCCCCCATTCTAGAGCTGAGACTGACTGGCCAGGTGGGTTTTGACCGTCTAGAGCTAGACACCCGCCGCCTACAGAACACCATTAAAGCCGCCTGTAACGCCCTAGTGGTGCTAATCAAATACGACGTGGAAGATGTAGCCTATCAAACGCCCTTGGGAGACGGTCAAAATCGGGGCGAAATTGAGCAGTCGATCTTTGAAGACATGCTCACCGCCCACCGCGACTACAAAACCCGAGCTTCAGACCTGGCCCGAGGGCTGAGTGACCTTAAAGATCGTCAGCTGGCAGGGGCCGATGAAGTTGCGCTCTACAACCTGGTGGAAACGCTGCTAGAGCTAAATCAGGCAGAGCCTGCAACCATGCCTGAGACCCAAGTCGAATACTAGTACTCTACTCCCAGCAGTGTTTTGACCACCCCCTACATCATCCAGACGGTAAAGAAATGCCGCTGCTGCCAGATCATGGCGACCCCGCTGATGGCCACAAAGGCAAATACCAGCTGGCGAAACTGCTGCACCGACATCTTTGCCAGTACTTGCTTGCCCAGCCAGTTGGCCGGTATGGCCCCTAGACCAATGATGAGCCCGTAGGCCAAATACTCTTGACTAAGGCTGCCAAAGGCGGCGTAGGCAACCAGCTTGACCAGGTGTAGCGCCACCTTGTTGACGGCTTTAGTGGCTACCATGGCTTCTTTTTCGAGGCCATAGCTGAGATAGACCGGGTTCATCACCGGGCCAGTGCTGCCGATCAGCCCTGAGCCAATGGCATTGACTAGCGCTAGGGGTAAAAAGTACCAGGTCTCGACCCTAAACTGGCTTTCCTTAGGAGCCAGCAGGTAGTTGGCCACCATGGCCAGTAGCCCCAACCCCAGCAGCAGCTGTAGCCCCTCCACATGGATCTGAGTCAGCCCATAGCAGCCGATCACGGCCCCCACCGTGGCCCCCGGCACGTACCAAGCGGTTACTCGCCAATCGATATGGTGCCAAAATACTACCCCCCGCTGGGCGTTGCCCACTAGCAGCCCGGTGGTGATTACGGGTGCTACCGCCTGGGTTCCCAACAGCAGCGAAATCATGGGAATGAGAATAAATGGGCTGCCCCCCCCGGCCAGCATACTGAGAAACCAAGCCACAAAACTGGCAATAAACAAACTCAGGGCAATCATAGGCGGGTAGATATCAGTAGTGATATTTAGTCTAGAGGGGAATTACAGCCCTCTGCCAGGACGAACTGCGCCAATTGTCTTGGCTTCTTATCTTTTGCGCTGGGGTAGGCAAGGGGAAACAGAATGGGAATAGTTGGTTATGCTTGAACTTTTCTACTCCTGATAGCGGCGTATGGCCCAGCCCATAGACCCCAGTTCCCTGGCTGCCCATCCTGAGCGTCAGCCCCACCAGCCGCCCAGTAAACCAGCGGAGCAGGTTTACCAACGGGCGGTGGCAGCCTTTAAAAGCCGAGAGTACCACCAGGCCCTCGATCTATTCCAGCACCTGGGGCAGCGGCAGCCCAATTCGCCCTATTATCTCAAAGCCCTGATGGGTCAGGTGCGGGTGCATCAGCAGCTGGGTCAAGGCGATCAGGCCAGGCTGCTTTGCCAACAACTGCTCGACAGCGTCTCGCCCCAGGCCAGGCATTGGGCCACCCAGGTGCTGGGTCAGCTCCCCCCAGCGCCAACAGTTGATCCGCCTTTGCCTACTCAGCCGCCCTCTAACTCGCCTGGGCCAAAATCTGGGGCCGATTTAAGCGGGTTTGTGCCGCTAGAGCCCCCTCAGCAATCCTCTCAACCCTCAGTGCCACCGCCGCCACCGCCGCCACCGCCGCCGCCCCAGGCCTCGGCACCGGAGAATTTAGCTCAACCGATGAAAGTAGAGGCTCAGACGACAACCAAAACTGAGGTTGAGCCGTCATCGCCACCTGACCATCGATCGCTGTTCCATTTTCAGCAGCTCAATCAGCACCCCGGTGAAGCCCCAGCCGATCCTCTCATGCCACCCTCTCAGCCCGCCGCTCCGGACAGCGGGGCTTCTGAGCCAGCCCCGGCCTCAGCCCAAGGGCCTCGGGCTCAGGCTCAGGCTCAGGCTCAGGCTCAGGCTCAGAAGGCGCTGCCGCGTCACCCGCTAGGGCTGTGGCTGGGGCAGGGAGGAACTGCGATCGCACTGCTGTGGGTGCTCAACTGGGGGGTGCATTTTCTGCTGACCACCGTAGATCGTGGGCTGCGGTGGGTGCGGTGGCCAGTGCGGCTCAGCCTGCCGGGGGCCAATCAGTCCTATACGGCTTGGATCATTGGCATCGCTGTGCTGCTGGCCCTGGCTAGCCCGTGGCTGATGGACTATGCCCTGGCTGCTTGGCACCGCCAAAAACCGCTGTCCAGTCGCCAGCTTCAGACCCATAGCCCTGACAGCCTGCGGCTGCTGCGCCAGGTCTGTCGTCAGCAGGGCTGGCAGTTGCCAGAACTCCGCCTCATTGCTGACCCGGCCCCCCTGTGCTTTAGCTACGGCTGGCTGCCGCGTAACACCCGCATTGTGATCAGCCAGGGAATATTAGATCAGTGCTCGGGCGACGCCCTCACCGCGCTGTACACCTACGAGCTGGCGCGGATGGTCAACGGCAGTTTGCCGGTGCTGTCGGCGGTGGGGCTACTGCTGTTGCTGCTCCATCGCAGCTACCAATGGCTAGCCCAGGTGGGCGACGGCCTGACTCAGCCCCTGATTCGCAATCTTCTGGGCGTTTTAGCCAGCTTGGTCTATGGGCTATTTTGGCTGCTGCGACAGCTGGTGCTGTGGCTGTCTCGACTGGGCGGTAGCTGGGGCGATCGCAGATCTGTTGCCCTGAGCCAACACCCCGATCAGCTCGCCGAGGGGCTGCTGAGGTTTAGCGCGGCGATCGCCGCCGATCTTCAGCAGCGGGGCACCCTGCATCCGCTGCACAGCAGCCTAGAGGTCTTGATGCCCGTCAGCAGTCGTCAGGCCATTACCCCAGGCAGCCTGCTGGTCAAAACACCAGAGCATCGCACCGAGCTGTTGACAGCGCTCGTAGCGACAGAAGGGCTCAACCCCTATCGGCAGTGGCTGCGGGTTAACGTCTCCCACCTGCCCCTCGGAGAACGGCTGATCTGGCTCCATCAGCAGGCTCTCGGGCGAGGGCAACCCGGCCTAGAGATCAATGCCCCGTCTCTGACCTCCGTCGGCCAGGTTTCGCTGCCCCTGCTGTTTCGGCAAAAAGGCCCCCTGGCGGGCCTCATGGTAGGGGGTGGGCTGGCCATGGGGCTGTGGTTTTTGGGCGGCATCGTCAATTGGCTGGGCTGGCAGCGCCTCAGCTGGCTCTACCAAGACCCCAGCATTTTAACGGGGGGACTGTGGCTAGGGCTGGGGTTAGGGCTGTTGCTGCGGATCAATATGCTCTTCCCGGACAGGCAAACCCCGTCGAGCGATCGCAATACCGTTGCCGATCTGCTGCACCACACCCCACTGCTGCCAGTGCAGGGGCAGCCAGTCACGCTGCGCGGCACACTGCGGGGGCAGCCTGGTATCGGCAACTGGGGCTGCCAAGATCTCTATCTCGACGATCCATCGGGGTTGGTCAAGCTAGTCAACCCAGTGCCCCTGGGTAGCCTCCAGGGATGGCTGCAACACCAAAATCACCCGCTGCGCTGGGTTGGCCGCCAGGTCACCGTGACCGGCTGGGGACGCCACGGCAGCGGCATGCACTGGGTAGACATTCATCAAATACAGATCGACCCACGCCACCGATTCATCACCTACGGCCCGATTTGGGCAACGCTCATTAGCCTGGGCAGCAGCCTGATCGGCATTGTCACCATTTTTAGCGGCGGCTAGGCGCAAAGATGTAAAGTTGTGTTGCAGGAAGCCCGCTTCAGTGTTAAGTTAGTTTACAGAAACACATGCCTAGGTGCTCCGATTGCTCTCACGAGCCGACTGGAAGTCATTAGGTAATGGGTTCTCCTACTCTCAACACAGCAAATGAACCAGCCCCCGTCGGCTGGTTTTTATTTATGGCTCAACTCTGCCCCGACCGCTGATACCAAATCCTGCTTGGCTACCCCCGATGGGGCAGGGCGTACAGCGGTGCGCTCCCACAGGTGGGCCAATTGATCATCGGGGGTATAGAATTCGGATTCGGTATGGCAAACCGTCCGGGCAGATGGCGTGTTACTTTAATAAATGGCGCAGCCCATCACCGATGGCCAACATTGGCCCAGTGAAGCCAACTGCACTGCCCTATCGTGGCAACTCCAGCTTTGGAGATCGACCCCGGTAGGTTTGCGCCTACAGTTTTACTCTAATTGCTTGAAGTTTAATTGTTTAAAGTCTAATTGCCTAAAGGAATTTCTTGCTAGATTGGGATCGGTCATAGACTAGGCAGTCTAGATAGGTTAAGTTTAGCTATCTCGGCCGCTACTGACAGAATTAGTCGGCCTCTAAACCAAGAATTTGTTAAGCTATTTAAGGATTGGGTTTTAGCGCTTAAGCATATTTCTAC
>RECJ01000091.1 GCA_007694115.1 Leptolyngbya sp. DLM2.Bin27 | reverse complement strand
GAAATCACCCCACAGCCCGCCTAGTAAATGGATGGTTTATTTCTTGGAATACTCTAAGGTTCCCATGCAGATTCTTGTAATATTCGCCTGTAACTATGAAGCAAAATAATTTCGAATCATTTTATGCAAGTCTTGACAGGAGAATTGATTACTATGCCACATCTGTTTTCTTCCTATCTTTGGCCATTTTCTTCTGGCGTTTAGGGGCGGGACATTTACAAGACTGGGATGAAGCAATATATGCTGAGGTCTCAAAAAATATAATTGAGAGAAATGATTGGATGACCTTGTTTTGGGGTGATTCACCTTGGTTCCATAAGCCCCCTTTGTTTATGTGGTCAACGGCAGTTCTTTTTAAGATTTTTGGAATCAGTGAATTTTCCGCTAGAGCAGCTTCAGCCATCGCTGGAATCGGGCTAGTTGTCACAACCTATTTCCTGGGTAAGAAAATTCATAGTCAGCAAACTGGCTTCTTAGCGGCCTTAATTTTGTTATCTAGTAGGCAAATTATATTTTCCGCTCGGTTTGGCACCACTGACATCATGCTGACACTATTCATGATGCTTTCTATTTATGCTTATATAAAGGTTCAAGATGACCACAAACACTGGCTCATTGCGATGTTTTCTGCATTTGCACTAGCTTTCATGGTTAAAGGAGTCGCTAGTGTTTTTGTTCCCATTACAATAGGGTTGTTGATTTTTGCAAGGCAAGAATTAGCCAAAATTTTATCCTCCAGGCATTTCTGGATTGGCTTACTTATAGCAGCGTTATTGATTCTTCCGTGGCACTTGATTATGCTCGCTCAACACGGGAGTAGCTTTTTGGCAGAGTATATTGGATATCATATTATTTCTCGTGCCACTCAACCATTAGAGGGCCATGAAGCAAATCATTTATTTTATGTTGAGACTTTGAGATATGAATTCTTTCCATGGTTCTATTTAATATTGCCTGCTTTTTTGATGCCTTTTTTAGTCAAAGGTAATAGCAATTATAAAAAATATTCTATAGACCTAATTTTATTTTCGTTCATCGTCTTGCTTGGATATACACTATCAGGAACAAAACTGCCTTGGTACATCATACCTATTTATCCTCCGCTAGCAGTTTTAGTAGCTTCTTTACTTGTTTTTATCATTAGAGCTAAAAGATCAAAGCTTGTTCAGTATGGAACTTTATCAATCACCTCTGTGCTGCTCTTACTTGGATTATACAATGTCAAACATATCTACATTCAGCCTAGCTTACCTGTCGTCAGAATTCTAGAAATATCTAATTTGAAATCATCTAACGAACCTGTGAATTTTTATTTGGTAGATGAACCTACTCCAAGATTCTACAGCAAAAGACCCACAAATTTTATTTGGAGTTCTACAAGTCTCAGGGACGAGAGTTTATGTGGTCAAGAAATAATCTTAAAGACTGAAGATTTGGCAGATCTAGAACTCGTCAAATCTGCCGAAATATATGGATCGAATATATATAAGATTATTAATTTGACCTGTGATCAATGAGCAAATGTTACTTGGCAGATCATGTCATCATTTTGATAAAAAATAACCGTCCAAGCAAAAACACTTAAGCAAGGGCTATCTATACAGATGGAGCGAAGTCGAAATGCAAGTCTCGAACCGGTCACACATCGAATTGTCGATAGTTATTCCTTGTTTTAATGAAGAAAAGAACATTTCAACTCTTTATTTAAAGTTGTCAGGGGTACTTCGTACAATTGGGATGACTTATGAAATTATTTGTGTCAATGATGGCAGCTACGACAGAACTCTAGACAAACTAATTGAGTGCAGCAGACAAGATCCACATGTTAAGGTGATAAACTTATCTCGAAACTTTGGTAAAGAGATAGCCTTAACTGCTGGGCTCGACTATGTAGCAGGAAAGGCAGTTATCCCCATAGACGCTGACCTGCAAGATCCGCCTGGGCTAATAGTAGATCTAGTTAAAAAATGGCAAGAAGGCTACGATGTTGTTTATGCAACTCGCATATCTCGTAAGGGAGAAAGCTTTCTAAAACGCGTTACTGCTCACCTCTTCTATCGAATCATTGCTCAGCTTAGTCCTACAGAAATTCCAAAAAATACGGGTGACTTCAGACTATTAGATCGCCGTGTTGTTGATGAGCTAAAAAGATTCCCAGAGCGTAATAGATTTATGAAAGGGCTGTTTTCGTGGGTTGGTTTTCGGCAGACATCAATATATTTTGAGCGACAACCTCGCCATCAAGGTAAGACAAGTTGGAATTTTTGGAAACTTTGGAATTTTGCGTTAGATGGTATTACATCTTTTAGTGTTTTTCCATTACATCTCTGGACTTATATTGGGATTACTATTTCTTCAATAGCTTTTTTGTACGCATTATTTTTAATTATCCGTACTTTAATTCAGGGAATCGATGTTCCAGGCTATGCTTCATTGATGGTGGCTGTTCTGTTTATGGGTGGAGTTAATTTAATAGGGCTAGGAGTCGTAGGTGAATATTTAGGGCGAGTTTATCAAGAAGTCAAAGGTCGCCCATTATATCTAGTTAGAGATACATACGGTTTTGATATTGAAGTTGAGTTAAATAGCTCTACATACGTAAATTTTTTAGATAAGCCATAGGAATTTGCTATATGTTGCACTTAATCAAATAGTCGAACTGACCTTTAAGCATTTTCAACTTATACAACGATGTTACAGAGTGTACCTTGTTGCATGAGACAGCTGGTGACAAGACGAATTTGAGGTTCAGTCACAGATTGACAGAAAGTTTGTCGTCTGTTTGCTGTCGATTTTTTCCGTACTCATATCCCAACATCAAGATGAATTAAACTTTTTGACTCAGAGCTATTGATCAACTTGGCAGATAATGCAGCCTTATCGTATTGCTCAATGCTGTTCACGAATTCAAAATCCAATGGCTGCGAAACTCTCTAAATGTTCCTCACAGGCTTAACTCAATGACAAATGATGTGACTGACCAATCAAATAAATACACAAAAGAGTTTTTTGATTTCCTCTCTAACAGTTCCCTTAGCTCAGCAAAAGTTATAGCGCCGATCATCGTCGAGTTACTTCATCCCAAAAGCGTCGTTGATGTTGGCTGCGGCCAAGGAGTATGGCTTTCAGTGTTGAAAAGCTTAGGCATTGAAGAGGTCTTAGGTATAGATGGAGATTATATACAAAGAGACAAGCTTGAAATTGGTGAGAATGAATTTAGAGCTAGCGATTTAAATCAACCACTGCATCTAGATAGAACATTTGACTTGGTAATTTCATTAGAGGTTGCCGAGCATTTGCCTGAAGAAATTGCAGACATATTTATTCGAAATTTAACTAATTTGGGAAAAGTTGTGCTGTTCTCAGCCGCCATCCCATTTCAGGGCGGAGTAAATCATGTCAATGAGCAATGGCCTGACTACTGGATAAAGAAGTTTGACGGCTTGGACTACGTACCTATTGATTGCATTAGAGAGAAAGTCTGGAAAGATAGTAGAGTTGCTTCTTGGTATGCTCAAAATATGATTATTTTCATCGAAAAGGCATACCTAGCTAAAAATCGAAAATTAGTAATAGAAAGGCAAAAAACTGTTTCGCATTTCTCAAACTTAGTTCATCCTGAGAACTATATTCAAAAATGCCAAGAAATATCTAATTTAAAAAAAGCTGTTGAATGGTATGAGCACCACCCCGATCCCCAAAAACTAGCTCTGAGAGATTTTTTGAAGGCTGCCCCAACAGTCTTTCTTAATGGATTTAGGCGAACTTTAGATAGCCTCTTCGACTCAAGTTCTAGCTGAGGACTGTTTTTTGTCAAAAATGGCAAATTTGGCTTGCAATTGAATTTTGGCTTAACCTATTAATAAGTGTCATTTATGGCGGCAGTTAAGAACTCGTTAACGACGGTGGTTGCTTTGCTCACCTGGGGCGACTTGCTAGAGGACTTTCTGGATACCATCAACATATTCTTTGACTCTTTTTTAGAGGAGATGACCGGAGGATGGTTATTTGGCTATGTTGACAGTCTCAAAGCCGTAGGAGTTGAAACAGTTATATTTTGTGTGTCAACTCAGGTTGAAGAGCCGACCTATTATGTCCATAAACCCACCGGGGCTACCGTTTGTCTGCTACCTTCTCCACGATTTTATCGGTGGATACGGCAGTTTGTGAAAAGCCCCTATGGCTGGGAACTGTATGAGACTTTTGGCCCTCGACCTTGGTGGAGTTTTCTATTCTGGTTGCTGCTAAAGTCTATTATGTCTTATGCAGCAACCCCCCTAGACCTGCTGGCCAACGAAATCCAGCGGATGGGCTGTAGCGTCATTCTATGTCAGGAGTATGAGTATCCTCGTTTTGATATCTGTATGGTTTTGCGGCGGCGGTTAAATCTGCCTGTGTTTGCCACTTTTCAGGGAGGAAATTTTCAGCTCAGCCCTATTGAAAAATATATTCGACCCTATACTATCCGGCAATGTAACGGGCTAATTGTGGCCTCTCAGGTAGAAATTGACCGTGTGCAGAAAACCTATAATCTAGAGGATCAGCACATTGCTAAAATCTTTAATCCCCTAGATTTAGATCTATGGCAGAGTAGTCAAAATAGAGCTGGGCAAACGTCTTTAGCTGAGGTGCGCTGTCAACTCGGCATTCCTTTAAATGCGACTGTGGTGATCTATCACGGGCGCATGGAACGGTACCGCAAAGGTCTAGATATTTTGCTAGACGCCTGGGATAGTCTGTCCAGCCGTTTTCCTGAAAACGAGTGGTGGCTATTGCTGGTAGGCACCGGCAGTGATGTGGTGCCACTGCGCGATCGCATCTCTACCCTACCCAAAACCAACGTCTGCTGGGTCAATGAATACATTCTCGATCGTCAGCTGATGCAGCGCTACTTGAGGGTGGCCGATCTCTACGTTTTGCCCTCACGCCACGAGGGGTTTCCTGTGGCTCCCCTAGAGGCCATGGCCTGCGGGCTACCCATTGTTGCCACCGACGTACCCGGCATTGCCGACATTCTAGAACAGGGCGAAGAGTCAGGCGGCATACGAGTGCCCTGCGAAGACCCAAGCGCCCTAGCCTCGGCTATGGAGCGCCTGTTCAAGGATGCAGACCTGCGCCAACAGATGGGGTGGCGTGCTAGGCAACGGGTTGAAGAAAAGTTTTCGCTAGCTGCGGTCGGCCACGAGTTGCAGCGCTTTATACTGGCCAATCCTTGAAGATTTATTCTGGCTGGGTGGCCTGGTCTCTAGCTAGCTATACTGCCGCCATTGTAGGGGCTGCGCTTGATGCGCTGGTTCAGTGGTTTAAATATCTGGAGGCCAGGGAATGTCAAACCGCATTCCCTGGCCCCAGATATTTTCCTATTGGCTGGGTCGGAGCTGGGGCTAAGTGAGCCCAGCTAGCCCCGCTGCCGCTAAATCCGGGGGTCGGTGCGAGGATCGGTGGTTGCGGAGGTGGACACGCGATCGCTAGTGCGATAGGTGGTGGGCGCTGTCGAGTTGCGCCCCGCTAGACCAGCCAGACCAATCAGACCCAACAGCCCCAGCCAGCCCCAGCTCATGCCATCGTCGTTGGTCTGAGTGGTGGTGGTGGTTTGGGTTGGGGCCGTAGCGTCAGGAGCCATAGTTCCGGGGGTTGTTGTACCAGGATCGGTTGTACCGGGGGCTGCCGGATCAGTGGTGCCAGGCGTGGTAGGGGTGGCAGTTGCTTGGGCGGCGACAGGCATTACCGCCAGGCTCAGAGCCAGAGCACCGGTTCCCATCAACTTCGACACAGCATTCTTTTTCATGGGTTAAATTCCTCAATCGGTAGTTGGCTTGCCCTCGATGCAAGACCTAGCCAGAGACCCAGGGATAAACCCTCAGGCGGCACGGTTTGATCGGCTAGAGTAAGCTCGTGTAACTACAGACTAGGAATTTTCGCTGCCTGTGGTATTCGTCTTTAGTTAGACGTTTGGTCGGGTCAGCCCTCTCTCTAAAGTTCAGCTCAGCCTCAGCTCAGGAGGTTTCCAAGAAAGAAGATAGCAACTGTAGGGTGGGCACTGCCCACCACAGGGACAACTATTTTCCAGAAGCCGCCTAGGACATTGAGGCCATCTTCGACCCAGAGAATATCTCATTTGCAAGGTGTTCTACTGCAGGGGCAAACGGCTGTTTGCCCAGTGCAGGGAAGTGCTTTTCAAGCAATGGCCTTAGCATCCTAAGAATAGTTAGGTTTTCAACAAATACCCTCCCGATGGCAAATAAGGAGGGTAAACAGGCATTTTACTGGGTGCTAAATCTAGAGCCTATGCTAGGAGATGTCTACAGTTTCGGCGTAGATATCGCCGTCAAAGGGCTGCACCCCAGTCGCAGGGTAGCTATTGTCGTCGGGGCCAAAAATTCTGCCGACGGGCTCGGCAAAATATTGCATTAACCCATCCAAAAAGTAGCCAAACACAGAGAGTTTAAAACCTTTCATAACTGGCACCTCGCGGCTTAAGGACAGTGATCTAGTCGAATCTAGCTGAATTTGATTGAATTCGGCCAAAAGTATTCAATCAAGCTGCTTAATCGAGCAGTAGCGATGCGGTGTAGAAAGCCAGGGCGGGCTTGTTTGGTGTACCCTGATACCTTCATGCTACGGGATCAGCGGAAAGCTACGCTCTGGCGGTGACCATTCTTTACAGCGGTTGGCAAGCTGTAATATGTGGAATGCATCCTTTAGACATCATCGGCTTCAGCTACAAGGAGAATCTGCTGTGAGATTTAGTTACGCGGTGATCGCTATTTTGTGCAGCGTGGCGGGCGGCTGGGCCGTGAGCCCCAGCGCCCAGGGGGCCAGTGCCCCGGCGGCAACCGTTGGCTGGCCAACTCCCCAGCTCGAAAGCTCTCTCTGGCTGGCCCAGAGCAGCAACGGCCTCAGCAGCGCCCAGCAAGAGCAGGTCGATGAATTGCTGCGCCAGGGCGAGCGGCGCGTGGCTGCCCGTGACTATGCCGGGGCCATTGCCATCTATCGGCAGGCCGCTGAGATTGACCGGCAAAACCCCAGGCTGTTTTCGGGGATTGGCTACCTCTACGTACAGCTGGGCAACTACAGCGAGGCCATTGTTGCCTACCGTCGGGCGATTGCCCTCGACGGCAACAACCTGGCCTTTCGCTACGGCCTCGCCCACAGCCAGTACAACAGTGGCGATCTAGACGGGGCGTTGACCACCTACCAAGCTATCTTGGCGACTAACCCCCGTGAGGTCAACGCGCACCTAGGCGTGGGCAGTATTCAGATCGAGCGCAGCGACTACGACGGGGCGCTCAACACTTACCAAAATCTGGCCCGCATGGCCCCTGGCAATGCCCAGGTGTATGCAGCGCTGGGTGCCCTATACCTGCGCCAAGAAAACTACAACCAAGCCCTGATCTACCTCAACCAGGGGCTGCGAGCTAACCCCAACAATGGCGAACTCTACGCCAGCGTCGCTAACCTGCACCTCATGCAGAACGACTATGCCCGCGCCGCCGAAAATTTGCGTCAGGCGGTGCGGTTTGCCCCCCAAAATGCTGCGGCTCAGCATCAGATGGGCTACGTGCTCTACCAGCAAGGCAATCGCGAGGCCGCCTTTAGCTACCTGCTGCGGGCGGTACGCCTCAACCCTGACCTCATCGCCGCCCATGCCCTGCTGGGGAGGCTGCTGCTAGAGCGTGAGCAATATCTACAGGCGGTGCTCTCTTACCGCAAGGTGGCCGATGCTCTGCCCGACGACCCAGCCGCCTTTTACAACCTGGGGCTGGCGCTGTGGGGGCAGGGCTTGCAGGCCCAGGCGCTAGCCAATATTGAACTGGCCTCAAGGCTCTACAGCCAGCAGGGCGATACTGCCGGGGCCAACCGCGCCCGTGAGCTAATGGTGCTTTGGGGCTTTGAGCGGTAACCCCATGCCCGAAGGCCCCGAAATTCGCCGCGCCGCCGACAACCTCAACCGGGCGATCGCAGGCAATATTGTCTGCGATCTGTTCTTTGCCTTCGACCACCTCAAGCCCTACGAAGCCGAGCTAGTGGGCTGCACGGTGACGGCGGTAACGCCCTACGGCAAGGCCATTGTGACCTCGTTTGACAATGGTCTGGGGGTCTACAGCCACAACCAGCTCTACGGCAAATGGGTGGTCTGCAAACCCAATGGGGCTCTGCCCACCGGCCGCCAGCTGCGGTTTGCGGTACATACCCCCCGCCGCTGGGCGCTGCTCTACAGCGCCTCAGAAATCGAGGTGCTGACCGCCGAGGCGGTGCCCACCCACCCCTACATCGTCAAACTTGGCCCCGACACCCTCGATGCCACCGTCACCCCCGACCAGGTGGCAGCACGCGCCCTCAGCCAGCCGTTTCACCGCCGCCAGTTTGCCACCCTGCTGCTCGACCAGGGGTTTCTTGGCGGCATTGGCAACTACCTACGCAGCGAGATTCTCTACGTGGCGGGCATTCACCCGGCCCAGCGCCCGGTAGACTGCACCGCCGATCAGATTGCTGCTTTTGCCGAGGCGGCTCTAGCCCTGCCCCAGCAGTCGTACCGCCACGGCGGCATCACCAATGACTTGGCCCTGGCGGCCCACCTCAAAGCCACTGGCTACCGCCGCCGTGAGTATCGCCACTGGGTCTTTAGCCGAGCGGGCCAGCCCTGCCACCGCTGCGGCGCTGCGATCGCCAAGATCGTGATCGGCGGCAGGCGCTGTTATATCTGCCCTGGGTGTCAGCCGCGCTAGCCGCTGGTCACCGACAGCCCATCTAAAAGCACCGATGGCGTGTAGCACGCGCCATTCCAGTCGGCGTCGCAGCCAAGCTCGACGCTGTCTTGCAGAGCGCTGTAGACATTGCCCGCCACCATGGTGTCTTTGACCCGCCCCACCAGTTCGCCCCGGTGAATGCGGTAGCCCAGGTCTACATTGACCGAAAAATCGCCGGCAATGCCCGGCCCGCCGCCGAGGATTTGGTCGACCAAAATGCCGTTGTCGATGGTGGCGATCAGCGCGGCTAAGGATTGGCTGCCGGGTTCAATCAGGCTGTTGTAAAGGCTGGGGGTGGGGTAGCTGCCCAGGCCGGGGCGAAAGCCGTTGCCGGTCGAGCCGCCGCCTAGGGTTCGACCCACGGCGCGATCGCAGTAAAACAGCGTCACTACCCCCCGGTCGATCAACACCAGCTTTTGGGTGGGGGTGCCCTCGTCGTCAAAGGGGCAGCTAAACGGCCCGGCCTCGGGGTCTTGGCGTAGGGTAATGCGAGGCGAAATCATCTGCTCGCCCAGGGCGTTGCTCCAGGGCGACGACCGCTCGATCACCCGCTTGCCGCTGAGGGCCGACTGGAGGGTGTCCCACACCATATCGGCGGCCTTGGCGGTAAAGATCACCGGCATCCGCCCGGTATCGACCGCCGCCGCCGGCTCGGCCCAGGCCAGCCGCTGCAACACCTGAGCGGTCAAGGCGTTGACATCGAGGCGATCGCGCTGGGTCTGGCCGTCGCTGACGTTCAAAAAATCATCGCCCCGCACCCAGTCAGCCGACAGGTAGCTGCTCAGGGTGGCGTCGCTGTAGCGGCAGTCGAGCCCCTCGGTGTTGAGAATACGGGTGGTCTCGACCTCGGACTCGACCTCGGCGGCGCAGATCACCTCGGGGTAGGCGCTGCGAATGGCATCAATCATGGCCTCGCCCCACTCGATCAGCTGCTCAACCGGCACCGTCTGGCCCATATTGGGGTAGTGGCGGCTGGGGCCGCCGACTAGATCGAGGGGTTCGGGATCGTTGAGGGCGCTGATCGCCAGGGCTTTATCGACAATGGCCGCCGGGTCGACATTGCCGTAGGCCACCGCCAGCCCCGGGCGACCGTTGGTCCACAGCCGCAGGGCCGTCCCCAGGGCTGCCGAACTCTCGAGCTGTTTGAGGCGGTTGGCCTCAAAAAAGACGGGGTGCGATCGCGATCGCGACTGCAGCACCTCCGCCGCTTCGGCCCCTCGCGCCAGGGCCAGGTCGATCAGTTTTTCAGCCAGCAAATCATCGGTCAGACCAGGCACCATAGCAGTCCATTGGCAGGGCACAACTTCTCCTATCTTCCCGGATAGCGGCACCCCTGCAAAGAGCAGCAGCGCCGATCGGTAGGCCGGGGGGCTAGATTTCGGCTGGCCTGAGCAGCGGCGGAGCAAATTTGCAGTCACCCTTTAAACTGGCCATATTGACCAACTGTTTGGGCGACCAACGTGGGAGAATGGAGGCCGAAAAATTGGGAGAGATCGCCTGTGAAAGCTCTTGTGGTCGGCAGCGGTGGCCGTGAACATACCCTAGTCTGGTCGCTGTTGCAGTCGCCCAAAATCACCGAGGTGGTCTGTGTACCCGGCAACGGCGGTACCGCCACTCTGCCCCACTGCCGCAACCTGCCCCTCAACGTCAGCGACTTTGAGGGCATCGCCCGCTTTGCTCTGGTCAACAACCTAGAGCTGGTGGTAGTTGGCCCCGAGCAGCCCCTGGCCGAGGGGATCACCGACTATCTCCAGGGCCAGGGGCTGAAGGTATTTGGCCCCTGCCAGGCGGGGGCTCAGATCGAGGCCAGCAAAGCCTGGGCCAAGGCGCTGATGGTCGAAGCGGGCATCCCCACCGCCAAGGCCATCGCCTTTGACGATGAAGCGGCCGCCCTGGCCTACCTAGAGCAGCAGGGCGCGCCCATCGTGGTCAAGGCCGACGGGCTGGCGGCGGGCAAGGGCGTCACCGTGGCCCACACCTTAGATGCGGCCACCCAGGCGGTCGCCGAGATCTTTAGCGGCAAGTTTGGCGCGGCGGGTAGCCAGGTAGTAATCGAAGAATTTATGACCGGCCAAGAGGCCTCAGTGCTGGCGGTCACCGACGGCCAGACCATCACTCCCCTGATTCCCGCCCAAGACCACAAAGCCATTGGCGAGGGCGACACCGGGCCCAATACCGGCGGCATGGGAGCCTACGCGCCCACCCCGGTAGTCACCCCGGCGCTGATGGAGCGGGTACAGCGCGAAGTGCTAGAACCGGCGATCGCCACCCTGCGCCAGCGGGGCATCGACTATCGCGGCATTCTCTACGCCGGGCTGATGATTACCCCCGCCGGTGATCCCAAGGTGGTGGAGTTTAACTGCCGCTTTGGCGATCCCGAAGCCCAGGTGGTGCTGCCCCTGCTGGAGACACCGCTTGAGGAGGTGATGCTAGCCTGCATCGAGGGGCGTCTCGACGGTCTAGAGATTGAGTGGAAGCCCGGTGCCGCCGCCTGCGTGGTGGTCGCCGCCGAGGGCTACCCCGACAGCTACCCCAAGGGTATGGAGATCGCTGGCCTCGATGAGGTCGCAGAGACCGGCGCACTGGTGTTTCAGGCTGGGACTCGGCTCAAGGGCGGCAGCATTGTCGCCAACGGTGGCCGAGTGCTCGGGGTGACCGGGCTGGGAGATACCTTTGAAGCGGCGATCGCCAATGCCTACACCGGCATTGACAAAATCCGCTTTGAGGGCATGTATCACCGCCGCGACATAGGCTACCGGGTGCAGGGCATCGCCGCTGGTTAGCAAAAAACCTCCGAGTTCTTTAAGAACTCGGAGGTTTTCGGTTTATGGAGGGCTAGAACGGAATGTCGTCGTAGCTAGGGGCGGGTGCTGACGGGGCTGGGGCTGGGGCCGGGGCCGGGACGGCAGCGGGGCGAGAGGCCGCCGGGCTGGGGGTGGCCGCCGGGGTCGGCACCGCCACCGCCGGGGCCATGGGCATCGTGCTCAGATCGCCCACGCTGTAGATCCGCTGCACGGTCATTTCGACCTGCTTTTCTTTGAAGCCCTCGGGGCGATCGATCACATTCATGCCGAGGCGGCCTTCGAGCATCACCCGCTGGCCCGCCTGGTACTGGGCCTGAATATCTTGGGCCAGGTTGCCCCAGCCCACCACCTTCATCTGCGACGAGGGGTCGCCCTCCCGCAGGCCGGGAAACTGCACCACAAACTCGGCGACGGGGGTTTGGTTGTCAGAGGTATAGCGCAGCTGGGGCGACTGCACAATCTCAGCCATCATTAGGCAGTTGTTCATAGCGGCGTGGTCTCCTTGATGCCCTGTTCTTTCTCAATGAAGTCTTGGACGTGATCTTGGTACTTGATCATGGTGTGATCGAGCCACTCGCGGCTTTCGCTGTTGCCGTAGATGTGCACCATGGGCTCGCCGGCATCGGGCAGCACCAGCACCCAATCGTCGGGGTTGTCGCCCAAGATCTTCACCCCGTCGATTAGCTCTAGGCGCTCCGGCGGGTTGTTTTCGACCAGGTAGCGCATCAGGGCACCCTTCACCGTCCAGGGGCAGCGCAGGGTTTGCATGCGGTAGGCCATGCGGGGCAGGTCTGACCAGATTTGCCCCAGCGACTGCTGCTGCAAGCTCAAGATCTCAATCAGCTTGGCAATGCAGAACATGGCGTCGAAGCCGGGGTGCAGCTCGGGGAAGATAAAGCCCATTTCGCCGCTGCCGCCGAGCACCACGTTGGGGTTGGTTTGGCAAGCCTCCATCAGGGCGGTGGGGTTGGCCTTGGTGCGAATCACCTGGCCGTCGTGGCGGCGGGCAATGTGCTCGATCACCCCGGAGGTATGTACCGGCACTACAATGGTGCCTCGGGGGTTGGTGGTCAGCATCATGTGAGCCATCAGGGCGGTGAGCACTTCGCCGCGAATGCGGGTGCCCATTTCATCGACTAAGATCAGCTGCTCACCGTTGGCCGATACCTGAGCCCCAAAGGTGGCCCGCAGCGACTGCACCACCTGACCCAGCTGGCCCAGCATCACCTCACGCTCGTCGTTGGAGAGGGCCATCTGGCGCAGGCTGGCATTGAGAACCACGGCGTCGCAGTCAAATTTGCCCAAAATTTGGGGCAGCACCGCCCCAGAGACGGCGTAGAGATAGTCGATCACAACTTTGGCCTGGCTGTTGGTGACGGCCTCTACGTTGAGGTGCTTTTCAAAGGCGGTGGTGTAGGTCGAGACCACCCCAGAGGGGTAGGTGACGGTGCCGATCTCGTGGATCAGCGATCGCCGCAGGTCTTCTTTAAAGTAGGCCCCCTCAATTTTCTTCTCTTTGCCCTTGGGGATATCGATGCCGTGCTCGTCGAAGAACTCGATCAGCAGGTAGTCGGGCCGATCGGGGTGCAGGCGGACGTGGATGCCCCCGGCTACCCCCATCTGGGCCAGCACGCTGCGGGCCACCGGAATCGCCGTCGCCTCTAGGTTTTGAATGTTGACGCCGACGGACATCAGGCCCGCAATCAGCGATCGCGACACCATGCGCGAAATGCTGCGCTGATCGCGCGACACGGTGACGTGGGAGCCCTGTTTGAGGGTTGACCCGTAGGCCGCCCCCAGCTTGACTGCAAACTCGGGGGTAATGTCGATATTGGCTAGCCCAGCTACCCCCCGCTGGCCAAACAGATTGCGCTGGGCCGTATTGCCCCAAATAAGGTTGATGTTCAACGTTGCACCTGACTCGATTTGCTTACTCGGCCAGACCCGCACGCCGGGGCTAATTTGCGCCTCTTCGCCCACGGTCGACAGGGGGCCAATCACCGCCCCCTCGAGCACGTGGGAGCGGCGGTCAACCCGGGCACCGCGAGCGATGCTGCAAGCCCGCAGGTGCACTTCATCGCCCACAATGGCCCCGTTCCAGACGATCGGCCGCTTCAAGTCAGCATCGTTGCCGATGGTGACGTTGTCGCCAATCACCGTGCCCGGTTCGAGCACGGTGCGCGCGCCAATGCGGCAGTTGTTGCCAATCATCACCGGCGGGTGAATCTGAGCCGTTGGATCTATCTGAGTATTCTCGCCGATCCAAACGCCCGGAGATGTCTCGGGGTATGCATAATCGACCACTACCTTGCGGTGCAGGGCATCGTACTGGGCCTCGCGATAGGCCTCTAGGTGACCGACATCGCACCAGTAGCCGTCGGCGACGTAGCCATACATGGGTTCGCCTTTTTCCAGCAGCAGGGGAAACAGGTCTTTAGAGAAGTCAGACTCTTCGTTGTCGGGCAGGTAGTCGAGCACCTCGGGCTCAAGAATGTAGGTGCCGGTATTGACGGTATCAGAAAAAATTTCGCTGGTGGAGGGCTTTTCTAGGAAGCGCTTGATCCGGTTTTCTTCGTCGGTGATCACCACGCCAAACTCGATCGGGTTGGGCACCCGGGTCAGCACCAGGGTGGCCTTAGCGCCCTTTTCTTTGTGAAATGCGATCGCAGCCTGCAAGTCAAAATCTGTCACGCTGTCGCCGCTGATCACCAGAAACGTCTCGCTCAGCAGGTCAGCGATGTTCTTGACGCAGCCAGCGGTACCCAGGGGCTGATCTTCTTCGACGGCGTAGGTCATCTGCACACCAAAGTCGCGCCCGTCGCTAAAGTAGTTGCGCATCACGTCGGGCAGATAAAACAGGGTGGCAATGACTTCATTGATGCCGTTACGCTTGAGTAAATTGACGATGTGTTCGGCAATGGGGCGATTGAGGATAGGCACCATTGGTTTGGGCAAATCACAGGTTAGAGGCCGCAATCGAGTTCCTGAACCACCGGCCATAAGCACTGCACGCATACATTCTCCTTCCTGCTGTTAACTATCCCTGTGGGCTTACCTCGGTGAGCTTACCCCTGTGGACTTACCGCGTATCCCTAGGCAGATGCCACAGAGAATAACACTGACCCAGATACCCATTACCTTAACCCGGGCCTGCTCTATCCGAGGATAGATTAGAGTAAATGAATCAGGCTCGTCTCTATCTCAGGTGCGAACTTGCGGGTGACGTCAGGGGGAAATTTTAGCCTGATCTGCCGCCGATGGAAAGCGCCAGCTTTTTTCCGCCATCTCCCCTAGGGCAGAGTCCCTAGGATTGTCTCGGCGGTGCTGCGCCGAGGGTTTTACCCCCCTCAGCCGAGTTATAGACAGGGCCTAAAGACGACAACAAGACGACAACGTTGGTTATTGTAGAAGCATAGGCCACCTGGGTAGAAAGGAGCAGTGACTATGGGTACATTGATCGTGCTTTTATTGGCCGGTATTTACGGCGGCGGCGCATTTAAGTTTTGGACGGGGTTTAACCGCACCAACTTTACCGACGGCAGGGTGAAGTTTACGGTGCTGTGGCCGCTGTTTTTGGCGCTCAACCGCTCCTACCGCGAAAACTTTAGCCGGGCGCTGAAAGGATGAGCCGCACCGAGACCAGCCGTCTGCCTGCCGACCCGTCTCCCTGGGGTGCCCAGGTGCAGGCGGTGGCCCGGCGCTACGACCAGGAGTTTAGCGGCAAGGCCTTTGATTTGCCCCCTGAGGTTGAAGAGATGGCCGTCTTTCAAGACTGGATTGCGGGCACCCTGACGCCCCGCATTTCTACCCCCTTTTGGGAGGCGGTGAAGCCCCGCAAGCGCGATCGCTGCCTCGACATTGGCTGCGGTATCAGCTTTTTGATCTATCCCTGGCGCGACTGGGATGCCCTGTTCCAGGGCCATGAGATTAGCCCGGTAGCCTGCCAGGCGTTGATTTCTCGCGGCCCCCAGCTCAATTCCAAACTCTTTAAAGGCGTCACCCAGGCCCCCGCCCACCGCCTAGAGTACGAGCCCCAGAGCTTTGATCTGGTGATTGCCACCGGGGTGAGCTGCTACTACCCCGCCGACTACTGGGGGTCGGTGGTGCAGCAGGTGAAAAAAATCCTCAAGCCCGGCGGCTGGTTTTTGTTTGACGCCCTCAACCCCGACGCCGATTTGGCCGAGCCCTGGGCCATTCTCGAAACCTACCTCGGCGCTGAGGTGCACCTGGAGTCTCTAGACCGCTGGCCCGCCCTGGTGAAAGCCGAAGGGGGGCGAGTGGTTTCCACCAAGGACTATGAGCTGTTTCGCCTATTTAAGGTGAAGTGGGACGCTTAGTTTGCGCTACCATTAGCGGCGATATCAGACCAGGAGGTGGGCTGTGGGCTTAATCTGGGGATCGCCAAAACTGCTGCTGTCGCTGGGGTTAGGGCTGTTTGTCCTGGGCGGTTCTCTGGGTGGTTGCAGTCGCAGAGCCGCCGTTGCGCCCCCTGAATCTGCTGATCAGGCGGAGGTCGCCGCTGCCGGGGCGGCAGCCACCCCGGCGGAGTTGGTGGGAGACGGCACCTTTCGATCGACTCCGATTGACCCCGTTCGGGTGGGTCGACTGACGACCCAGGCGGCGGGGGCGCAGATCAATCTGCGATCGCAGCCCACCACCCAGTCTGCCGCCCAGGGCTACGGTAATGGCGGCGATCAAATTACGCTGCTGCACCTGGCCGAGGGCGAGGGCGGCTTTAGCTGGTACTACGTCAAATTTGACCAGTCGGGGGCCGAGGGCTGGGTGCGCGGCGACTTTGTTGACGCTAGCAGTCAGGCGGTTGCCCCAGCCCCAGCCCCAGCCGCAACGCTGGCCCCAGGCGCGACTCCAGGCGGGGGCGCAGCCCCCTGCGGCGACGGCAACCGTCCCGAGGCCTTCTTTGAAACCAAATCCTTTACCGTTCACCTGTGTCAAACCCCCAGGGGTCTGAGCTACATCGGCCTCAACCGAGGCAGCCACGACACCCTGGCCACCACCGACGTCAGCCTCAACCAGGGCACCTACATTGCCATCGACGGCAACCGCCAATACCACATCAACGACAAAACCCTGTCGGTGTATCAGGTCACCAGCGGCAGCTACACCCAGCTGAAGGGAGAAGACGTAGTTCGCCACGAGAGGTTTCTGTATTGAGATGGGTCGATGAGCCCCCTGGCTCACCGACCCATCTCATCTATCCCGGTGGCACCTGATCGCGGTCGGGCGCTCTGTCCGGCGGGTTGGCGTTGGCCGGTGCCGGGCCATCGAGATTGCCACCATCTTCCTGGGCTGGGTTTTCAAACTCGCCGGGGGGGCTGAGCGGGGCTCGGGCGTCGGGGCTGCCCACCGGGGCTAAGGGCTGGGCCATTTCGGCATGCACAGTCTCGGTCATGCGGCGAATCAGCTCGCTGGCGCGGCCATCGTTGTTGGGGCGCTGCACCAGCACCGCCAGGCTATAGCGCTTGCCGTTGGGCACATCTACCAGGGCGACGTCGCCCAGCATGCCGCCAATGTCGCCGGTCTTGTTGGCCGTTAGCGACCGATCGCGAATGCCCGAGGGAATTAGGCTGTCGTTTTGGGTGCGCTGCATGATGCTAAAGAGGCGATCGCGCGATCGCGTCGACAGCAGCCCCCCCTGGTCGATCAGGGCCATGATCAGGGCCAGATCTTTGGCGCTGGTGATGTTGGTGCCCTCTAGATCGGGCAGAGGATTGCGCAGCAGGGTGTGCTCTAGGCCCCAGGCGACAAAGGTTTGGTTGAGGGCCTCAATCCCTCCCAGAGCGGCGATCATCATATTGGTAGCGGTGTTGTCGCTGATCACAATCATCTGGGTGGCTACCTCCAGGGCGGTGTATTCGGTGCCCACGGCTTCGCCCCGCATGGTGCCCGAGCCACCCGCCAGGTGTTCCTCTCGCAGCGCCAGCGACTGGTTGAGGGCCATATTGCCCGCATCGACCTGCTGTAAAAAGGCCATCAAAATCGGCACCTTGATGGTGCTGGCTGCCGCCACCGGCTCAGCCCCGCCCAGATCGACATACTGGCCCGAGTCTAGGTCGATGGCAAAGGCCACGGGGGTGAGGCCGGGGGTGAGGGTAGCCAGCTGTTCGAGTTCACCCTTGAGTCGGGTAATTTCGCTGGTCAGGCGCAGGTCGGTGATCGCCGTCGCCGCCGCCCCCTGGGCCAAAACTCCACCCGATCCAGGGACTTCGGCGGGCCGCGAGACCGAGCCGTCGCCATCGCGAGAAGAGGCAATGTTGCTGGGGCTCAGCACCGACAGCAGAGTGCCGGCGATCGCCGCTACCCCAACCCCCAAAATCACCAGCCGAATCAGGTAGAGCAGGGGCAGCGGCGGGTTGGCTAATTTTTTGCGCGTCGTGGCCGCCCGCGATCGCCTCGGCGGCGGGCCTGATTCAGCCGGGCCACTGACGGCCCCAGCCCTTGGCGCACCAGCTGCACCAGCTGCACCAGCCAAGCCAGCTTTGCCCAGGTCGCGAGGTCGCCGAGGCCGAGGCCGCAGGGGGGTCACATTGGGGGGTAGCGCCCTGGTCTGCCCCCCAGACCCCAGCGGTACTGCCTCCCCCTGGATGCTGTGGGGGTGCATTTGGAGGGGAACGGTGCCGGGCTGCGCCGGGCGAGATGGCGGCGGCTGGCCCGGCTGGCGCTCTAGGGAAGGAGCCCAACTGGCCGGGGCAGAGGGAGGGGACGCGGGGCGTGGTGGGGTAGGGCGTGGTGGGGTAGGGCGGGCGGCGGTAGGGTGAGCAGCGGGCGGGCGGGGCGCGGGGGGGGATTCGGGGGCGCGGCCAAAGGCGGGCAGGGAGGCATTGCGGGCCACCGGGCGCACTACGGGCTCGGCGTCATCGGGGGTAACTACCCCAAAATCGGGGGTCAGCTGCTGGTACTGCCGCCACTGATTGCGCCGCCGCGCCAGGGGCGATGGTCGCTGAGCCCCGTCGCCGCCCCAGGCGGCAGTCCCTGACTCCCCCGGCAGCTGGAGCCCATCTGGCCCCGCCGCCCCGCTGGGGTCAGGGGCCGACTCGCTCCAGGGCGACTTGTCATTGGGGCGATCTGAAGATGCTGAAAAAGGATTGTGAGAATCGTTGTACTGTGCCATTTGCCCTGCTCACGCCATGTGCCATCACCCAACTACCCCTCAGGTTTCTTGCTGGGGCGCATCGACCGCCCAGTTTACCTGGCGAAGAATGCCCCTAAGCATAGCCAACTCTTTGCTGTCTGGGCCGGCTCGATGCAGCAATCGTCGCAGTTTGGCCATTCGGCTAGGGGCGGTATGGGGGTAAAGATAACCGATTTTTAGCAAAACAATTTCTAAATCTTGATAAAACCCCTCAATTTGTTCGAGTGGTGCTAGGTGCCCCCCCATGGTCGCCCCGGCACCTGGGGAAAACGTCTCTGTTAAGGCCCCATGCAGCACCTGGCGGTGCAGCAGATAGCTGCACACTGCCACCGCCTGGGCCAGGTTGAGCGATGGATACTGATCGCTGGCCGGAATGCGTACCCAGCGCTGGGTATAGATCAGCTCTTCATTGCTCAGGCCCCGATCTTCGGGGCCAAACACCAGGGCGGCGGCAAACCGATGCTCTGGCTGGGTCGGCAACAGCCAGGGCAGGGCGGTCTCTGGCAAATCTAGCGGCTGCGCTTGGGGGTGCAGTCGTCCGGTGGTCGCCACCGCCCGCTCACAGCCAATCAAGGCCGTCGGCAAATCGCTCACTACCTTTGCCCCAGCCAGCACGTCGCTCCCATGGACCGCCATTCGCCGCGACTCTTCACAGTGGGGGTCGCAGTGGGGGTTTACCAACACCAGCTGGTGCAGCCCCATGTTTTTCATCACCCGCGCCGCCGCGCCTACATTCAGCGGCCCCGCTGGCTCAACTAGAACGATGCGAATTTGGTCGAGCTGCCAGAGGGACATGGGTGGGTGAGTAGATAGGTGCCTAAACAAACACTACACCGACCCACCGACCCCCTCACCCACCTACCCTCCAATGGCCCCGTCTTCAAACCGATACCCCACCCCGGTTACCGTCTTTACAAAGGTGGGCTGGGACGAGTCGGGCTCTATTTTCTTGCGCAGGCGGGCAATGTGGGTATCGACGACCCGCTCGTCGCCAAAAAAGTCTTCGCCCCAGAGTTTTTCGATCAGGTGGTGGCGGCTCCAGACCCGGCCTGGGTAGCTCATAAACGTGGCTAGCAGATCAAACTCCAGGGGGGTGAGGTCGAGCAGTTCTGACTCGCTGGGGCTGACCTGACGGTGGGCGGCGCGCTGGTCGAGGTCGAGGCTAAAGTGAGCGGTGCGGTAGGTGGAGGTGGGGGCTTCTTGGCTGTGGCGCAGACTGCGGCGCAGCAGCGCCCGCACGCGGGCCACCAGTTCGCGGGGGCTAAAGGGTTTGACGAGGTAGTCGTCGGCACCGGTAGAGAGGCCGATGATTCGGTCGATCTCTTCACCCCGAGCGGTCAGCATCAGAATATAGGGATCTTTGGCCCCTGGCCCCTGGCGAATGCGGGTACAGACCTCAAGGCCGTCTAGCTTGGGCAGCATGACATCGAGAATAATCAGATCGGGCTGGAGGGTCTGCTGGTAGCGCAGGGCGGTTTCGCCGTCTTCGCACACCTCGCAGGCAAAGCCCTCTTTTTCTAGGTAAAGCCGAATTAACCGGGCAATTTCAGCTTCATCTTCCACGATTAAAATTAGCACCGCAGTCTGTCGCCCCCACCGATCGCCCCGAGATGTCCTGCCCCAGAATATCAACCTTGCACTAGCATACTCACTAAGCCGTGCTTCTGCTTAGGTTATTCGCGCTTTGGAGCGTTATTGCTGGGGACAAGATCCAATCGGTATGTTATGACCTCACTATCACCACCGACCGCCACTGGGCCGACCGCTACAGAGTCTGCCAACCGAGGGTTTGAGCCCTTACAGCAGGCTTTTGCCAGCTACTTAAACGAGACCCAGCTTTACCCTGGGCTGACGACCGTAGACTGCTCCGAGCGATCGGGGCGGCTGTTGCTGCTGGCGCAGCACCCGGCCCCGGAGGTGGATAAACCCAAGCAGCTGCTCAGGGAACTAGAAACGGCCTTTCGCCAGCTGGTGCCGGTGGCTGGGCTGCCCGAGGCTGACTGGGCGACGGCGGCGCTGTTGGTGCGAATTGATTTAAAGCTGGAGGTAGCTCCGCAGCCCTACGCGATTCACACCTTTAGCTGGCGTCCTGAAGATGCGGGGCCGGTGGTGTTTCCGGCTGGGGTCACCGCTCAGGAGCCGCTCGCTGTCTCTGCGGTGGATGCCCCTGCGGTGGATGCCCCTGAGGTCGAGGCCCCTGAGGTCGAGGCCCCTGAGGGCGAGTCTGATCTCTTGGATCGCAATGATTGCCCCAGCGCTGAAAGCTGGGTTGACCAGTCTGGGGATGGCAGTGGCTCCCAAGACCAGGTTCCCCCAGGCCAGATGTCAGGTTTGCCCTTCAGCGATGCGGCCTTGGCTCGACCCGACCCGGCGGTGCAAGCCCCCGATGGGCCTGGGTGGGTGCGGCAGGGCCTGCGATCGCTCCGCTACTACTGGAGCTATGGTCTAGCGGCACTGATTTTGGTGGGCAGCGGTGCCTTTGTCTATGCCCTGACGCGACCCTGTGTGGTGGGCGGCTGCGATCGCCTCACCTGGGCCAGCGAACACTATGACCTGGCCCAGATCACCCTAATCGGCACCCCCACTAGCGACGATCTAACCACCGCCCAGCTAGACCTCCAAACCGCCATTGACCTCCTCACCCCCATACCCACCTGGTCGTCGCACTACGAAGTCGCCCAGGCCGATCTACAGCGCTACCAGGGCAGCATTGTCCACCTCAACGCCATCCTTCAGGCCCTAGCCCTGGCCAACGAGGCCGCTAACTTGAGCCAAACCCCGCCCCACCCGGTCGAGCGCTGGGTCAAGGTGCATCTGTTGTGGCAGCAGGCGATTGACCGCCTAGAGAGTATTCCGTCGGACAGCCCATTGTTCGACTTCAGCCAGCAAAAGCTGCGCGAGTACCAATCTAACTACAGCGCCATTGGCCGCCGCATCGTCGCCGAAGAAGAGGCCGAAGCCAACTTTAACACCGCCATTCAAACCGGCAATCTAGCTCGTCAGCGGATGGATACCGCCAACTCCCTGGCGGGTTGGCAGCTGGCGACAAAAGAGTGGCAGGCCGCCATTAGGGGGCTCTCGCTGATTCCCCAGGGCACCATGGTCTACGGTGAGGCCCAGGCTCAGCTGAGCGAGTACCAGCAGCAGCTCAACCGGGTCACCAACCGGGCCGCCCTCGAAGAGGCCGGAGCGCACAACTACCATCAGTCGGTGCAGGCGGCCCGAGCCGCCGCCGCCTACGAAGCGAAAAGCCAATGGACCCTAGCCCTAAGCCACTGGCGACAGGCGGTGGGCAGCGCCCAGCAAATTCCGGCTGACACTATTTTGGCGGCGGAAGGGGCGGTGCTGCTAGAGACCTACCAGCCCGCCCTAGCCAACGCCCAAAACCGCCTGCGCACCGCCGTAGCCCTGCAAACCCTGACCACCAGCCTGGCTCAGATCTGCGAGCTTTCGGCCACCCCCTGCACCGTGAGCGAAGACTCTAGCCAGGTGCGGGTGGTGCTCTCTAGCCAGTACGCCGACCCCCTGCGCCAGGCCATTACCCCGCCCGTCGCCGACGGTACCTTCACCTTTACCAACCAGCTCAGCCCTGGGGCTCAGCGGCTCATTGAGCAGATTATCACCACCAGCCATCAGGTAGACCGCCAGGTGGCGATCTACGATGCCCAAGGTGGTTTTGTGGCGCGCTACCGCCCCGACCTGGGGGGGTTTATTAAAAACTAGGCCTTTGCTCCCAGGTGTAGCCGATGCCGGTGGGATTGTAGGGGCAGGGTCTGCGCCCTGAGGTAGTAGAGTCTCAGCAGGCCCCGCGACTCAAAACCACTGATCCAATAGTTTGCCAAATTAACGTCATATCATGGCCCAAAGACCAATGTACCTGGTAGTCTAAGTCCATCTTGACAACGGCTTCAAAATCTTTAATTGATGATCGCCCCTGGGCCTGCCACTGGCCCGTTAGCCCTGGCTTAACATTTAGTCGCTGCCAGTGGTGAGCCTGATATTGACTTACCTCGGCTACTGTAGGTGGGCGCGTGCCCACCAGGCTCATATCGCCCTTCAACACATTCCAAAACTGGGGCAATTCATCTAGACTCGTGCGGCGAAGAAAACGGCCCACCCGGGTAATGCGCGGGTCATTTTCGTTCTTGAAAATCAGCCCCGATGCCTGGTTTTCGACCAGGTGCTTGAGGTCGTCGGCATTGGCAACCATCGAGCGAAATTTCCAGATCCGAAAGGGCTTGCCGCGATAACCGCAGCGAATCTGACTGTAAAACACCGGCCCAGGATTGTCGAGCCAAATGCTGATCGCGATCGGCCCCAATAAAAGCAGAGTAGCGCATAACCCCACTAGCCCGCCTGCTAGATCAAAACATCGCTTCAAGCCTGAAGTAACGGATGGATGAACGGGTAGTAAACTAACGCTATCTGGCACGACAAGGGTTGCTTGCAGGGCTGCTAATTCTGGCTTAGGGAAGGAATGTATGGGGTGAAACATAAGTTTGACCAAAATCTTGATTTAGACTCACACAGAAGATCTGAAGGGGTGCATCCCACTTTTTAACCCAATACCGCTAGCGCCTGAGCTGAGAGGCGATACCAGTTCCCAAATCTCACCGAAGAGATTTCAGAAAAATCCGAATTTATCCTCCAAGAAAGGGGGGATATCTTGCCCATGTAGGCAGCTTGCCTGCGCCACAAATTTCCCTAGGTCATACCGAATTTTGCTTGGCTACCCCCGATCCCCCTGGGCGAACCGCCGTTCGCCCCTACAGGTTGGCCGATTGGCAATCGGGGGTAGGAAATTCGGATTTGGTATCCCACGAGATCGCTACAGTAATTTCTACGCTGGTGAAATACATCGCTGGTGAAATACATCTGGCATCTGAAGAATTGCCTCTACTCCCTGATTTAGAGGAGTCCTTTCGAGGGCGCAGACCCTGTGCTTTTAAATCGGGGTATCTGCTTGTCTAGCGATCTTCTAGGCATGGTCACTTCCCTACTCAAAGAATCGTCTAAAGCCAAAAATACTGTTGAGGATGGTGGTGAAGGGGCTGAGTAAGGTGTTGGTGGTATCGCCAAAGACGGTTAGCCCCGAACGGTCAACGACGATGACATCGCGATCGCTCAGAATCGGGTTGTTGGCTGACCCGACAGCTTGGCTAAAGTCCACGGCTACCTGTTGTTTGATGGCGGTGCCGTCTGGAGCCAATCGGATTAGATCGACGGTATTGCTGTTGGCTCGGCGGCGGTCAAAGCCGCCAGCATTGAGCAGCACCTCGTTGAGAGAGGTATTGAAGGCTACCTGAATTGGGCCAGGTCGGGTCACTTCGCCAGCGACAAAGATATTGATCGAGTCGGGGGCAAAATTGGCGCTGGCGAGATCGCTGGCTTCTTGGGCGCTGGTGGCGGTGGCGGTGGGAATAAAAATTTCGTCGCCGCCCTGTAGCATAATGTCTTTAGCCAGATCGCCGGACTGAATCAGCTCCCACAGGTTGTAGCGGCTGGTCTGCACCTGGTTAGAGCCCACCGGGCGGCAGAGGGCTACCTCGCCAATGTTGGCTCGGGCGGTGATGCCCCCGGCTTGGGCAATCGCCTCAGTCAGGGTGGGAAAGCGCGAATCAAACGCATTGGGATTGTTGGTAGCGCTAGCCCGCTGCACCGTATACGATCCGGGCCGATTGACTTCGCCGGAGATGGCGATGCGCACGGGGCGTAGGTTAATCGGCGCAACCGAAACGATGGGCTGGCGCAAAAATACCCCGTAGCGAGCGGCGATTGCCACCTCAGTTTCCCGCAGGGTCAACCCCTGCACCAGCACCTGGCCCACCCTAGGCAGGTTAATTGCGCCATCTTGCAGCACGATCGCCTCGGTGCTGTATTCTGGGGCTCCAAATACGTTGATGGCAATCACATCGCCGGTGCCTAGGCGATAGGTGGCATCGAGAGGTTGGGCCGCAGCGGGGGTTTGAAAGGGTATGGCTGTACCCATTGGGGTAGAGGGGGTCTGCGTCACCTGCTGCATTGACTGTGCCAAAGCGGGGGTGGCTAGGGCGACTGCCCCTAGACTCACTGCTAGCCCTAGACCAATCGGTCGGTGGCAATAGTTTTGAAAGCTCATAGGATCAACCATAAAACAGCGACCGTCAAGTTATTTCCCTGTAGTCTCGATCAGTGGTTGACAGCCGCTAGGGCTGTGCATCTGGATCGTTAGGTCTGCCTCAAGATCAGCCCCTGGAGTAGCGTTGCCGTTGGTGGCTAGGCAGCGGGAATAGATGCTACCTGCAAGAAGTAATCAGGCAAACATAGGTTCCTCCGCAAGATTTCTACCCTAATCGTCAAAACTTTAACGATTTGTGAATGTAATCCGTAAATTTACGGGCAAAGTATCCTGATTTTGGTGCTGGCCCTAGGATGTCTCTACTAGACGGTGTGCCTCTTTGGCCCCATTGACAATGACATCTATCCCCTACCGCTAGGCATTTGCCTAAGCGACTTACAGCTATCTACCGCAGCTCTTTACCGGGTGATCTAGCCCCAGTCATCTCGCCGCCAGAGATGATGCTCTCTTAGATTGCAACCTTTTTCTGCGTCCTAAATTACCAACTGTTGGCGTTGCGATTGCCCCTGGCAATCGGGTTGCGTTGTCCCTCCAGGTCAATTGGTGCTCTACCTAAACGTGCCTCAAGCCCCAAGCCTGCCTAGGAGAAAGCGCTGCAATGAAGATTGCCTTAGAGTAGCCCAAGCAAATAATCATCCATTAGATTAGGAGAGACCTGTGTTGTTCT
>RECJ01000165.1 GCA_007694115.1 Leptolyngbya sp. DLM2.Bin27 | reverse complement strand
ACGTTGTGCTCACCCCAGCGGGGTTAGTAGGAAGCTGCCTTCTGCCTTCTGCCTTTCTGCACTAGAGCCTGAGACCCATACTCAGGGTTGCCCGATTGCTACCAACCAGTACTAACCCATGCGAGTAACTAGCCATGCGTGTAATTGGACTGATCAGCGGCACCTCTGCCGACGGCATTGATGCCGCCCTGGTAGACCTAGATGGCCAGGGCTACGACCTCACTATTACTCCGGTAGACGGGCTCACCTGGCCCTACCCAACAGACCTGCGGCGGCAGATCTTGGCCCTATGTGCTGGCGAGGCCATCGACCTAGAGCGCCTCGCCGAGCTAGATGATGCCGTCGCCGAGGCGTTTGCCCAGGCGGCCCAGGCCCTGATCCAGCAGGCTGGCCCCGCAGCGCTGATTGCCTCCCACGGACAGACCGTCTTTCACCGCCCGGTGGGCCGTCCGGCGCTGCCCAGCCAGGGGGCACCGCGCCTGGGCTACAGCCTACAACTGGGGCGCGGGGCTGCGATCGCCCGTCACCTGGGCCTACCCACCGTGAGCAACTTTCGCCAAGCCGATATCGAGGCCGGGGGCGAAGGCGCGCCCCTGGTGCCGATCGTCGATCTCTGCCTGTTTAGCCACCCCCAGCAGCGGCGCTGTGTGCAAAACCTGGGCGGCATCGGCAATGTCGCCTACTTGCCTCCCTGGGATCGCGCCACCCCACCCCCCAAGGTGCTGGGGTGGGATACAGGGCCAGCCAACTCGTTAATTGACATCGCCATGCAGACCCTCTCAGAGGGCACCCTGAGCTGCGACATTGACGGGGGCTGGGCAGCCCAGGGCACCCCCTGCCTACCGCTAGTTGCCGCCTGGCTCGAGCACCCCTACTTTGCTCAGCCGCCACCCAAATCCACCGGGCGTGAACTGTTTGGTTGGGCATTTTTTGAGCAGTGTCACCAGGCTGCCCAAGGGCTGGGGCTGGGGCCGAGGGATTTAGTTGCTACCCTGACAGAGTTTACGGCGGCGTCGGTGGCCCACGCCTACCACACCTTTCTACCGGCGCTGCCCGACAGCGTGCTAGTGTGCGGCGGCGGCAGCCACAATCCAGTCCTGATGGCGCGGCTCCAGGCCCATCTGCCTGACATTGTCGTGCAATCTACAGATGCCCTTGGGGTTGCCGCTAGCGATAAAGAGGCAATTGCTTTTGCGGTTTTAGGCTACTGGCACTGCCAGGGGTTTGCCGGCAATTTGCCAGCTGTCACCGGAGCCAGTGGCCCGGTGGTGCTGGGGCACCGCAGTGAGCCTCCCGTGGCCCGTGGGGGATGATTGTTGAGTTTTGTCTTTGAGTCAGGGGGCCAGTCTTGACCCCTTACCCCAGTCTGGACAATAGGGCGTATGCTTGAAAAACACAGGACAGAATACAGTGAGCCAAATTAAACCCTACGGGATATCGGATCGGGTGTCACCAGCGGGGCTGACGGCTGGGGGAGCAGTGGGTGGTGCATAGCTTTTTAATTGAGCCTGGGCGGTGGACTCTCCAGGGCAACTGGATGGAGCGCGATCGCCTGCCCACCCCTGTCAAGGGCAAGATTCTCATTGCCTGGAGCCGCGATGACTGGTTCACCATGGTGATGAAGCTCATGCTGCCTGATACTCAGCCTGCAGAAATGGCGCTCCAGTATCGAGGCCGCCTGACCAGTGGCGACTGCCAGTACACCTTTGTGCTGCAGCACAGCCTGCTAGGGCGAGTAGAGGGCGAGGGCTGGGTTGCCCCCGACTCGATCATTCAACGCTATTGGGCTCTAGGCGATCGCCAGCGGCGCACCGGATTTGAGACCCTTTATCGCCTCGACCACGAGCGCTATCACCTCTCTAGCGGCATTATGACCGGCCACTACCTCACCAGCGCCATGGAGGCCACCTTACACCTTCAGGGGCATCCGGGCGCTGGATCCTAGGCTGGCCTCTGGAACTGGTCTGCCGAAATGTACTACATTAAAATAAGGCCTTTTAGTCAGAGCTGGGCATATTAACTCCATAGGCCAGACTCGACGTCTTATGTCCGGTCTAGGGTTTAGGTGGGTGCATCATTGAGATCGATTTGACCTGCGGATTGTCGGCCTATCTATCGCTACATCGTCTAGCCGGGTCTAGCCGTGGCTGAGTGCAGCCTAGTTAGACCAACTCTGAAGGTAGGCTTGGCTAGAGATCAAGCCCGCACCTTAATGCCCTAGCCCCCCTCGACCAGTGAGATTCACCATCACCCTCTGCTGACACCAAATTTTTAGTGCCTTTAGTTGCCCCTGGCTACCCCTGTTCTATGGCTGACTCAAATCTGGGTTGTAAACTGGCAAACCGCTACGAGCTGCTTGAGCCCATTGGTCAGGGTTCTATGGGACGGGTATACCTGGCCGAAGATCTCTTACTGGGCGGCGTCAAGGTGGCGATTAAACTGCTGTCTCAGACCCTGCCCGGCGAAAAACTGCGCGAACGATTTATGCAGGAGGCGATGACCTGCGCTCAGCTGGGCCAAAAAAGCATTCATGTGGTGCGCGTTACCGACTATGGCGTCAGCGATGAGGGAGTTCCCTTCTACGTCATGGAATATCTCCAAGGGCAAAGTCTGAGCCAGATGATCAACGCCCAACCCCTGCCCATTCCGCGATTTTTGGGCCTGATTCGGCAAATCTGTCTGGGCTTACAGTCTGCCCACGAGGGCATCATTCTCAAAAGTCAGCCCGACCCGGTGCCCATTATCCACCGCGATATTAAGCCCAGCAACATCATGATTGTGCAGGACCCCACCCTGGGGGAACTGGCAAAAATTTTAGATTTTGGCATTGCCAAACTCATGGAGATCGACAGTGACCAGACCAACTGTTTTATGGGCACCCTGGCCTATGCCTCGCCCGAACAGATGGAGGGCAAGGAACTAGACAGCCGCTCCGACATTTACAGTCTTGGGGTGATGATGTTTCAAATGCTCACCGGTCACCTGCCGCTGCGGGCCAGCAGCCACACGTTTGGCGGCTGGTATAAGGTGCATCAGACCCAGGCCGCCAAGCGCATGAGTGAAGTGGCCATCGGGATCAAGGTGCCCAGGCTGCTTGAAGATCTAGTCATGGATTGTGTGGCTAAGCTGCCCCAAGACCGACCCGAGAGTACCCAAGTAATTCTAAAAATTTTAGAGCCCCTGCAAGCGCGCTACGGCAACGGCTTTCGCATTAGCCAGCGGATTGGCACAACCCTCAACCGGGTGCCCGTGACTCGCCAGCCCAACGCCGCTGAGGTAGGGCAAGCCGACCAGGTATGCAGGCTGACGGTGTGGCCCACCAATAAGCCCATTGCCGAAATTGTCTTTCCTCATTCGCTGCCCACTAGTCAGGGTTCTCTGGCCACTCTCTGGGCAATGATGCCCGAAGCGGAAATTAACCGCCGGCTGGTGAGCACTCGCTACAACACCTTTATCTGTACCATGGCTCCCCACCCGATGATGCTGTGGCTAACGGTGCTTTACAGTAGCTCCTACGGTGCCCGCTGGCTGCCGTGCTATCTCGACCTCAAAACATCTCTGGGCCAAGATATGTCAGGCTTGCTGGGCCAGACCGGAACCTATAAACTGCTGCTATTTGCCTTAGAAAAACCGCGCCCCTGCGCCCACGTGCTGACCTGTAATGTGTCTGATCCCCAGCGCAGTCTGCTGCAGGAATGGGCCCTGACCGCCCGCAGCCGACCGTCTACTGGGGCCACGACCATCAGCCGAGACCTGCTGCGCAACGAGCTGCAAAACAAGCTCAAGCCCAAGGTACTACAAAAGCTAGAGTCGATCTATGTCGATACCGGGTCTGACCTGTCCGACTGAGCCGGGGTAGCTGGGAACCCACCCAGGTTCTGGCGTAGGAGACGATACTAGGCTGAGGTCTAGCCCCCAGCCCTTAGCTGGGGAAAAACAGCACGGGGTGCCAGCTCCCCCGCAAGACTTCGCGGGTCAGGCTGGGGGCAGACCATTTGAGTATGCCGCCAATGCCTCGGGAACAAGTTGCGATCGCACCGACATCGTGGGCTTCAGCGGTTTTCATGATCTCTTCTAGGGGGTTGCCCTCAACGATGGTGGCATTGACTACCAGATTTAGGGCCGCCAGCTCTGACTGAATCTGATCGAGTTCCTGTTCGGCCTGCTGGATTGGGTGATCGCCCTGCAGCTCGCGGCGCACGTTGTCGTCAATTACCCACAGCAGTCGCACCCGCTCTAAAACAGAGTCAGGGTTGCCCTTAACCTGCCGATGGATTTTGTCGATCAACGTCTTACTGCCCTCGGTGCCGTCATAGGGTACCAGCAGGTAGCGAAACAGGTGGGCACAGCGCAGCTCTAGCTCAGCGGTGGTGTAGGTGGAGATCAGCTGTGGCCGCAAAATGGTGATGGGTATGCCGGTTTTTTCGGTCAGCCGCACCGTGGTGCTGCCAAACAGCTTTTCTTCCAGCATGGTGCGGGTAGGGGTGCCCAGAAAAATCACGTCTGACTGGTACTGTTTGGCCAGACGCAAAATGCTGTCGCTAGCCCGGCCCATTTGTACCTCAATGGTGACCTCAACGGCGTCGGGAACCTCTCGGAGAAACTCTTGAAGACGCTGCCGAGACTCTTCGATCAGTTCTGGGTCTTCTCTAGGAATCTCACGCCCGCTGTCTACCGACACGTTGTGAAAAAATACCAGAGACTTAAACCCACCAGCGACCAGGCTCGGCACAAACTTGGCAAGACGGTACATGCCATCGTGAAAGTCGGTACAAATGAGCGCGCGCTGAAACATAGATCCCCCGTTCAGGTGCAATAAAACTAATGTGGTCGGTGATTGTCGCCCGACATGGGGCAGCAGCGCCCACAGTCCAACGCAGTTAAAACTAACCCCACTAATTACCATAACGTCAGACCGAACCGTTTCAAACTAACTGGGGGCTGACTCCAGCCAAAAACGGTTCTGTGGGCGTTGTTTTGGCGTTGCTGAATGGCATTCCTTGGGTCGGGGTGCGTAGCTGTGCGCCCCGGCGAGGCACATTGATGCCTGCCTTCATACCTGGGTTCAGCAGCCCCTAAACCTAGATCCCCCTGGAGAAACAGGTGGCTAACAAATATTTGACGTGCTCATCATCGGCTAAAAATGAAGGGTGTGCCGTTGTGAGGCTGGCTGCTTAAAGCTTGCTGATTAGATCGAAGACTTGCCTAAGCCAGGGATTGATATCCATCTCATTGCCTCGATTGCTCAGTCCTGACTATTGCTGGCCTAATCGGCCAACATTGACCAATCACTCTAGCAAGGGGTCTGAGACTAGGCTGCCGGTCAAGCCAGTTTTGAATCGTTCAAGCCTGCGTGGCTTAAACCTGTATAGCCTGACTTCGCCTGACTTTGACCTTTCTGACTGGTTGGGTTTGTACTATTTATCTGGCCTAATGTGTCTGGCCTAATGTGTCTGGCCTGCTGTGTCTGGCCTGCTGTAACTACATTTAGCATCGAAGTTGACGCCCCGGCATCCCCAGCCTGGTTCTAGAGAATCCTGCAAGAGAGGGAGGTCGCCGTCTTCATGCCGTTCTGAACAAATTAGCGACTAGATTTGGGGATTTGGCCCAATGCCCCACTCATGCTTGAGAAAATGCTTGTACATCGTCTCTCGCATCATCATTTGCTCATACATTTTGACTAGAAACTGCTGGGCCTGCTCGCGACTCATTTTGTCTACCTGGGTCTCAAACGACCGCAGATTGAACTGTTGCTCCAGAGAAAGCTGCATGGGTTCATTCATGGATTTACTCCTAAGAGAGAGAACAACATTCCAGTAGTTAGCAGCAATCCAGGCCGAGCCTGGGTCGCTGCGCCTGACACATGGACTAGAGCCCCCGAAGGAAAGCCCCTGCCAATGCCTCTAGCAGCTCTACGGGAATAGGTTGAAACCACAGCGTGAACTGAATCAATGCGCAATGGTTTACAAATTATAACAATCATTTGACAAAGATCCAATCTTTGGCACTTGAGAGCGAATATAACAAGCTATCCCCAGGCCGTCATCTACCGAACGGAGATTCACAACTTTTAGCAACGGACGCTAAGTAAAAATGCTCAGAATAAACTTCTTAATACATTCTTTGCCCAGGATGCCGCCTTCCCATCCGCATCCCATAGCGGCTAACTGCGCCGCTGCCGGGGCCAAACCGTAGGAGGGTCGGCCATGCGCCATGGTGATGCCCCAGTACTTGCTCAACTGTTGCCGGGGTCAATATATTGAGCACCACCATGCTTAAACTCAGTCGCAATCGGTGCCGCCCAAGGGCGATAGGTTGACCACCACCACCGTGATGTTGTCACGCCCGCCCCGCTGTTTGGCAGAGTTGACCAGGGCCGTTGCGGCTGCCTCGCAGGCGCGGATCGACTTCAGGTGAGAAGCGATTAGGTGGTCTGAGAGTTCTTCGGTGAGCCCATCGCTGCACAAAAGCAGCCGATCGCCCCTCTGTACCTCAATCGGCTGAATACTAACTTCATTCAGGTCATCGCGCCCTAGGCATTGGGAGAGTACATGCCGCCAGGGATGACTGCGCGACTGAGACGCCGTCACCTCACCAGCGCGAATCGCCTTGGCAATCCAGGTGTGATCTTCAGTCAGCTGCTCTAGGTGGTGCCCTCGCAGGCGGTAGAGGCGCGAGTCGCCGACGTGGGCGCACCAGGGCTGCAGATCGCGATCGCGAAAGGTGACTAACACAACGGTCGTGCCCATATCGGCGCGCTCTGGATGTCGCCGCTGGTCATCGAGAATGGCAGTGTTTGCCCGTTTGAGGGCTTGCTCAAGCAGACTCGCTGTGGCGATTTCGCTCGACCACTGTTGGGTTAGAAACGTTTTGATGGCAGCGGTGGCGAGGCGGCTGGCCTCCTGTCCACCGGCATGGCCCCCCATGCCGTCGGCCACAATGAAAAATCGGCCTTCAGGGTCGATGTAGTAATCGTCCTGATTGCTGGTGCGCAGCAAACCTGGGTCAGTCAGCCCTGAAAAAGCGCAATCTACCATACCAAACTCAGGCTAAATCATTAGGGTAAGCGATCAGCCCGATTGACTTTGAGCACAGAGCGCAAAAAAGCAATACCCGTGCCGGCCGCTAGTATGCCCGGCAACAACGCCAGCCAGACAAATTCTGACAACATCAGCACCGTGGCCGAAAGCGTAAAGGCCCCAACCAAAATGGCGTAGTTGTTGGCCATGGTCACGCCGCTGATGCGGCGCAGGGCGCGGTCGGTCTCGATTGATCGCACTCGCACGCGGATATCACCGCGCTCGAGTTTATCGAGGGTGTCTTCAATGCGCCGGGGCAAACCCAGGGCAGAGGTGCTTACCTGGGCTGCCTGACGGCTGAGTTCACCTAGCAGGCTGTTGGCCCCATCGGTCGGATTACCATTAGTCATAAGCTGTGCAGCAAACGGCTTAGCCGCTTCCATAAAGTTAAACTCGGGGTCAAGCCCTTTGCCTACCCCCTCTAGGGTAGAAAAAGCCCGCATTACAAAAGTAAAGGTGGCTGGAAACCGAAAGGGCTGATCGTAGGCAACGGCGTAGAGATCGTCGCTGATGGCGTTGATGGACTGCTCCTCAAAGGGCTTGTCCATAAAGTTATCCAAAATATACTGGATCGAGCGCCTTACGGGACTCATATCCTCCACCTGGGAGAGTGCCCCCAGCTCCACCAGCGAATCCATTACCTGCCCGGCATTGCGCTGAGCTACCCCGATAAACGTATTCATCAGGCGCTGGCGGGTCAGAGGTTGCACCTGGCCCATCATGCCAAAATCATAGAAAATCAGTGAGCCATCAAGGCTGACAGCAATGTTGCCGGGGTGGGGATCGGCGTGGAAAAACCCGTTGTCGAGCAGCTGATGCAGATAGGCCTGAGCGCCTAGCCGCGCCAGTCGCTTGCGGTCTAGACCGGCAGCCTCTAGAGCGTCGTAATGGCTGATTTTAATGCCCGGCATGTATTCAAGGGTGACCACCCGAGAGGATGTCAGTCGCCAAAATACACGGGGGACGTTGACCCAGTCTTCGCCCCGAAAGTTGCGGCGAAAGGTGTCGGCGTTGCGGCCCTCGTTGAGGTAGTCGATTTCTTCCCAGAGGATGCGGCAGCACTCGTCGTAGATGCCGAGCCAGTCGCGACCCTTGCCCCAGCTGGGATGATTTTGAAAATAGTGGGCAATACCCTTGAGAATGGATAGGTCAATGGTGAATAGCGATCGCAGCCCTGGCCGCTGCACCTTGACCACTACCTCATCGCCGTTGTGCAGCTGAGCCCGATGCACCTGGCCCAAACTGGCGGCGGCCAGGGGAATTGGATCGAAGGTGCGGTAGAGGGTGTGAATCGGCTTGCCCAGGTCAGACTCAATGATGTCACGGGCCTGTTCGTAGCTAAAGGCCGGCACTCGATCCTGGAGCTTTGACAGCTCTTCCACAAACTCAGCTGGGAAAATATCGGCCCGGGTGGAAAACAGCTGCCCCACCTTGATGAAAGTAGGCCCTAAATCGAGCAGGGTTTCGCGAATCCACACCGCCAGCCGACGGCGACGGGCCGCCTGGGCCTCAGGGGTGATGGTGCCGCCATAGCTCCAGGCCTTGCCGTAGAGCCAGCGTGCCTTGAGCAAGCGAAGAACAAAGCTCCAGATATCGATGAACCGCCGCTGGCGGGAATAGCTGCCCTGATTCCAGCGGTAAGCCTCTTGGCGAAAGGGCAGGGGCTTCTCGACGGGGGCTAAATTGATGCTTTCTGGATCTCTCGGCATCGGTGAGTTGGGCAAGTTGGTCTCGGTGGCGATCAAGCTTTCCCTCTGCCCATTTGTGCCTGAACCGGCTGTGCCTGAACCGGCTGTGCCTGAACCATTCGTGCCTGAACTATTCGTGTCTAAACCGTTCGTGCTTAAACCACTGGTATCTAAACCATGATCTAAGTCGCCTGCTCCTAAGCCCTCTCCATGGATCGTAGGGGAGGGCGACGTGGGCGATGTGGAAGGGTCAGAAACGGCAGACACTCAGGCTCCTAGAACGTCGATACAAACTGCGGCAGTGATTGATCAAACCCACTAAACCTACCTACTAAACCTATCTAGGGCAGCCCTCCCAAGTCAGAAGGGTCGCTCGTGACCAGAGGTGCCTCTAGGGTTAGTTTTGGCCCAGCTAGACTTGGGAAGTGGCTCGATACTGCTGAAGGGCGACGCGCACCTGGGCAATTTCGGCCCGCAGGGTGTCGATGGTCGCCTGAAGATCGGTTGCGGTAGCCGCTGCCGTCGGGGTCACTCCAGAGTAAACTTCGCCAGCTTCGGCTTCGGCCTGCTGAGCCCGGGCCATCACTTCATCAGTGAACTGACGCAAGTATTCCCGCTGCTCAGCATCAAATTTACCGACGAGGCTCAGCCCATCGGTGAGCAGTCGTTCGGCGCGCTCATTCACCGCGTCGGCTAGGGCGCGACCGACAAAAAAGGCGTGCAGTACAGGACTACTCATGGTTGACCTCAAAAAGCTTGCTCGTAACATAATCCGCTTGACTGTAGAGAATTATAACGTTCTTATTCCTCTAACACCGGAAAGATCAGGCGGCAAATCAGATTGTTGGCGCTAAATCACTGTTACGCAACCCGTACATAACCCGGGCCATTGTGCCGTTGGCCCCCTCTCTGCCGGGGGAAGCTCAGCCTAGCTAGATGAGGGGGCTGGAGCACCGGGCATGGGCGGGGCGACGAGAGGGGGTGGGGCTGCCCCTGCGTCGGGTCGAGGCTGCGGGGGGGGCTCTAGGGGCGCTGGAGGAGCCGCTGGGGCCGGGGCCGGGGCCGGTTCTGTGGCGGGGAGAGCATCGGGCTCCGTTGGCATCGCTGGCTCAGGGGCGACCCACGGCTCTACGGGGGACTCCCTGGGAACCGATGGCCCAGGGGAGGCTGACGGCACAGAGGCTGGCCGCCGCTCCACCGCTGGCGGGGGCGCAGCGGGTTCTTGCGGATCGGGGGCAAAGTCGGGCACGGGGGCAGCACCGGGCGGCGGGTCGCCATAGTCGGGCCGACTGCGGCGAGTAGGGGCATCCTCCCAGGGCTGCCAGAGGGTGGTGTTGCTGTTCCAGTTGGGCAGCGGGGGAAAGGACTGGTGGGGGCTGAGTCGCTCTTGACCGGTAGAACTGGCCGGTTGCAGGCGAGTGTAGAAGCCAAAGCTCAAACCGCTGACGGTAGCTATCAGCCCCGTCAGCACCAGCGCTAGGGAGGCGGGTCGCCTAGCGGCGGGGGCCAAAACCTGGGCTTCGGGTTGAGTGTCGGAGTACTGGGGGGCAGGGGGGCGATTGCGTCCTACCACCACCGTAGCTGGAGCCGTCGGCTGCTGGGCGGTCGGTTGGACGGTCGGTTGGGCGGTCGGTTGGATGGTCGGTTGGGCGGTCGGTGTCGGCAACGGATTGGCGGGAAGCGTCTCGGGCAGGGGGAGCAGCGCCTCCCACTCGGCTAGGGTGACCGTCGGCCACGGCTGATTTTGGGGTTGGCCCAGCTCTAGAACCGTATCTAAGCTGGTGGGCAGGCCGGGACAGTGATGACGGAGGTTGACTGCCAGAGGTGCTCTAGTGGCTTCAGCCCGCTGACCGGTCAGCATAAAATAGAGCAGGTGGGTCAGCCCCTGCACCAGAGCTGCCTCCGGCGACCTGGTCGGGCCGGCAGGATCTGCCGCAGCCGCCAGGCTGGGGGGTAGATCAAAGCCGATCAGCTTTAGAACCTGATCGTCGAGGGTGTACCACACTTGGTCGGGGGCGAGGCGCAGCCCGGCCCAGCCCAGCGGACGCAGTGCCTGGAGCGAGGTAACTAGCTGGCGAATGAAGGTCAGACTGGCCTGGGGAGGCAGGGGCTGAGCCGGGGTGACCAGCCGATCTAGGGGAGTGCCGGTGGGAATGGCCAGAATTTGATAGCACACCCCCTCTTCCTCAAAGCCGCCGAGGTGGGAGGGGAAGGTCGGGTCTTGCAGGTCAACGACCTGTTCTAGATATTGGTAAAAAGCTTGGCGTTCGGAGATGTCGGGCAGAGCCATGGGGTTGCGGCTGCCCAGCACGCGCAGCTGTATCCATTGCCCCTGGGGCACATACATGGCCAGGTAAACCGGGCCGATGGTATCTTCAGCTACCCAGGCGTCGATGACATAGGTGCCATTTTGGAGGGTAGTGCCAACGGCTAGGGTCATAGAGCTGGGTTAATCGATAGGGAAGACAGAGGGGCGAGGGCGGTTGGTCTAGGGCGGGCCAGTAACTGAGCCTGGGACGGCAAACTGGCCTAGCATTGCCCAGTGGACGGTCTTTAACGCCGTCTTAGCTCAGGTGATGATGATAGCTTCGCTACTGTAACCTGTCCACTGCATTTCAGAGAGTTGTTTGTGCCAGTAGTTTTGGCCCTAGCATGGGCCGGGCTAGGGCAGGGGATAGTGCTGGGCTAAAAACGTTTGGGCTTCGGCTGGGGTGGCAATGTCACCGTTGAGTTGGGCCGCAAACAGGGCCTCTAGCATGGGGCGGAAGCGGGGGCCAGGTTTATAGCCCAGAGCCTTGAGCCGGTAGCCGTCGATCAGCGGTGGGGTATCGGCCCACTGCCTCAGGTGCTGCCAAATGGTGGGGCCAAGGGTGCGGGGCTGGCGGGCGCTGGCCAGCAGCAGGGTGGATTTTTCGGCCTGACTATAGGCGGCGTAGAGATCGCTAGGGCGCGGCTGGGTGCGCACCAGGGCTTGCCAGCGCTGCTCAAGCTCGTCGAAATGGGCGAGGCGATCAATGGTGCGTTCTGGCAGTTGCAGAGCTTGGGCCAGGGGCGATCGCACCTCCTGGGGCACCGCCAACAGCAGCCCTTCTAGCCGCAGCAGCCAGGGCGGGTCGAGGTCTGCCCAGGGACTGTGGCTGGCCCAGCGGCTGAGGCGACGCAGCTGCCGCCAGAGGGAGGCGCTCATGGTGAGGTCACTGTGCAGGCAGCGCAGCGCCTGGAGCTGGTCGAGCAGGGTCAGGGCTGCCTGCCAGTAGGGGGCTTCTAAGATATATTTCAGCTCTTGTTTGAGCCGCACCTGGAGCGCGGGGGCGCGCCTGACCTGGCGCTGCATCTGGGCGTAGGCTCCGCTGGCCATGGCGTGGTCAATATAGCCCTTGGTTTGATCGTCGAGGCTAAAGCCCAGGCGTACTGCAAACCTGACTGCGCGGTAAATGCGGGTGGGGTCTTCAATAAAACTGCTGGCGTGGAGCACCCGCACAATGCCCTGGTGCAGATCAATTAACCCACCAAAGTAGTCAAGCAGATGCCCTGCCCCAGGGTTGGTGAGGCGCAGGGCCAGGGCATTGATCGTAAAGTCTCGGCGGTAGAGGTCTTGCTGTATGGAGCTGGCCTCGACCTCGGGGTTGGCGGCGGGGTAGGGATAAAACTCGGTGCGGGCGGTGGCGATGTCGATCATCAGCCCGGCTAGGGGATGGTCGAGGTCTTTGCGCCACACCAGGGCGGCGGTTTGGAAACGCCCGTGAACCTGAAGATCGACCTCGGGAAAGCGTTCTTTGACCTGGTTGGCCAGCTCGACTCCGGCCCCGGCCAGCGCAGCGGCACCATCGACTACCAGGTCGAGGTCGGGCAGCACCGATGGGGCCTGGTCGGCACAGATCAGCAGATCGCGCACGGCCCCTCCCACTAAGTACAAATGCCAGCCTCTGGCTTCTGCGGCCTGGGCAATCTGCCGCAGGATGGCTTGTAGATCCGGCGACAGATTGGTCTCTAGGGCCTGTCGCAGCATGGCGGCGGTGGGCAGCGTCGGTGGGGCTGACTCAGGGATCAACGCGGTATGGCCCTGGTGCAGATGGCGCAGCAGATCGGTGCGGGTGACAATGCCCACCAGCGCCTCCCCCGATGGGGCTCCCGATGGGGCTCCCGACTGCGTCCCGGATTGGGTCTCAGAGAGCACCGGCAGGCGGCCAATGTCGTAGGTCACCATCAGGTGCTCGATATCGGCCAGGGGAGTGGCGGGGGTAATGGTCTTGAGGTTGGTGGCCATATAGCCCTTCACTGGGGCATGGCTAAAGCCGTGGTGCAGGGCCAAATCGAGATCGCGCCTCGAGATAATGCCCACCAGGCGATCGCCCTCGTCCACCACCGACAGGCCCGAGTGGCCGTAGCGCAGCAAGATGCGCTGGGCTTCTTTTATGGTGGTGTCGGGGCGAATGGTGCGCACCGGCGATGACATCAGATCGCGGGCGGTGAGCTGCTGGGGCAGCTGCGATCGCACCCCTGCCATCAGTCGCTGCACTGTCGCTAGCGGATCAGCGGTGGTCAAATTGGCGGAGGCTGCCGTGGGATGGCCGCCTCCGCCCAGGGGCGTTAGCAACTCTCCCCAGTCGGTGCTGTGGCTAATGCGGCCCCGAGCGCGGCCAATCAGCGTCAGCTTGTACTGACCTGGCGGTTCCGCCTGGGCAATATCTTTAGCAGGCAGATCCAGGGGGTTGGGGAACCCTGCCCCTGGGCCAGACGAGTTCTCTGGGTTTGAATAGTACGCTCCAAATAGCAGGGCATCGGCGTCAGCTAGAGAAATCAGCTGCTCCGCCAGCCCCGACAGCCCAGGTACATAGCCATCGGTCTCGATCAACACCCAGGCTAGGGAATGGCCCCCCACCGATGCGGTTTGCAGCTCGGTCATCGCTGTGGTGAGTAGCGATTGCAGGGTCGGGCTTAGCCCCGGCTCGGCAAAATCGGCAATCACCGCCAGGCTTGCTCCGTGGGCCATCAGCCAGGCCAACGCCTGGGCATCCCGCGCCGTTGAGCCTTCGTACAGCAGCGACCCCGTATCGCCATGGATGCCCAGGGCCATGACTGTGGCCTCCGCCATTGTCGGCTCAATGCCTTCTGTTTGTAAGGCCTCTACCACCAGGGTTGTAGCCGCCCCCACCGCTGCGATCATGATTTCGGCTACCCACGACATCTCGGGGTCAGCGGGGTGATGGTCGTAGATCGCGACTGGCACCTGGCTGCGATTGGCCTGGGCCACCCAGTCTGCCGCCGGGCCAAAGCGATCGGGCTGCTGGGCATCGACCAGGGTGAGGTGGTGAATCTGGCTGGGGTCTACTGCCCGCCGCTCAATCAGCGGGTATTCGTCGCGGTAGAGGGCCAAAAAACGCTGCACGGTGGGGTGACAGCCCCCGGTCAACACAATCCGTCGCCCCGGCTGCAGGCGCGCTAGGCCAACGGCAGCCCCGAGGGTGTCGAAGTCAGCGGTGGTGTGGCAAAGCACTAGATCCATTTTCTGGAGTCGGTATTTGGAGCGGTATTTTTGGGGCCATACTTTTCTGGGGGGGCCGCTTTCTGATAGCGTACTGGTTAGGGTAGTGTGGCTGTCAGCCTGAGCTTAGGCCATTTGCCGCCGTCTCCGCTGCTGTGTTTGAGAGAGCTAAGATAAACCAATGGTAATTCTGTTTCAACTTGCGCTGTTTGCCCTGGTGCTGATGTCTTTTGTGCTGGTGGTGTATGTGCCCGTGGCCTACGCCTCTCCCCAAGACTGGGATCAGTCTAAAAAGCTGATTCTGTTTGGCTCGATTCTCTGGGGCGTGCTGGTGGTGGTAGTTGGCGGGCTTAACTACTTTGTGGTGTAGACAGTAATGTGGTTTAGATACTAACAATGGCGGTTTTTGAAGGCACTTTAGTTTCCACAGGGTCTCCTCGGTTTGCCATCGTGCTGGGCCGATTCAATGATTTAATCACGGGCAAACTGCTGGCGGGCTGCCAAGACTGCCTCAAGCGTCACGGTATCGACGTCAACCCCGAGGGCACCCAGGTCGACTATGCCTGGGTACCGGGCAGTTTCGAGATTCCGCTGGTGGCACGGCAGCTGGCCTTGAGCGGTCGCTACAACGCCATTATCTGCCTGGGGGCCGTGATTCGCGGCTCCACACCCCATTTTGACTATGTGGCGGCAGAGGTGGCCAAGGGCGTGGCGGCGGCGGGCTTTCAAACCGGGGTGCCAGTGATCTTTGGGGTGCTCACCACCGACACCCTACAGCAGGCCCTAGAGCGGGCGGGCATCAAGGCCAACCACGGTTGGGACTATGCCATGAATGCCCTAGAAATGGCCAGCTTGATGGGTGAGATTAACTCAGCGCTGGGGCACACTAACGGCTCTGCCCGCTTGGGGCCCGGAGTGCCAGTGTCGGCGCAGCCGGTGATTGCCCCAGACGCCAGTGCGGTCTAGGGCAAAGAAGCTGACTGGGGCCAGGAATCTCAAAAAAATGTTGACATAGCTACATTTTTTTGAGATTCTAGATAAAGTCAAAACCAGCGAACGAGCCTGTGAACGGTCACCCTCCGAATCTGGTTTTATGCGGGTATAGCTCAGTGGTAGAGCGTCACCTTGCCAAGGTGAATGTCGCGCGTTCGAATCGCGTTACCCGCTTATTAGTTTTGTGGCGCTCTTTTGGTGTGCCTCTGTTTGAGGCGCTTCTGTCGTCAATTCGGCTCTCCTGTATGCTGAGAGCTATAAATCGAGCGGTTAGCCAACGCTTTGATCCCTGAGAGGGGCGGGTGGAACAGGACAGAAGCTCTATAGCGTTGGTGTCTCTAGGGCGATCGCCCGCCGGGGGCAAAACAGCGCATCGGCTCGGTGCCCTCGCAGCCAGTAGGTTTCCATTTCGCCCCGACCTTTGACGGCAATGCGGCCTCGCGGCTCAAAGACATAGTGGTCTTTGAGCCGCTCGTAGGTGGCGGCGGTCACCTGAATCATGCCCGGCTCACTGGAGGACTCCATGCGGCTGGCCACGTTGACTGCATCGCCCCACAGGTCGTAGATAAACTTTTTGGTGCCAATCACGCCCGCCACCACCACCCCAGTGTTGATGCCAATGCGAATTTCTAGCGGTTCCCTAGTCTCGGCCTGGAACGAGGTGGTGACCTGCTGCATGGCTAGGGCCATCTCTGCGATCGCATCGGCATGGTCATCCCTCGGGGTGGGCAGCCCCGCCGCCACCATGTAGGCATCGCCAATGGTTTTGATCTTCTCTAGACCCAGCTGTTCGGCTAGGCCGTCAAAGGCCGAGAAAATTTGGTTCAGCAGCTGGACTAGCTGGATCGGCGAGAGCTGGCACGACAGGCTGGTGAAGCCGACAATGTCGGCAAACAAGATCGTCACTTCGTCAAAGTGCTGGGGAATCGCCGCCTTGGTCTGCATCAGCTCACTGGCGATCGCTGCCGGCAGAATGTTGAGCAACAGCTGTTCTGCCTTTTGCTGCTCAGCCACTAGCTTCTCGTTGCTGATTTGCAGTTTCCCCAGCATGGCGTTGATCTGATCGCCCAGTCGGTGGATCTCGTCGGTGCCCTGCACCTGCACCCGCTCGGTCAAATCGCTGGAGCGGCCAATGTGCTGCACCTGCTGGCTCAACCCCAGCAGCCGCCGCAGAATGACGCGATCGAGCAGCAGCAGCATTCCCCCAGTGAATATCAGACAGGAGCCCAGCAGCGACCAGCCCAGGTAGTGACGGCTGATCTGCCCCTGGTGGTAGATATCGCGGGGTAGGGCGACCTCCAGCAGCATACCGGGATCACCGTAGATGTCAGGCCAGAGCAGGTAGCCCGACAGAATCTCGGCATTTTGAGGCCGCACCAGCGTGGCGATATCGCGGCCCTTCCCCTGGCGCATCACCTGTTCGAGATTGGCCACAGTGGGCAACAGATCCCCGGGTAGTTTCCCCTGGTTGAGAGGGTGAATCTTTAGGGTGAGGCGAGTCCGCAGGGCGATGGCATCCACCGCTTTAGTATCTAGGTAGCGCCCCATCAGCAGCGCGCCCTGGGAGGGGCCAGTGGCGTCGCTGCGCAGAATCGGCTCGATCACCACCAGCATCAGGTGGCCATTGACGGTTACGATGCCCTGGTGGTGGTAGGCCAAATGAGGGAACTGGGTCAGCGGACTGCCTGCGGTGATCTGCCGGGCCAGATCGGCGGGCAGGGGCGAAAAGGTTCTGCTCTCCACATCGTAGCCAGTGCCATAGACGAGTTCGCCATCGCGGTTGACCAGGGCCACGGCGTTGAGCCACAGACTCTCTAGGGCATACTTGCTCAGGTTTGACTTGATAAAGTCGGGGTTGCGGTCTTGAATAAAGCTATAGGTGTCGTTCCAGGCGGCCCAGTCTTCGGTGAGCCTGTGAATTTGGGCCAGGTCGCCCTCCAGCGCTTCGTCAACCCGCTGGAGGTTGCGCTGGGCGTCTTGCTGCTCAAGGCGACTGTAGCTGCGCTGCAAAATGATTGAAAAACTGCCAAAGAGAATCGCCATCAGCCCCAGCAGGGGCAGCGTGGTTAGCAGCAGCGTCTTTTGGCGCAGGTTCATAGCAGGCAGGTGCTCTAGGCGACCTGGGGGGTGTCACCCCTCAAGGGTAGGCCTAGGGTGCCCAGCTGAGGCTATCGGCGTGATGCCCCTCACCATTGCTTTGAAATAAATTGGGTTTTTTCTTGCTTTTGTGAGGATGACGGGGCGGGGGCGTTACTAAACTTAAGGCCACCACCACTAGGGAGTGAACTCCCTGGTCCATCGCAAAAGTCTGCTGAAGCAGACTGGGGAACTCGACCCCCAATCCTCTTCAGAACTCACCCTGGTGCCAAAGCGGAGCTAGGGCACTCTGGTCTTGCGGCTCTGCCGCGCCTTTGAGGAGGCCGAGCCGCCGGCGAGCATTCCAATCCAGAGCCTTGGAACGAGTACGGAGCAGCGAATACTGAACCGGTGCTCTAGCCCCAAAAAACTGGCTCTGACAGAACTCTGCCAAAGCCAGTTATTGGGGGGTTCAGAATAAATCTGACATTGGCTGGGCTACCAGCTGCGGGTGGGGGCCAGGGCGTGGCCGCGAATCAGGCTGCCGACGGTCTTGGCGGTGATTTTCATCTGCACCAGGGGGTTGGCGGGCACCACGGTTTTGTAGAGGTAGCTGTCGAAGGTGAGCTTCTGCACGTCAATGTCAGAGCACATTTCGACAAAGGCCTCGCGGGTGGCATCGGAACGGTAGAACACCGTTTGCAGCAGGTCGAGCACCTTATAGGTCATGCCGTACTGCCGATCCCAGCGCTTGAGGTAGACCTTGAGGTCGGCCTCGGTGGGGATGCGAGCGCCGCTGTTGGAAAACTCGACGATGGTTTCGGCGCACATGCGGGCCGACTTGGCGGCAAAATAAATGCCCTCGCCCGAGGACTTGGTGACGGTGCCAGCGGCATCGCCCACCAGAGCTACGCGACCCACCACCCGGCGCGGGCGAGGATGCTCAGGAATGGGGTGGGCTTCGACCTTGATGATCTCGCCGCCCTCTAGGCGCTTGGCGGCGCGGGCGCGAATGCCCGCCTGGAGGCCTTTGATCTTGGCCTGGTTGACCCGCATGGTGCCGGTGCCCACAGCCACGTGGTCGTACTTGGGGAACACCCAGGCGTAGAAGTCGGGGGAGACATCGTTGCCCACGTACATTTCAGCGAGATCTTCGTAGTAGGCCATTTTGTCTTCGGGCAGACGAATGCGCTCTTGGAACGCGATCGCATAATTGTAATCCCCAGCCTTGATCGCCTTGGCGACGCGGGAGTTGGCCCCGTCGGCCCCAATCACTAGATCGACTTGCAGCGACTTGTTGTCGCCCACCAGACCATCTTCACGATGCTCGGTGTAATGCAGGGTGTAGGCCCCGGTGTCAGTGGTGGGAATTTCGAGGGTGTGGACAGTGCCGTTTATCAGCTTGGCCCCGTGCTGGGCGGCGCGATCGCGCAAAAACCCGTCCATCACCTCGCGGCGGCACATGCCGATGTACTCATCGTCCTTGAGGGTGCTGCCGATATTTACCTCCACGTTGGAGGGGGAGATCATCTTCATTTTGCGCACGCGGCGGTCGATGATCTCGGGAGGCAGATCAAACTCGTCGACCATGCAAAGGGGAATTGCCCCGCCACAGGGCTTGGCGTTGTCAAGCTTGCGCTCGAACAGGTATGTTTCAATACCGGCTTTAACTAGAGTCTCGGCTGCCGAGGAGCCTGCCGGACCTGATCCTACTACTGCTACCCGAAGTACCAAGGGTGCTTACTCCACATTGCAAAAAGCTACCGCTGCATCGTATCACGGGTTTTTCGGCAACTTGGGCCACTCTCAGCGGTTGTAACCCGATTGAAACACTCGTTTACATTGGGTTACGCAGATCCGGCGACGGTCTATTCGCTGGCCAGAGAGAATTCTATGGAACTGGAGATTGCCCGACACCTGACACCTGCTCCATGCCCCCTCAACCGACTTAGAGATCCACACTTAGAGATCGACATTTAGAGATTGACTCCTAACTCATCGGCCATCCAGTTGATCACCTGCTGGCGTTCGCCGGGGGTGAGGTAAAAGCAGCCTGTCTGGCGCAGGCGATCGTTCATGTCTTCCATATCGGCCAAGGTAAACAGCCCGGCGGTGTGGCCCAGGGTGCAGAGAATATCGTCTTGGCCCTGCTGGTCGAGATTGCCGTAGCGATAGCGGGCAATGTGGTGACCCAGGCGAGTAAAGTCGTAGCTATCCTGGGAAAGCCGCTGCTGTTTATCATCGGGAATCGGCTCCCCCGCCGCAATTTTGGCGTAGTCGGTATCCAACAAATCGAGCCGGACGATGCGGGGATCGGACTGGGAACTCAAGCTGCCTCCTTTAGCCTCGCTAGGTCAAGCACCTGCCAGGAATATCCCTCAGGCATGTCCCTCAGGCATGTCCCTGTGAGGTTATAGGGTAATAGACCGACCGAGGCGCATTCTAGTTCTGTTGGATATTTTTCAGAAACTAGCCGAGACCGTTGCATTCTGAAATACAACTGGTTGCGAAATAAGTCCTCAAACAAGCCTAGTCTGGCTTGCCCCCAAGGATGACAGCGAACGGCTATCATTCCCGCCTCAAGACTGCCCCCGCGAAAGCACCGGGCGGGAATCCAATCGACAGAGGGCGATTTCGGCTAGACTCTGGTTCCCGCAGGAAGGGCGGGCATCGGCCAATTCTTTAGCTATTTCCCCAGGCTGGAAATCTCCATCGCCTGGTAGGCGGTCTCGGAGAGGCGATCGGTCTCTGAACGCACATGATCGAGAAATAGTTTGCCCACTAGGTGGTCGGCCTCATGCTGAAAGATACGGGCCACAAAACCTTCCCACACCTGGCGGTGGGGCCGTCCGTGGCGGTCTAGGTAATCTACCTCGACGGTGCGATGGCGCGGCACTCGACCGCGCCACCCTGGCACGCTGAGACAGCCCTCCCAGCCCAGTTCGGTATCTTCGCTGGCGGCTACTAGGCGAGGGTTGACCAGCACCGTAGGCGGCATCAGCGGGGCGCGGGGGTAGCGTAGGTTAGGGCGTGAGGCGATCACTACAACCTGTACTGGCTGGCCTATCTGGGGGGCGGCAATACCGACCCCGTTGGCGGCTTGCACCGCCAGTAGCAGCCGATCGATCAGCCGCTGCACCGAGGGATCTTCGACGGCGTCTACCGGTTGTGCGACCTGACGCAGCAGTGGATGGCCCAGGGTCAGCAGGGGGGATGGGGACGTAGAATCGTGGGGATCGTTTGCGGGCATGGGTATAAACTGAATCGAAGGCGGTGCCTATGTGGAGTCCAATCGAGAAAGCTGTAGTCATTGTATACATCAGCCCCTAGGAAATCAGAACCTGTGCTTCAATAGACCCACGGCTCACCCTCGCCCCTCGCCCTGGCCAGGGCACAAAGGATCGGATTATCTAGCCGGGCGCTAGATGTAGGAATGGGGACACTTTTTGCCCACATATCTAGTACCCTAAAGATTCCCTGGATGAAGACCGCTGGATGAAGACCGATCCCCCGGATGAGGACGCTGTGATCTGAGTGGGGCTGACCTGGCCTGAATGGGGCGTCTAGGTGGGCGTCTAGATGTTAGCTGTGTGCTTGCCAACTGTACTCTTTGGGGTTGCTCCAGCCCTGGGAGTTGTCTGATTGAGATGGGCTTTGGTCTGAAGCGACCCGTGATCGGGTAGATAGCCGCCTCGCTAGACTCGCTCGTTTGATATATCTGCCTTTGGGCAGCGTCTGTTTATGAGGTAAATCGTGGATCAGGCCCTGAATCAGTTGTGGGAAGATGTGCTGAGCCAGCTTCAAGTAGAGCTGAGTCACCCCACCTTTGAAACCTGGATTAAACCTGCCCAGGCGCAAACCCTGAGCGATCGCGCCCTGGTGATCTCAACCCCCAACCCCTTCGCCCGCAACTGGGTGCAAAAGCACTATGCGGGCACCATCACCCAGGTGGTCAACAATATTTTAGGCAAGGCCATTGAGCTTCAGGTGACGGTGGTACCCGAGGGCGACGATGGGTCGGCGGCGCTGCTGCCCATGACCGAAGTCAGCTGGCCCTCAGCTGCTCCGGTTTTGCCCAGCTACCCAGAGCCCTCGGCCCAACAGACCCCGAAGGCGCGACAAAATGCGCCCGGTCGGACAATCCTCAGTGACCTCCCGGCCCAGGCCCAGGCAGACTACAACGCCCTCAACCCTAAGGCGGTGTTTTCGCGCTTTGTGGTGGGGGCTAACAACCGCATGGCCCACGCCGCCGCCCTGGCGGTAGCCGAGTCACCGGGCTGCGAGTTTAACCCGCTGTTTCTCTGCGGCGGGGTGGGGTTAGGTAAAACCCACCTGATGCAGTCGATTGGCCACTACCGCCAGGAGATTGCTCCCGAGGCGCGGGTGGCCTACGTCTCGACCGAACAGTTCACCAATGACTTGATCACGGCCATCCGCCGCGACAGCATGCAGCACTTTCGCTCCCACTACCGAGATGTGGATATTCTGCTGGTGGACGACATTCAGTTTATTGAGGGCAAGGAGTACACCCAGGAGGAGTTCTTTCACACCTTCAATACGCTCCACGAGGCGGGCAAGCAGATTGTGCTGGTCTCAGATCGCCCTCCCAACCAAATCCTGCGCCTGCAAGATCGGTTGATTTCGCGGTTTTCCATGGGGCTAATTGCCGATATCCAGCCCCCCGACTACGAAACCCGCATCGCCATTTTGCAGAAAAAGGCGGAGTATGGACAGGTGCACCTGCCCCGTGAGGCGATTGAGTACATCGCCTCTAGCTACACCTCCAACATTCGGGAGTTGGAGGGGGCGTTAATTCGTGCGATCGCCTATACCTCCATTTCGGGCCTGCCCATGACCGTAGAGCATTTGATGACGGTGCTCAATCCCCCAGCCGACCGCATCGAAGCTTCGCCTGGGGCGGTCATAGCGGCGGTGGCCGAACAGTTTGGCCTGTCAGTAGACGATCTCAAAGGATCCTCCCGTCGGCGCGAGATCAGCCAAGCCCGCCAGGTGGGCATGTACCTGATGCGTCGCCACACCGACCTCAGCCTGCCCAAGATCGGGGCGGTCTTTGGCGGCAAAGACCACACCACGGTGCTCTATAGCTGCACTAAAATCGAAAAACTGCTGAAGCGCGACTTAGACCTAGCCCAGACGATTCGGCAGCTAGGCGAGCGCATTAGCCTGGCGGAGGGGGGGAGCCGCTAAGCTATAGGGCGATGGGTAGAAGTAGTCACCTTTAGGAGGGCCGCGCAATGATCAAGGCGAATGATGTGAGCGCCGACGCCACCAAGGCCCAAAGGAAAGCCCAGAAAAAAGCCCAAAAGAAAGCCCAGAAAAAAGCCCAAAACCGCCATCCTGAGACGAAGCGGTCTCAGGCTGCAGCGCCCGAGACTTACCACATTTCTGAATCGGAGGGCAGCTCTAAACTATCGAAGAAAGTCTACGAAAAAGAGCTGGCTCGGCTTCAGGTGGAGCTGGTAAAAATGCAGTATTGGGTCAAGCACACCGGCACCCGTGTGGTGATTGTCTTTGAGGGCCGCGATGCGGCGGGCAAGGGCGGCACCATCAAGCGCATTACAGAGCCCCTCAACCCGCGCGGCTGCCGGGTGGTGGCCTTGGGTACCCCCAGCGATCGCGAAAAAACCGAGTGGTATTTTCAGCGCTACGTCGCCCACCTGCCCGCCGCCGGGGAAATTGTCTGCTTTGACCGCAGCTGGTACAACCGGGCTGGGGTTGAGCGGGTAATGGGCTTTTGTACCGATGCCCAGTACCACGAGTTTATGCACACCTGCCCCGAATTTGAGCGCATGCTGGTGCGCTCGGGGATTGTTTTACTGAAGTACTGGTTTTCGGTCAGCGACGACGAGCAGGAGCGGCGGTTTCAGTCGCGCATCACTGACCCGGCCCGCCGCTGGAAGCTCAGCCCCATGGACTTAGAGTCGCGCGATCGCTGGGTAGAGTATTCCCAGGCCAAAGACACTATGTTTGCCCACACCAATATTCCCGAGGCTCCCTGGTTTACCGTCGAGGCCGACGACAAAAAGCGAGCCCGGCTCAACTGCATCAGCCACATTCTCAGCAAGCTCGACTATGTGGATATGACCCCCGAGCCGCTGGAACTGTCGCCCCGCAAGAGCGCTCCGGTCGACTACGTGCGGCCCCCCATCAATGAGCAGTTTTTTGTGCCCCAGCGGTACTAACACCGCTGGGGGGTGAGGCTGACCCCTACAGTTCGCCGATCAGAGTTTTAATATCGGGCACCGCAAAAAAGGTATTGGTGGAGTCGATCAGGCGATCGCCCCAGAGGTTGATGCGTAGAAAATCGATATCGGCGTAGCGGCTGTCTTGCTCTAGGGCTTCTACTCCGAGGCTGAGGGCCTCTTGGCAGGCGGCTGTCGTGGCTCTGACTAGGGGCACGGCACAGTTTTCTTGGGTATGGAGGGCAACTGCGATCGCGAGTTTGGGCTCTGGCTCGTTGGCGGCTAGCTCTAGGCTGGCCCGCCAGTAGCCAATTGCCCCAGCCGCATCGCCCTGTTCGTAGAGCACCAGGCCAATATTGTTGACCGAGGGCCAAAAATTGGGCTCTGCCGCCACCGACTGCTCGTAGCGTGCGATCGCCTCGGCATATTTCCCTAGCTTGAAATAGGCATTGCCCAAATCAAACAGAGCGTTGGGGTTGTCGGGTTCTAGTCTCAGCCCCTGTTCGAGGTAGCTCGAAGCCAGGCTGGGGTTGTCTTGCTGCAGCTGGGCCGACCCCAGGGCAAACAGCACCCGAGGGTTGTCAGGCATCAGGCTGCGGGCGCGACCTAGCAGCGGCAACGCCTTGTCTACAGCGTTGCTCTGGAGGTAAAGCCCCCCCAGCAGCGCCAGCACCTGGCCATCGTTGGGGGCCAGCTGGGCCGCCAGCTGGGCCAACGCCAGAGCCCGGCCAAACTGCTGAAACTCGGCCAGCTGCTGGGCCTCATTGGCGAGAAATAACCCCTGCTCAGTCATCAAGTCATAGTCGAGGGGCAGCACGTAGGGGATCAGCGCTTGGGCGCGGGCGGGCAGAGCGGTGCCCAACAGCCCGCAGAGGGCCAGCAGCGGCAGGAGAGAGAGGCGTTTTGGCACAGCAGCAACTTGAGTTTGGGTAACAAATATATAGAGTGTACTTCGGTTACGAACGGCTGATATCAGTTGGGGTGATTTTGCTGGGCGGCCTGGGCATTGCGCCGCCACATCGCCGGTTTGATCCGCCGCAGGGCCGAGGCCCGAAACCGCTGGTCCCAATCGGCCTCTGACAGGGTGGCTAAGTCGGCTAACGCCGGCGCTAGGTTGCCGGGGTAGGGCTGAAACTCAGCCACGGTGGTGGCCTGGGCAAAGCGCTGGTTCCAGGGGCAGACATCTTGACAGATATCGCAGCCCGCCACCCAGTTTTGCAGGTGGGGCACCACCGCTGGCGGCAGGGTATCGGCTCGGTTTTCGATCGTGTGGTAGGCGATGCAGCGATTGGCGTCAACCACGTAGGGCTGGGTAATCGCCCCGGTGGGGCAGGCTGCTAGGCAGCGGGTACAGGTGCCGCAGTGGGCGGTGTGGGGCGGGTCAGGGGCTAGGGCCAGGGTGGTCACCAGCTCGCCCAAAAACACCCAAGACCCGTACTGGCGGGTGATCAAATTGCCGTTCTTGGCCACCCAGCCCAGCCCAGCTTGCTGGGCCCAGGCCTTGTCTTGCACCGGGCCGGTGTCGGCGTAGTAGCGCACCTGAATTGTGCCTTCCCCGGCGGCGGTGAGCCAGTCGGCCAGGGCCTTGAGCCGCTTGTGCAGCACCCGGTGGTAGTCGCGCCCCCAGGCGTAGCGGGAGATTTTGCCGTGGCGGGGGTCGGCGGAGTGGCGGTGGGGCGTGTAGTAGTTGAGGGCAACGCAAATCAGCGATCGCACTCCCGGTAGCACCTGGCGAATATCCTGCCGGCGGGGGTTATCCATCCACCCCATATCGGCCTGGTGGCCCTGGTTGAGCCAGGTCTGCAGGTGCGCTACCACTGTCGCCTCGGCGTCGCTGGGGTCGGTCTCCACCGTCGCAATGCCCACCAGGTCAAACCCCAGCCCCAGGGCTTGGTCAATTACCGCCTGGCGATCGGGTAAGGAAACCGGTGGGGCCATAACCCAAATCCTCTTATATCCTTATGAGCGGCATTCTTTGACGACTGCCCTAGCCTAGCCTACTCATGCTGATTGAAGTTGCAAATCAAGAAC
>RECJ01000068.1 GCA_007694115.1 Leptolyngbya sp. DLM2.Bin27 | reverse complement strand
AGAACTGGCTCGTGCTACAGTTCACAAGTCTCGATGCGAGAGAAGAGAACCACCCACCCACCGCCATCCTTCCAAGGGGAATTCTCCCTCGGGAGATAAAGAGAGGTCATTGGTAAGGGAGTCATAGCGGTAGATCCATCCTCCATCTTTGCGCCAGCCGACGCGATCGCCAAATTCTTCCCAAATCTTAACACCTGGATGATTGCCATCGAGCTTGGCTCCGCATTCTACATAAATGCGCTTCTGCACGCTAAAACCCCACTTGCCCCGGCTATATTTCACCCACAGCCCATCAATGGCTAAAAGCTCTTCACAGGGAAAGTTCAGCAGTTCGTCAGGCTCAAAAAACTGTCCTTCTTCTTTACCCACGGTTGTAATCATCAGCCGATAGGTTTCTTGATCTGCCTCTTTCCACTGGCCGTTTTTCAAAAACTCCTCTAGCTTTTGGTAGCGCGAGGCTGTTACCGTTCGCCCTAGTCCCCTCAGCTCGTCTTCTAGCTCTGGGTCAAGGCGTTTAGTGGTGTCTTGCCAGCAGGCGTCAGCTAGGTCAATAGCGCCGCGATCAATCATTTCTCGCAGCAGGCGGGCGGGCTTCACATGGGCGGCATAGAGCAAAATGGTGGGCTTCCACCAGTCTTCGGCAAAGCGCTCGTAGAGCAATTCTTCCTGACCGGTGCGGGCAACCTCCGCAGCGGCCAGATATTCTTGAAAGCTTAGATGGGCAAACTCGTATTCATCCTCCTGCTGCATCAGCAGTTCGCTAATTTCCACCACTTGGTCGATAAAATCCTTGGCATCTACGGCTTCTTGATACTGCTGTAGGCACTGGGCTACAAAGGGCCGCAGCTCACCTTCGGGGATGCGCTCTTGGCGCTGCTGCATCATGTACAGGGCCAGCATTTGCAGTAGGGTTTGGGCCTCGCACTGGGTCAGCAGCGTGTCGAGCTGGCGGGCGCGGGGACGATCTCTCAACTGCAATTGGCAAATTTCTTGATAAATCTCCACCCTCTGCTCGGGCAACCGAGCCCCCGGATACCGCCGATGAAAGGTGGCGATCATATTCAACAGCAGCGGGTTTTTGGCCAGGTCTTTTAGCTCTTGGCGGGCTTCGATCTGGCTAAGCAGGTCTTTGGCGCTGTAGCTGGCTAGCTTGAGCACATCGGGGGTGTCTCTACCGCCGTGGGCGTAGCGCACCTGACACTGATACCAGCGGGTGACAAAGGCTTGGCGTTGGTCGGCGTCAAAGTTGCGAACCCACAAAGGGGTAGATAGCTCTAGGCGGTGGGCAGGGTCTTGGTCGCGGTAGGCCTTGGGCCGCGAGGTGAGGATAAACACGGCGTTGCCGTAGTGGCGCATCTGCTGGTTGATCCAATTCGCCACGGCAGGACATTGGTCTTTGGCCACTTCGTCAAAGCCGTCGAGCATGATCACGGCGTCACCCCGGCGCAGCATATCGGTGGCCCAGTTTTCGGGTACGGAGCGATCATTGCCCTCCTTGGGCAGGCTGGGGATGTGGTGCTGGGTGATAAGTTCAGGCAGGTCGGGCGGGTTCTCTTGTGCCAGCAGGTCGCGGTATTTTCGCAAAATCAGCAGTACTGGAATGCGCTGCTTGGCCTGGTGGCGGCTGTGCTGCTGAGTGCTGTAGAGGTAGGTTATGTGTTTAAGCAGGGTGGTTTTGCCGTAGCCGCCCCAGGCGAGAATCACCAGTTGGCGATAGGGGCGAGTGGATTCTGCTCTTTTTAGAAAGTGCCAGATGTTGAGGTTAGTCAGTCGCTCTAGGTCTTGGTCAGCGAAATCTTTGGGGGCAGCTTTGAAACCCGGTAGAGTGCTGCTGAGGTCAAGAGCCAACGGCACAAACACTTCTTCGAGCAGGGGGGTAAAGATGCCCTCCTGCTGGGGCACGCCTTCCGAGCGGTAGGCCTGCACATCCCAGGCTTGGCATTGCAGATACCAGGCTTCAAACCCCGTGGCGCGGGTAAGGGCTCTCTCTGTAGTACGTCCCAGGGAGTTATCAATGGCTTTTCCAGCCTGCTCCAGCCGCCGCCGATTGCCAGAATCGATAGGCTTGAGCAAGGTTGTGCCGTAGGCAATGCCTACACCAATCACAAATGAAGCGATGGCTTTCGGAATACTGCCATCATCTTTGATCAGTTGCCAAAAAGCGCTGCCCCCGCCCACCGTTAGCCCCCCAGCAGCAATGGCTTTGAGCAGTAGTTCAGCGATACGCTCTTGGGGGTTGGGGGAGATCGGTTGAGTCATTAGGCGCAGCCGGGGCAGGTTGCCTCCTATTCTGGCCTACACCTAGGAAACATTGATACTTAAGTCAGCGCTATTTGGCCGCCAGCTTGGCCCGCAGCCATTGGCGAAACCCCTTCACCCAGGTGGTTTCTCCCACCGTTTGGCTCTCCTGCAAAAACCGCAGCAAATCCTCTTAGCTGAGCAGCGGCAGCACCGTAGACGCCCGCTGGGGCCGATAGCTGCCCTCCACCAGAGCGTAGATCGTCAGCGTTTCGCCATCGAACCGCCACACCTCCGGCACCCCCAGGGCAGCGTAGATCGCCATCCGGTTGAGCGAGCTACTGGTATGGTCGATCTCAATCGCCAAATCCGGGGGCGGGTCAACGGTCATCGGCAGCCCCCTAATAGTTTGTATTGTAGTGGCCTGGGCAGGGCGGTAGGTCACCCACGGGGCACCCCTGTCAAGGTGGCCAGCCTATTCTCGAAACGCCCATGGGCTAAGGGACTCCGGCCACAACCACCAGGGAGTGAACTCCCTGGCTCATAGCCAAAGTCTGCTAAAGCAGACTGGGGAACTCGGCTGCCAATCCTCTTCAGAGGATTTCGGCTTTGAGCCAAGGACTTTTAGTCCTTGGCTCAAAGCCAATCTGAAGGATCGACCCCTAAATCCGCCCCACCTTGACAGGGCTGGTCACCCACAGGGCACCATGACCAGAGGCGTCTGGTTCAGGCTGGTGGGCAGTGCCCACCCTACGGCTACGGCTGCTGGTGGGCAGTGCCCACCCTACGGCAGATCAAGCTGCTTTGCTGGCCTCAGCCAATATTCCGGTATAGCTCTTTGTTACAATTTTGGTCGCACCTCACTGCGGCAGCCCCCTCAACTGCTGCCCTAGGCATCTACCCAGCGGAGCCCCAAAAATTTATGAACATGGCCCAGCAACCGCCCCTGTCGTCGCCGTCTCCTCGCCTGCACCGGGCCACCCTAGAAAACATGCTGCAAACCCCCGAGGCCGCTGCAACCTGGACGATCGAAGACAGCGAAGAGCTGTACCGCATCCACAGCTGGGGAGAGCCCTACTTTTCGATCAACGCCGACGGCCATTTGACGGTGTCGCCCAAGGGCGATCGCGGCGGCTCCCTCGACCTGCTTGAGCTGGTCGAGGCGATCAAGCAGCGCAACCTCAACCTGCCCCTGCTGATTCGCTTTTCAGACATTCTCGAAGACCGGATTGAGCGCATCAACGCCAGCTTTGCCAAGGCAATTGCCCGCTACAAATACTCGGGCGTCTACCGGGGCGTGTTTCCGGTCAAGTGCAACCAGCAGCGGCAGCTACTCGAAGACGTGGTGCGCTACGGTCGGCCCTACCAGTTTGGCCTGGAGGCCGGGTCAAAGCCCGAGCTGCTGATCGCCCTGGCCACCCTCGACACGCCCGGCGCTTTGCTGATCTGCAACGGCTACAAAGATAAGGACTACATCGAAACCGCTATGCTGGGCCAGCGGCTGGGGCAAAAACCGATCATCGTGATCGAGCAGATGAACGAGGTCGAGATTGCCATTGAGGCCAGCCAGCGCCTCGGCATTCGCCCGGTGCTCGGGGTGCGGGCCAAGCTCAGCACCAAGGGCAGCGGTCGCTGGGGGATTTCGGCCGGCGATCGGGCCAAGTTTGGCCTCACGGTGCCCGAAATTCTGGCCGTAGTCGATCGGCTACGGGAGACCGCTATGCTCGACTGCCTCCAGCTGCTGCACTTTCACATTGGTTCCCAGATTTCGGCCATCAGCGTGGTCAAAGAGGCCCTGCGAGAGGCCAGCCGCATCTACGTCGAGCTGGCGGCCCTGGGGGCGACCATGGGCTACCTCGATGTGGGCGGCGGCCTAGCAGTTGACTACGACGGCTCTAAGACCACCTTCTACGCCTCTAAAAACTACAGCACCCAAAACTACGCCAACGACGTGGTGGCCGAGGTGCAGGAGGCCTGCCGGATCAAGGGCATTGCCGTGCCCACCCTGGTGAGCGAAAGCGGGCGGGCGCTGGTGTCGCACCAGTCGGTGCTGGTGTTTGACGTGCTGGGCAGCAGCGACGCCCCCTCCCACGAGGAGGTGGAGGTGCCGGGCGACGACGACCATGTGATCTTGCGCGAGCTGTACGAGATCTATCAAAACCTCATCCCCAACACTGTGCAAGAGCTATACAACGACGCGGTGCAGTTTAAAGAAGAGGCGATCAGCCTGTTTAACTTTGGCTACCTGAGTCTGTCGCAGCGGGCGCGGGCTGAGCGGCTGTTTTGGGCCTGCTGCCGCAAGGCGCTGTCGGTGGTCAGCGATGCTGACTACGTGCCCGAAGATATCGAAGAGCTCAACTTGAGCCTGGCTTCGATCTACTACATCAACCTGTCGGTGTTTCAGTCAATGCCCGACACCTGGGCGATCGAGCAGCTGTTCCCGATTTTGCCGATCCATCGGCTCAACGAAGAACCCAACTGTCGGGGCACCCTGGCCGACCTCACCTGCGACAGCGATGGCAAAATCACCAAGTTTATTGACCTGCGCGATGTCAAACAGGTGCTAGAGCTGCACCCGCTCAAGCCCGATCAGCCCTACTACCTGGGCATGTTTTTGGGCGGGGCCTACCAAGAGATCATGGGCAATCTGCACAATCTGTTTGGCGACACCAACGCTGTGCACATTCACATGACCCCCAAGGGCTACCAGGTGGAGCAGGTGGTGAAGGGCGACACCATGACCGAGGTGCTGGGCTATGTGCAGTACGACGCCGAAGACATGATTGAGAATATTCGCAAGCGATCGGAGCGGGCGCTGCAAGACAGCCAGATCACCCTAGAAGAGTCGCAGCTGCTGATTCAGCACTACGAGCACAGCCTCAGTCAGTACACCTATCTGGCTTAGCCAAGCCAGGGCAACAAAAAAAGTGGGATAGCGCGATCGCGCTATCCCACTTTTAGCTAGCCAGAGCAAAGCTGTGGGCTAGGGCAGGGTGCCCGTTTAGTTAGAGCCGGGTTCAGAGAACTCGGCATCGATCACATCGTCGCCGCCGTCGGCGCTATCGCCGGGGGTGGCGTCGGGGCCAGGGGCCGCGCCCGCATCGCCACCGGCCTGCTGGTACAGGTTGGTGCTGATGCCGTAGAGGGTCTGTTGCAGCTCGCCCGTGAGGGTTTTGATGGTGTCAAAGTCCTCAGCTTCGATGGCGGTGCGCAGCGACTTGATCTGCTCTTCGGCCTTCTCTTTGTCGGCGGCGGGCACTTTGTCGCCCATGTCGGCCAGCTGCTTCTCAGCCTGGTAGGTGAGCGAGTCGGCTTGGTTCTTGAGGTCGATGCGCTCGCGCCGCTCTTTGTCGGCGGCGGCGTTGGCTTCGGCATCTTTCACCATGCGCTCGACCTCATTGTCATCGAGGGTCGAGGCCCCAGAGATGGTGATGGTCTGCTCTTTGCCGGTGCCCTTGTCTTTGGCGGTGACATTGAGAATGCCGTTGGCGTCAATGTCAAAGATCACCTCGATCTGGGGCACACCCCGGGGGGCGGGGGGAATGCCAGAGAGCTGGAAGGTACCCAGACTCTTGTTGTCATTGGCCATTTCGCGCTCGCCCTGGAGCACCTTGATCTCTACATTGGTCTGGCCGTCTTGGGCCGTAGAGAATACCTCCGACTTTTTGGTCGGGATGGTGGTGTTGCGGGGGATCAGCTTGGTCATCACGCCGCCCAGGGTTTCGACACCCAAAGACAGCGGGGTGACATCGAGCAGCAGAATGTCTTTGACTTCACCGGCCAGCACGCCACCCTGGACAGCTGCACCGATGGCGACGACTTCGTCGGGGTTGACGGTCTCGTTGGGCTCTTTGTCGAGGGTGCGCTTGACCACAT
>RECJ01000069.1 GCA_007694115.1 Leptolyngbya sp. DLM2.Bin27 | reverse complement strand
CGTCAAACACCGCCTGCTGCACGGCGGGGTTGTCGTAGTTGAGGTCGGGCTGGTGAGAATAAAACCGGTGCCAGAAGTAGGCATTGGCCACCGAGTCCCAGGTCCAGTTTGAAGTCTCAAAATCCTGGAAGATAATCCGCGCTTCTTGATACTTTTCGTAGGTGTCACTCCAGACGTAAAAGTCGCGCTCGGGGCTGCCCTTGGGAGCCCGCCGCGCCCGCTGAAACCACGGGTGCTGATCGGAGGTGTGGTTGACAATCAGCTCAATGATGACGCGAATGCCCCGCTGGTGGGCCGCTTGCAGCAGCTCTTTAAAGTCGTCCAGCGTCCCATAGATTGGGTTGACATCCATATAGTCGGCGATGTCGTAGCCGTCATCGCGCAGCGGCGACGGAAAGAATGGCAGCAGCCAAATGGCGGTGACGCCCAGATCTTGAAGATAGTCCAGCTTGCTGGTTAGCCCCCGAAAGTCGCCAATGCCATCACCGTTGCTGTCGGCAAAGGCCCGCACAGGGGCTTCGTAAATAATGGCGTCTTTAAACCACAGGGGATCATTCTTCAAGGTCAGCCTATCCATTTGTTCACAATATCAGCCACCACACTAGCGAAAAGGGACTAAAGTGTCATCGTCCTCAGGTAAGAGCCACAGAAAACTGGCTCACCTCACCCTTAGGAGGATGTATCTAGCGGGGTTTTCTTCTATCAATGGCATTGCCCATGGTGTGAAGATGCAGCGGTTAGCCCTAGCGACATAGCTGTATGCTGAACCCAACCCGCTTGACCCAGCCCTTTTAACTGCGATCGCCGAATCCTATGAGCTTTGAACGTGCCAGTGGTGTTCTACTACATCCCACCTCCCTACCCAGCCGCTATGGCATCGGCGATCTCGGCTCAGCGGCCTATGCCTTAGTCGATTTTTTGGCGAAAAGTGGGCAGACGCTGTGGCAGATTCTGCCCCTAGGCCCCACCGGCTACGAGCACTCGCCCTACATCATGAATTTCAGCACCTTTGCGGGCAATCCGCTGCTGATCGATCTAGAACAGCTGGCTAAAGAGGGGCTGCTGGCCCACGATGAATTGACCCCCCTCGACGATGGCAACCCAGAACAGGTCAATTTTGAGCAGGTGATTGCTCACAAAACGCACTTTCTCAAGCAGGCCTACAAACAGTTTCTCTCGACCCGCGACCAGCACGCTGAATTTGATCGGTTCTGTCAAGCCCAGGCGGCGTGGCTAGATGATTTTGTGCTGTTTATGGCTCTGCTGGAGGCCAACGACGGCAAAAGCTGGCACCATTGGGATCCTGCGCTCGCTCGCCGCGAATCGAGTGCCCTGCAAGCCCAGCGAGACATGCTGCAAGCTCAGATTAAATATCATCAGTTTGTGCAGTTTAAGTTTTTTGAACAGTGGCAGAAACTGCGTCAGTACGCCAACAATAAAAATATTAAAATCATTGGCGATATTTCTATCTATGTGTGCCACAACAGCTCAGACGTTTGGGCCAGCCCAGAGCTATTTAAACTCGACCCCAACACCTTTGAACCGACCTTTATTGCCGGGGTGCCGCCCGACTATTTCAGCGCCACCGGGCAGCTGTGGGGCAACCCGGTCTACAACTGGGAACAGGCCGAAACCACCAATTTTGCCTGGTGGATTCAGCGCTTTCAGGTGACTTTGCAGTACGTCGATATTGTCCGGGTCGACCACTTTCGCGGGTTTGAGGCCTACTGGCAGGTGCCCGCCAGTGAATCGACCGCGATTAATGGCGAATGGATTACCGCCCCCGGCGAACGATTCTTCAATGCCCTGGGTAAGGCGCTGGGCAACCTGCCGATTATGGCCGAAGATTTGGGCATCATCACCCCCGAAGTAGACGCCCTACGCCAGCAGTTTGACTTTCCGGGGATGCGAATTTTAATGTTTGCCTTTGGCGACGACCCCAACAACCCCTACCTGCCGCACAATTACAGCCGCAACACCGTTGTCTATCCGGGCACCCACGACAACGACACGGCGATTGGCTGGTGGCAGCAGGCTAGCGATGCTGAGCAGCTGTTTCTGGCCCGCTACTTCGGCTACGACTCGCCCACCGAGATCCCGGCGATCAACTGGTTGCTGATTCGCGCGGCGCTGGCCTCCGTGGCCGATCTGGCCATCATTCCTTTGCAAGACCTCTTAGATTTAGACGGACAATCGCGCATGAATGACCCCAGTCGCAACCACGGCAACTGGCGCTGGCGCTATCGCAGTTCTGCTTTACTCACCAATGCATTGAGCGATCGGCTGCTGGCGCTAACTCAGCTGTACAGTCGTTGATTGTGTTTGATTGTGATCTGGTTGGCCAAATGGACTCTGTGATCAATGGACTCTGTGATATTGGATGCCCCCTTTGCGCCTGCCGCCCTGGCCGAGGCCAGCACCGCCAGCTTAAAAGCTAGCCTGCTAGCCCATGTCGAGGGGCGTGACGCCGAGCCCATGGGCAAAAAAGTTCGGTTTGCCAACGACACCCTGATGCCGCTGTTTGACGAACTCAAAACGCGCAACCCAACCCCCGATCTATATCAACAAATTCCGCTGTTAAAAGGTGTCTGGATCTCGGTTTGGTCGACCAACCCCTTTCAAGATATTTTGCCGGGGCGAATCAATCATGAGTCTTATCAAATCTTTGATGACAGCGGCTACTACGCCAATTTAGCCCGCTACAAACCCGGCCAAAAAGCCCCCCTGATCAGCTGGCTGTCTCGCTGGCTGCTGAGCTACGATTTGCTGATTATGCAGAGCTATTCGGTGCAAACCCAAGCTGAAACCGACTCCAGTCAGCCCGCCGCCCCTCGCTCTACGGGCCAAGACTATTGGGATATTCAAAACGTCTGCATTAAACAAAGCCTGCGCTTTGGCTCACGTTCGTTTAGCCCGGAAGCGGCTCAGAATTGGTTCACAAAAACCGTGGCCAACTATCAGCAGCCTGCTGACTCTTACCAGCTGTCGACAATTGCTTCCCCAGAGAGCGGTCGGATTACGGCCAAGCAATATCAGCAAATCTCTAAAGCTAAACCCCAGCTCGACAACCTCTACATTGACCCAAATTTTCGCCTCGTCAAAACCCAGCGAGAAAAATCGCAGCGACCCTCCTACACCGTAGCCAAGCGCTTGCCGTAGGGTGTCACCCCAACGGCCAAACTATAGGGGTGTTGGGATTAGATGGGGATACAGCAGGGAATGATTAAACAGCCACCCTGGGCGCGCTGAGACTTTAAGGTTTGGGCGGCGGCATTGCAGGCTTTAAACCGCTGGGGCGCGAGCTGAAGGGCTGCCCTTAAGCTTTGGTTAGCCAAAAGGCCTTTGACATAGTCTGAGCAAGACTCGTCTCCGTGCAGCAGTCGGTGGGGGCAGGAGAAGCCTTTGTGCGGTGAAATATGGGTGCGGTAGAGGTTGATGGATGCGATCGCAGTGTGGGTAGCAAACGCTTCAACGGTGCTAGTGGCCATAGGTCTCAGTAAAGCTAGCTGTACATCTCAACTTCTATCCGAAATTGAGCCGCAGTCACTCTGCCGCAGGGGTAGCTGCTAGGTAGGAAATGACGGTGGGGGATGGTCTAGGGGGTGGTCTGTGCGATCGCGCGGCGCTGGCTCCTCTTGCCGCCGTAGGACAAAAAAGAATGGTTGATCCATGCCCTTGAGATCCATCAGCCCCAGCACCGTCTGGTCGTCTACTGTGCGAAAGACATCACAGATGGGGAGACTGTCGTAGATCATCGTTGCACTTGCCCTGCCCCGATAGTGGGTCAGCCGCAGCCGCGCGCAGGAGCGCCTAGTGGAAAACAGAACCAGGCACGACCGAAAGATAGGCCCCAGGGCTGCTAATTGAGAGATTGGCCACCGACCAAGCCAGCCAACTAGGGGTAACGCCCAGACGGGGTTAACGCTGATGGTGCCGCCCTGGGGGGTGGTGAACACAAGCGGGTGAACCTGGTCTGCATGGTCAAACCGCTTACCGTGCCAGCCGTAAGCCTCCAGCACGCCATCGAGGGGGTGACCGGTGGGAAAGCCAGTGCCTCGCCAAGCGCCCAGCATAAACTCGACAGCGACGATTTCAAGTTGGTCAAAAATTCCTAGGGCTTCAGCCGGGCTGACTCGGCCTAAGGCAATCGCTTCAGAAAAAGTCTTCATCGCCAGAGACTCCGGTGGGTGGGGGTTAATTGGGCCGCTGGTTAGCTAGGTTGGCGGGTAGGGTGGCTGCTTCTAACAGGGGTTTTAGCCCCTCAGCCACGCGACTGGCCAAAATCTCGTGCCCCGCCTGGTTGGGATGAATTGGATCGGACAAATAGCGCGCCTCATTTAGCCCGCTCAACACCCCCGGAATCAGGTAGGCTTGGGCCTCGTTTGCCACGCGTTGATACAACCCTTCATAGCTGCCGTTAAACGGGCTGACATCCATACCCAGCAGCACCACAATGGCCCCGGATTGCTGCAGGCGGGTGACAATTTGGCGCAGGTTGGCTTCGGTTTCGGTGGGCGGCACCTGCTGGAGGTAGTCATTGCCGCCTAAGCCGACAATGACCAGCCAGGGGTTGGCGTCAATCACATCTAGCTGCAACCGGTTCAGGGCGGTGGCGGTGGTGTCGCCCCCCCGCCCCTGATTGACAATGGGTAGCTCTAGAGTTTGGCTAAGCAGGTTAGGATAGGCGGCAGCGGGGCCAACGCCTGCACCCGCTGTGATGCTGTCGCCCAGGGCAATGATCTGCTCCCCGGTGCCTCGGTTCAGGTTTTTGACCGTCCCGCCTAGGTCTTCATTTAGAACTTCCCCTAGAACTTCCTCGGGGGATGCAATGTCGCTAGGGCCAGTGGCTGCCTCTGGGGGAATATCACAGGCCGACAAAAGCAGCAAGCTGCCAACGCTCAGACCCATAAACCAGCCTTTTAGGAGATTTCTAGGCCAGTATCTACCAGCTTTAATCCGGCGACTATAGCCGCTGTAGGAGCTCTGGTTTTTCAAAAGTTGATTGAGGAGTTTGCCCATCGAGAAAACTCAAACTATGCTGAGCACAACATCATGCTTTTGTCTGGAGTCGGGGTGGCCATCGGCGATCGTGCCGAACCAGTATTTTTTGCCCCCGCTGATGGGGCTGGGAGGCCAAAGCAGCGCAGACTACACCCACAATCCCTAGGGGGCGACTGGAGCCATAATCCAGTCGCCCCCTAAATTATCTATGGTGAAATCCAGCTATTTTTAGTCGCTAAAAGCATCTTTGATGTTATCAACGGCGCGTTCAACCGCATTCATTGAATCTTCGGCGGCACGCTCAGTCTGGTCGGCATCCTCGGCGGCTTTTTGTTCAATGCGATTGCGGTCTCGCTTTGCTTTTCCTTCAATGAAGCTGCCTCCGTCGTCAGCTCGATCAACTTTAGAGGCGTTGCTGTTTGCCGCATCCTTAACTTTATCTTCTGCACCTCTGATTAGATCTTTAGAAGTGCCTTTAATGTTTTCAGCGGTGTCTTTGATCTGGTCGCCTGCGTCTGCCGCTGCGATCAGGACTGCTGCCGGGGCTGCGGCTGCATCTGAGAAAAATGTGCCCTGCCAGGTGAATGCGATCGCACATAGACAAAACAGAGTTGTAGCCATCCAGCGACTTACGGAAGACAGACCTTTGATGAAATAACTTGACTTCATTGAATAAAATTCCTGTGGGGTTAATATCTTAGTTCTACTTGATTGGCCTGATCGCTTAAACCATTCCTTAGATAGAACTATGCCCCTTGCGATTTAATCAAAAAGGTCAGTAGTTGACTGCGGGTGCCCATGCCGCAGGTGTAACCAATGATTGCAGCAACCCTGGTTTTAATACCCACCTCAGCAACGCCAAAAAAAGCGCTCCCCAAGGGGAGCGCTTTTTTAACTCAAATCAATGGGGTAGTCAATTGAGACTAGCCGATGATTTCAGGGGCCTCAGCGGTGGCCAGGTCGAGGGGGAAGTTGTGAGCATTGCGCTCGTGCATCACTTCCATACCCAGGTTGGCCCGGTTGATCACGTCAGCCCAGGTGCCAATCACACGACCCTGAGAGTCAAGGATGGACTGGTTGAAGTTGAACCCGTTCAGGTTGAACGCCATGGTGCTGATGCCCAGAGCGGTGAACCAGATGCCAATCACAGGCCAGGCACCCAAGAAGAAGTGCAGGCTGC
>RECJ01000208.1 GCA_007694115.1 Leptolyngbya sp. DLM2.Bin27 | reverse complement strand
TCTTGGCGGTGACCCTGCTTTTTGCGGGTTTTCTTTTTGGGCTGCATCTTATAGACGATGATCTTGCGGCCCCGCAGGTGGCTGACCACGCTGCCTGTTACCGTAGCCCCTTCAACCACCGGCTGGCCCACCAGGGCTTCGCCGTCGTGGTCTACGTAGAGCACCCGCTCTAGAATGACCTGGTCGTCTACCTCTAGGGCCAGGCGATCAATGTCGTAAAAACGGCCCGGCTCTACCCGCAGCTGCTTACCACCCGCTTCAACAATTGCGTACGTCATTTTTTACCTCATAACCGCCGTACAGGTGCCAACTGACTCCAAAAGCGGAGCACTATTGCTAGGGCGTTAGCCTTAAAACCTGATCCGAGCGCATAAACACAGTCTTTCATTATCGTGAGTAGGCTCTGCCCTTGTCAAGGGGTCTGCTTGTCTGCCAGCAAGGCTCATTTTGAGCATTTCATCCTGACGGGGCTGGTTTTGACTTGAAAAGGGAACTGGGAGTTTTGGGTACAGCGACCGTATGGATATTTGGCTGTGGGCGACTCAGCTGCTGCTCGGGGCGGTGGCTGCCCCTGGGGCGATGAGGCGGCATCCGCCAGCGGTCAGCACTATGGCTGTCATGCCGATTGTTGCGGAGGCTAGTTTGGCGGAGGATCAAGGGGCGGGGGATCAAGGGGCGGAGGATCAAGGGGCGGAGGATCAAGGCGTGCTGGATCAAGGCGTGCTGGATCAAGGGGCGGTGGCACCGATCACTGTAGCGCCAGCTGGATCAGCCATGTCTCCCCCGGCATTGAGTTCTGCTGCCCAGCCACCCATGTCAATGACGGCTGTGGTTAACCGCTGGCCCCGCCCCGAGGCCGTTAGCAGCCCTGTGCGCCCGCCGCTACCACCGCCCCGCCCGCCGTCAATGCCCCCGGCTAGCAGTGAGCTAAAGCCGGTAACCGGGCCGCAGCTGTATCAATTTCGCCTTGCTGCCCTGCAAACGGGCCAGCTCTACAACCAGGTGGCCCCTCAGCAGTATCGCGACCAGTGGCAGCGGGTGGCCGACTCTCCCACCCACGACCAGTGGCAAGCGCTGCTGGCCCGAGAGGCGGAGACGATGGCTCGGACGCAGGGGGGGCGATCGCTCACCGTAGTGGTGGGCGACTCGCTGGGGTTGTGGCTGCCCCTCGACGAATTGCCCCCCAGCCAGCTGTGGCTCAACCAGAGCATTTCGGGCGAAACCACAACCCACATGCTGCGGCGGCTGCATTATTTTGCCGCCACCCAACCCAGGGCGATCCATATCTTGGCGGGCATTAACGATCTCAAGCAGGGGGCCACCGAAGCCCAGGTGGTGGATCATCTCGATCAAATCATCGCCCGCTTGCAGCAGCAGCACCCCCAGGCGCGGCTGGTGGTGTATTCGATTTTGCCAACCCGGCTGCAGGAGTTGCCGAGCGATCGCATTCAGCGCGTCAACCGCCAGATCGCTGCTTTAACCGCAGACCGGGCAGCAACCTTTGTCGATCTACATCCGGCTTTTAGCGATGACCAGGGCCAGCTGCGGCCAGAGCTGACCACCGACGGGCTGCACCTGAGCCCCCAGGGGTACACCCTATGGCGGGCGGCGTTGGTGAGTCACTGAGTTTTGAGGTTTGTGATGGCAGCGCGCCGTTACAGCGCATGATCAGGCTGCGTTGGTGTGTCAGCCCCGCGCCATAATAGGATCTATATTGCCCTCTGCCAGAGCGAACTACCTGTGCCAACGCGATCTGCCAAACCCAAGCTGGGACGATTGGAAAAACTCGACCCCACCGACTATTGGCAGACCCAGGCCGATTTTCAGCAGTGGCTGACCGATGACGAAACCCTAGAACTGCTGAATGAAGCCACGGGCCTAGTGCTGAACCTGCCCGCAGCCGCAGCCGCAGCCACCGAGAACTATGCGCTGCTGGTCGATACCGCCAGTGAGGCTGATAGGGATACTGGCAGGGATGGCCCCGGCGAGGCAACGGTGCTGGTGGCGGCCTGTTTGGAGAGCCCGCAGATGGCTGACCTGGGGCAGCTGTTAGCCTGGGTCGCCGCCGAAACTGACGCGATCACCACAGTGGTTTGGGTTGCCCCGACTTTTTCGGCTGAAATGTCTCTCACCCTCGACTGGCTCGATCAGACTAGCGAGGTGGCGTTTTTGGCTATGGCTGTGGAGCTATGGCGCATCGGCAAAACCGCCATGGCCGCCAATTTTATCCCCGCCTGCGGAGCGGTGGATGCCAGTGAGGGTGAACTCGAACCCGAGACCACTGAGTCCGTGGCCGAGGTTGAGGCTGAGGCTCCCCCAGAACCAGAGCCAGAACCAGAGCCAGAGCCAGAGCCGCTCACCGAGCTGCAGCAGGAAAACCTAGACTTTTGGAGTGGCCTCTGCGATCGCATGGATCGCCAGGGCACCCTGGTCAAACCCGGCTCCCCCGCCACCGCAGCCACCATGGGCTTTGCCATCGCCCGAGCTGGGTTTCGCCTCCACACTATTCTCGACCGCGACCACAGCAGCCTCTACACCGAGCTACTGCTCTCAGGCACCGATGCCCAGCCCCACTTTCACCTGCTGGCCCAAGAGCGCGAGGCCATTGCCGACGAAGTTGGCCTGCCGCTGATCTGGGATGGCGCTGGGGATGAAGCCTGTATGGTGGCCTGCACCCGAGCAGAGGTCGATCTGTCGAATCGCGATCGCTGGCCCGACTACCAGGCCTGGTTTTGCGACTGCCTAGAGCGCTTTTACGAAGCTTTCTTTGACCGCATCAAGCGCGTCGATGCGGCAGCCTACCAGCCGCTGCCCCGGTCGCGGCGAGACACCTTTAGCGAGGCATTGATTTTGCCCGGTCAGTCGCGGGGGTAGGGGAGTGGGTGGGTAGATGGGTGGATGGGTAGGGGCAGACCTGTGTGTCTGCCCGGATATGAATAGGGAAGTAGGGGCAGACCTGTGTGTCTGCCCGGATATGAATGGGGAAGTAGGGGCAGACCTGTGTGTCTGCCCAGGTGTGAACAGGGAAGTGGGTAACAATGAAGACGGCGACTACAGAGGATTGTCCGTGCGGGGGTGGGCAGGCCTTTGGCGGCTGCTGTCGGCCCTACCTGGTGGGTGAGGCGACGGCTGAGACAGCAGAGCAGCTGATGCGATCGCGCTATAGCGCCTACCACCAGGGCAACATCGACTATCTGATCGCCACCCACCACCCCACCCAGCGCTACGCGGGGCAGCGGGCGGCGATTCTTCAGAGCACGGCGCGCACCACCTGGCTGGGGCTGCGGGTGCTAGCGACCGAGGCCGGGCAGGCCGCCGACAGCCAAGGTCTAGTCGAATTTGTCGCCTACTACAAAGATCCCACCCTGGGGCAGGTACATGAGCGATCGCGCTTCACCCGGCAAAAAGGCCGCTGGCTTTACGTCGACGGCGATGGGCTACCGCCCCTGTGGCCCAGGCGCAGCGACCCCTGCTGGTGCGGCAGCGGCAAAAAGTACAAAGCCTGCCACGGGCAGTAGGCACAAAATCTACCGACAGCGGCAGGGCCAGGGCCAAGCAATTTTTAAGAATAGCTGCAATTTTGTAGGCAACCCGCGACTTGCATCTGATACTCAATGCACCCAAGGGCCCCAGGCCCCAGGCAAACACAGCAAAAAGAGGCAAAGCTGTTGGCATGGCAAATCAACCCGACCCCATAGCAGCAATTCAACAGCCCAATCCACCAGTGGTTGAACTCACGCCAGAGGCCATTGATCGGGTGCGTGAGGGGGTGGCCACTGCCCAACAGCCCGCCGTGCGTGATTGCATTACCCAAGGTTTGACCGAGCTGAGTGCGATCGCCCAGGGCACCGCCGACCAGCGGGTCAGCGGTCGATTTCGCCGCTGGGTGATGCGTCGCTTGATCAAAAGCTTTTTTCGGGTACGCATTGAGCATCCGGAGCATATCCCCACCGAGCCCAACGTGCTGACCGCCAACCACCTCAACCACCTCGACCCCTTTTTGCTCTTGGCGTTTTGCCCACCCCACCCCTACTACTACATTTTGGGCGACGCCCGCACCCTCTACAACAAACGCTGGAAACGCTGGCTGCTGGGCTGGGCCGGGGGGGTGATTCCCCTAGAGCGCTGGTGGAAGGAGGAAATGGCAGTGATGACCGCCGCTGATGAGGGCCGCGACGAGCTTAAACCCCTGGCCGAGGAAATTCGCGATCGCGTGCCCAACGGCAGCTCAATTCACCAGATGCGGCAAATCGACCGGGCCGTAAAGGCGCTGCTGGCCCGAGGTGACGGCATTATGCTCTTCCCAGAGGGGCGGCTAGGGGAACAGGAAGGACAGATGCACCCCCTCAAGCGAGGTACCGTGCTCTATGCCATGCGCTCTGGGGTACCCATTTACCCGGTGGCGATCATCGGCACTAAAATGCTGTACTTTCGCAAACGACTGACCCTGCGGTTTGGCCCACCGCTGCATGTGCCCCACCAGCCCAGGCCCAAACGGGCCGCCATTGACGCAGCCGTGATCCAGCTTGAGCAGGCCTTTGCCGACCTGCTGCCCACCCACTACCAAGAACCCAAAGGGCTCAAGTTATTTAGCAAATGGCTCAACCATCTGTTTTGGTAGCTCTAGGCTAAACGCTGACCCGAGCAAGATACCCCCAAGCGAGCTGGGCTAACCGATAATCAAACTAGATCTATCGGGCCTCGAGCCTTGAGTCATTACCAACGTTTTATGCAGCTTGACAAGGCGTCGCGGTTGCCGCCCCCAGCGTTTTGGTTAGGCGTATGGTTTTTGCTGGCCCTGGTTCTGCGCCTGTCATGTCTAGTGGTCAAACCTCTCTGGATGGATGAGGTCGCCACCGTTATATTCACCCTAGGCAACAGCAGCTATTCTGTTCCCCTCGACCAGGTCATTGACCTCGACCAGTTGTTGACGCCACTCCAGCCCCGCCCAGAGGCCACCATGGGCTCAACCCTGCGATACCTATTGCAAGAAGATAACCATCCCCCGGCCTACTTTGTCTTGGCCCACGGCTGGATGAAATTTTTCCCGGCAGTGCAGGGCGTGGCCTCACCCTGGGCGGCACGGGCTCTGCCAGCAATATTGGGGGCTTTGAGCGTACCGGCGGTCTATCTAGCTGGCTGGCTGGGGTTTCGCTCTGTGCTGGCGGGGCAGATCAGCGCCGCGCTGATGGCGGTGTCTCCCTTTGGCATCGCCATGGCCCAGGAGGCCCGCCACTACGGTATGGCGACCCTGCTGGTGTCGCTGAGCCTAGCCTGCTTTGCCCACGGTATCTGGAGCCTGCGCCGCCCCCGCCCAGGGGCAGCACCACCGTCGCCAATCTCACCCGCCTTTGGGCTGCTGTGGGTGGGGGTCAACGCCCTAGCCTTTGCCACCCACTATTTTATGGCTCTGACGCTGCTGGCGCAGGCTCTGATGTTGGTAGCCCTCGCCTGGCATCAAGGGCGAACTCAAATTCAGACTCTCTGGCGACGGCCCTGGCGGCGACTGTACTGGGTCATGCTGGGCACCTTGGCCACCTGCCTGGTTTGGCTACCAGTGCTGCTCAACTTCTACGGCAGCAGTCAGGCTTCAAATTTGGCCATTGACCTCAGTCAGCCCCGGCTGTGGCTCGATCCGATCGCCCAGATGCTGGCCGGGCTGATCTTTATGGTGATCACCCCGATCACCCGCGCCCAAGGGGTGATCGGCATCGTGGCGATCGCCCTGTCGATCTTGCTACTGCTGCCAGTGCTGCTGGGGCTGGTGACGCGGCTAGTCTCAGCCAGAAAGCTGGTCTGCCAGTCAGACTCTGGCCGTTTTGGGCTGTTTTTAATGGGTGGGTTTGGGCTGGCGGCCATCACCCTGTTTTTCGCCGTGACCTATGGCCTGGCCATGGATATCACCCGAGGCCACCGCTACAATTTTGTGTTTCATCCCGGGGTTGTGGTGCTGTTGGGGGGGCTGCTGGCCGTTTACTGGCCGACAACGGGGCCAGCACGCCCGGCCCGTATTCCCTTCACCCGGCGGCACATCTCAGGGCGGCGCAGCGTTCAGGTGATCTGGGGCGCTGGCCTAATCAGCGCCCTCTTCGTCGTCAGCAATCTGGCCTTTGCCAAATACTATGAACCGGCTGATTTCGTCCGCACCCTCCAGAGTGAGTCAAACCATCCGGTGCTAGTGGGCTTTGCCAACCCGGTTGAAGCTAAACCTACGGTTATTGGCCTAGAGCTGCTGAG
>RECJ01000070.1 GCA_007694115.1 Leptolyngbya sp. DLM2.Bin27 | reverse complement strand
ATTGAGGTTGAAGACGAAGCTTACCTGGAAGAGGACGCCTAGCGACGGCGCGGCTCGGGTAGCCGACGGGCTACCCGCGCCGCCATGGATCTCTCTGTTCGCTTTCTAGCAGCAGTGGAAGATCGATGGGCTGTATGTGATTGATGGGTCACCAATCTCTTTGGCCAGAGTTAGCTGCTATTTGGCAACGCAGCATCTAAGCGATAGGATCTCCTATCGCTTAGATGCTCTCTAGCCCTTCAGCATAGTGCGCACAAAGGTGGGCAGGGCAAAGGCTGCCTGGTGCATACCCACGTTGTAGTACTGCAAACTGTGCTCCGCCGCAAAGGCCTCAGACTTCGCCGCATCTATGCCCTGAATTGGGTGGGCTGCACCCTTGGTGGCGTAGTTAAAGCTCCACATGCCCGTCGGGTAGGTGGGAATAAACGCCAGATAGCAGAACACGTTCTCGTCGCCAAAGATGCCCTTGAGGCAGTGGTGAATATCCACAAAGGCCCGCTGGTTAAACCGGGGCGACTCGCTTTGCGCTGTGATCGCCCCGCCGGGCTTGAGAATGCGATGCACCTGCTCATAAAAGGCCGTGCTAAACAGCCCCTCCGATGGCCCCACCGGGTCTGAAGAGTCGATCACAATTAGATCAAAGCAGTTGTCGGGGGCGTTGGCTACAAAGGCGATGCCGTCTTCAATTCGCAGGTCGAGTTTGGGGTCGTCGAGCGCCCCGGATAGCGAAGGCAAAAACTCCTTCGAGGCCCGCACCACAGCTTCATCAATTTCCACCATGGTGACGTTTTCGACCTGGGGGTGGCGCAAAATTTCCCGCACGCTGCCGCCGTCGCCGCCGCCGATCACCAGCACATCTCTAAAGCCAGGGTTGAGCAGCATCGGCACATGGATGATCATCTCGTGGTAGGCATTTTCATCCTTTTCGCTGCACATCACCATATTGTCAATGGTGAGCATTTTGCCGTAGGCGAAAGTGTCAAAAATTTCGACGGTTTGGTAGGGCGACTTTTCACGAAAGACGCGATCGCCCTTGTGGCGAATCGACAGGGCAATGTCGTCGTTTTTGTCGGTAAACCAGACGCTGCGGCTTTGCTTGGGGGTGATCAGCTTATTGGTGATCTCATCGCGTAGCTCGCCCAGGTCAACGTCGATCCGCTCCAGCAGTTCGAGTTGACCCCGGTTCATCTCTAGGGCCGAGCCGTAGTCGGCCTTAAAAGCCAGCTTAAGCTTGTCAAATGAAATCCACGGGTTGACGGTATCGCCGCAGGTGAACAAGTCTACCGCCGCGTAGCGGTACTCGGGCCAGGTATGAATCGCCAGGTGGCTCTCTTGAATCACCACCACCCCCGACACCCCAAAGGGTGAAAAGTGGTGAAACACCGAGCTAATCACCGTCGCCCCAGCGTCGGCGGCGGCCCCTACCATGCTGCTCTCAATCAGCGGTACGTCGTTGAGAATGTCTGACGAACAGCCAAAAAACTCCACCAAAATATGCCGTCCAAGCGAATTCATGCGCCCATTTCCCTATAGAACTGTCCCGAGTGAAAGCCCGAGTGAAGGATCGATACTGTATCACCGTTTAGATTCTATTTCCCCAGGGGCACTTCAATGCGTTAGGCCAACGGCTGGTCACGGTCTAAGCCTAATTTTGGGCTGCAATGTAGGGTAGATCACAGTCTTTTGGTTGCTATCCCCAGGTGATTCGCACAGTAGCGGTTAAGACGGCGATCAGGGGTGGGGCGGGGTGCACGGTGTACGGCGCACGGTTAAACCGAGACCCAAAACCCGAGACCCGAAACCCGAGACCCAAAACCCTCTCTAACCCGCCTGCAACTCATCTAGCGTCGCCAGCACCTCCCGACTGTGAATCACCGGCTGCACGCCCAAAAACCGCGCCTGCATGGTGCCGTCGGGGCCAATGATATAGGTGTGTCGCATCGACATTGCCCCTAGCCACGACCCATAGGCCTTGCTCACCTTACCCTTGGGGTCAGACAGCAGCGGAAACTCTAGCCCTTCGGCGTCACAAAACTCGGCGTGCGACTCTACGCTGTCGGCGCTGATGCCGATGATTTGAGCGTTACGGGCCTGGTACTCAGCGATATCACGCTCAAACCGCTGGGCCTCGACCGTGCAGCCTGAGGTAAAGTCGCGGGGGTAAAAGTACAGCACCACCCACTGATCGCGAAAGTCAGCCAGTGAAATCGCGCCATCGCCTGCGTTAGTGGGTAGCGTAAAATCTGGGGCTACCTCCCCAATTGGAATCTGTGGCCCCCCCAGCGCCAGGGCCGGGGCCGGAGTCATAACCCAGCTCAGCCAGACTAAACAAAGACCCAGAGCGGCCTGGATCAAACGACGACGATTCATAGACTAAATCCTAAAAAATGTGCTTGCGCAAACGATATAAAGTCTGGCCCCAGAAAACCTAGCCTTGGGAAATACTGAAAGCCCTTTAATCAAAGTTTACAATATTGCAGTAGTCTCTCATTCTTGCTACCTCATCCTCCAAGGAAGCTTTCCGCCATGCCCTTAGCAGATCTGCAAACCGTGACCCTTGGCCCCACTGGCCCCACCGTACCCGCCCTGGGAGTCGGCACCTGGGCCTGGGGCGACTCCCTCTTTTGGGACTACGGCAAGGCCTACAGCGACAGCGACCTGCACGCCGCCTTTGACGCCTGCCTCGATACGGGGCTGACGCTGTTTGACACCGCTGAAATCTATGGTTTTGGCCAGTCAGAACGGCTGATTGGCCGCTTCATGCAGCAGCGCCCAGAGGCAGTGGTGGCGACCAAATACTTCCCCCTGCCCTGGCGCTTTTCTAAACAATCGGTCGCCGATGCCCTGGCAGCTAGCCTAGACCGCCTTCAGGTGGCCTCGGTGGCGCTGTACCAGGTGCACTGGCCCCTAGACTTTCTGCTCAGCCAAAAAGACCTGATGCAGGCGCTGGCGGCAGAGGTGAAGCGGGGCCGGATCGGCGCGGTGGGGGTGAGCAACTACTCGGCTAAGCAGATGCGCGAGGCCCACGGCTACCTAGCTGAGCAGGGGGTGCCCCTGGCGGTTAACCAGGTGCAGTACTCGCTACTGCACCGCAAGCCCGAAACCAACGGCGTGATCGAAACCGCGCGGGATCTGGGGGTGACCATTCTCGCCTATAGCCCCCTGGCCCAGGGACTGCTGACCGGCAAATATACGCCCGAGGCCAACCTCAAGCCCGCTGGTGCCCGCTGGCTTGACCCCCGCTTTAGCCAAAACGGTCTGACCAAGCTGATGCCGGTGATTCAGGCACTGCAAGACATTGGCGAGAAGAGGGAGCGCACCCCCGCCCAGGTTGCCCTCAACTGGCTGGTGGCCCAGGGTAACGTGCTGCCCATCCCCGGTGCCAAAAACGCTCGCCAGGCCAGCCAAAATGCTGGAGCCTTGGGCTGGGAGTTGACCGAGCCGGAGCAAACCCAACTCAGTCAGCTTACCCAGAGCTATGTTTGAATCTCATTCGAGTCAAGTCTAGAAAATGACAACTACCTACCTATAGCCAGCCCTCAATACCCCTGTGGGGGGCTGGTTCGGTTCAGCATCTACGATGTGAAAATTCTGTTACTAGCTGAAAAAACTGCCTAATTTTAGCTAGTAAATTCACTTAGGAAATAAAAAGAATTGGCATATTACTTAACAGTATAGAGACGAAATAATTGATCACATAACGTAAAGATTTCGTTGACACTTTTAGATTTTCTCTTTTACACTTTAGAGGTAAAGCAAGTCAGCCTAATCTAGCTACGCTTTGATTTTTCAGAGCGCTCCTAGAGCGGGGGAACCAGTCAAGGGGCTTATCTCCGAGTTCTCAGTACCCGCTAGAGGGTAATCGGAGAGGGGCATCTCTCAGCCCTAGCCCGTCAGCTAACCTCGTCGGCATTGAAGAGAGACTGAACCGTCAGCATTGACCTATGTATTGATTGTTTCAGTGTCCTAAGTCGTGGCAACACGGTTAGTTTACTGTTCCCGGATAGGCTCTAGGAGGGTCGTATGCAGCTCCAATCGCGCGCCACCGCCCGCAGCCGGCGGAAAAATACTGCTGTCAATTTGCCTTCTTCAGGGAGCAAGCAGACTGCGCTAAAGCCCATGCTCAAACGACTTGAAGCCGCCCTCGGGCGCGATGACCTAGCCCAGAGGATAGTGCTTTTAGATCGTCCTAAACCACCCACTCTAACCCTCAAGCCAGAGACGCAAACTATTAACTTTGTGGTGGGGTATAGCGGCTCGGCCCACAGCCAGGCGGCCTTAGACCTAGCCCTGTGTGCTGCCCATCAGACCCGCCTGGCCCGACCCAACCCGGTCATGGTGCATGTGGTGTACGTAATCGACAGAAGCCATCCTAAAACTATTGCCAACGCCGATCGCATTCTCTGGCAGGCCCGCTGTCTGGCCAGCGAGTGGCGGGGCTCGCTCAACGCCCACCTGAGAATTGGCCCGGTGGCCCCTGAACTGAGTGCGGTGGCCAAAGAATTGGAGGCCGAAGTGCTGATGCTGGGCTGCCATATCGCTAAACATCCGCTGGTGCAGCAGCTAGCCGACCACGTGCCCTGTTCGGTGCTGGGTCTGCCTCAGTATTATCGCTGGGAGAATGACTGGAGGTCTTGAAGTTCCTCGACGCTCTTTGCCAAAAATCTTATCTGACTTGCTGATCAACCTGCGGAATGTCCGTTTAGACCTTGGCTGGAACGCCCTTATAGGCGGGTTCGAGGGCGGTGAGCTGGGTAACGAGGGCGGCGATCGCATCGGGATTGGCCGCCTTTTGCGAGGTGGCAATCACTTCACGTCCGATTACTGTGCTGCCCAGGTGCGAGAGCTGCTGCCGCATAGCGAGGGCTACTTTGCTGCCGCCGCCGCCGCTGTGGGTGGCTAGGGCCACGGGGCGACCGTTGAACAGGGCGCGAAAGTCTTCGGTGCTGACAGAGAGCCATGCGATCGCATTGCTCACCACCGGCGGAATTGAGCCGTTGTACTCGGGCGCGCAGATCACCAGCCCCCGGTGCTGCTTCAGCGCCTGCTCTAGCTTGGCCAGACCGGGGCCAGCCTCGCTCACCAGCGAGTCGTAGAGGGGCAGTTGCAGCTCGGGCAGGCTGACCACCTCGGCGGATGCACCCTGTTTGGTCGCTTCGGCGGCAAAGGCTTGGGCCAGGTCGAGGTTGGTGCCGTTGGTGGCAGAGAGAATCAGCATTAGACGTTAAAAACTGTAACGGTTGTGTTTTTAATCTAACATTGATACTTCTTTGGCAACTTCCTACGGCGGATGGTTACCAACCGCCGCCAACACTCTGGGAAGATTGACAACGTCCTCTCGATTTAGCGCCAGTTGATCTACTGTTGCCCTGCCAGTGGGTGTGATACCCAGTATCAGGGTTAAATCTTGGCTCCAGGCAAAGTGTTCTCGCCGCTCCTGCTGGCGTGGGTGATAGAGCGAAACCACACGGCCCGTCACAGGGTGGGCAACTGCCTGCTTTTGCTGAGAGGTTAATGAAGGCCTAGCCATAGACGGTGGGATCAATGCCCAGATCGCCCATGACATCCTCCAGGGATTGCTGGCGTAGTATCGGTGTTTCAATACACCGCTGATGAGTTGGCCCAGGAATTAACCGATGTCAGTTGACCGTGTGGTGGTGAATGCCTCGCCGCTAATTGTGCTGTTCAAAAGTGGGCAGGCTGACCTCCTGCCGCAGCTTTTTAGTGAGATTCTGATTCCTCAGGCGGTTTGGCAAGAGGTGACCCTTCCACAAGACGATGCAGCTAGTCAGCAATTGCCTGACGCTGCTTGGGCAATCCCAGTTGAGGTTTCAGTGGGAATTGCCACTCTGGGAACCGGGGGCGTACTTGTTTTAGCAAAACGGCGGGGGTTGATTGACTCAGTAGGCGATCGCATACAGCGGTTGCAAGCTGTTGGGCTTTGGTTATCTGACAGCATTGTGGCTATGCTCAAACAGCAAGCCGGAGAGTGATGATTTTACTCCTCGACTCGGTAGCCAAAGTCTTCGAGGCGGCTGCGGGACTGCCGCCACTTGGGTACCACTTTGACAAACAGTTCTAGATAGACCTGGCCCATCACCAGCTTCTGGATCTGCTGGCGGGCATCGGAGCCGATCACCTTGAGCATGCTGCCTTTTTTGCCGATGAGAATGCCCTTTTGCGACTCGCGCTCGACGTGGATGGTGGCGAGAATGCGGGTGATGTTGGTGTCTTCTT